>NZ_JAQGMM010000514.1 GCF_028292365.1 Caballeronia sp.
ACTTCCTTGCCGAAACCAGTGAGCACATTGAAGACGCCCGGCGGGAAGCCGGCCGTAACGAACAGCTTCGCGAGTTCGAAGAGCGATGCCGACGTGTACTCGGACGGCTTCGCGATCACCGTATTGCCGGCGCACAGCGCGGGCGCGAGTTTCCACGCGGTCAGCAACAGCGACGAGTTCCAGGGCGTAATGGTCGCGACTACACCTAGCGGCTCGTAGCGGGTGTAGTTGAATACCTTGGGCTTGTCCATCGGGATCACGGCGCCCTGGATCTTGTCCGCGAGACCGCCGTAATAATAGAAATACTTCGCCATGTAGCGGACTTGTCCGCCGACCTCGCTGCGCAGCTTGCC
This sequence comes from Caballeronia sp., assembly GCF_028292365.1. Lineage (GTDB taxonomy): Bacteria > Pseudomonadota > Gammaproteobacteria > Burkholderiales > Burkholderiaceae > Caballeronia. The sequence continues at coordinate 354 of NZ_JAQGMM010000514.1, forward strand.
GTTGTCGCGGCTTTCAACTTCGGTCAACACGTCGGCATGCTTCTCGATTAGCGCGCCGAGTTTGTGCAGCAGCAGGCCGCGGTCCGTGGCGGAGATACGGCCCCAAGGGCCTTCGAGTGCGGCCGACGCGGCCTCGACCGCGCGGCTCACGTCGGCTTCGCCCGCCCGCGGTATCTCGGCCCAAGGCTCGCCCGAGAACGGATCAAGCGAATCGAACCATATGCCCGATGCCGGGTCGACCCACTCGTTGTTAATAAACAGCTGATACCGTTGAACCATGCTTCTACTCCTGTGAATGCCATTTGATATGCCGCGGCCCAAGCGGACCATGACAAAAATTATGGCTATTCACAGGCGTTCACTACAAGCGATGAAAAGTACCGAGGTGATGCCAAATTGGAATCTTCACCGTTCTCCGGCCTCTCGGGCGAGGCTTCGTTCGATACATCCAGGCCATCGGAAAGCCGTCCGTAGGGAATGGACTACTCGCTACCGCCATGGCTTCGCGACGATGACGCCGAGACGGATAACCGCGGGTTATCAAAGGATGAAAACGATCGAATGGGCGGTACTTCTCGCGCAAGCCCAAATCGATTTATACCGGCTCAACCGATTGATAACGCAATCCCCTGCGTCAGACGCCGGTCCACGGACGTTTTGAAGACGTTAATACCACGACGACGAACTCACCGGGTGCGACTTCGATCGAAACGTCGTCGAGCACTCGCGTGGCAACGCCTGCGCGCTGCCACGGCCAGCGTCCCGCGCGTTGCGCGCATTCGACCGAGAGCCAGTCAACACCAAGGTGTCCGAGGGCGCGTGTCATGCAGCAGCCTCAAGCGCTTCGAGAAACGGCCAGGGGAAAATTCCCTGCGCATGACCGTCGCTGAAGCTGAGTTGCACGCCATACGCCATGGAATGAATGTCCACGACTGCGACGTCCTCGTCTGTCTGCACGAAACTCCCGGCGATGCGGATACGACGGCACGCGGCGCATGGACACGCACGGCGCAATGCCGCATGACTGACACACTGCACCCGCGCGCCCGGCCAGTGTAGCGTCAGGGTATGGGCGCGTGAATCGAGGTCGATGCGTTCAGGTACATTCATGCTGGAAGATCTTCGATCTGTTGCAGCGCGATGCGAATCGCCTTGCGTACTTCCGGATCAGGGTCCCCCTGGGCAGCTTGCAGCGCCGGCAGCAAACCACGGTCGCCAAGCTCGCCGAGCGCAAGCGCCGCCTCCTTGCGCAGATTGCTGATGGAATGCGACAGCAGCCGGCCAAGCGCCGCTCCCGCGCCCGGGTCACGCAACCGTCCGAGCGCTCGCGCGGACTTCAGCCTGACCTGCCAGTAAGGATCGTCGAGCGACGCGATCAACGCGTCGCGGGCTTGGCCAGCGCGCAGCTTGCCAAGCGTCGCGGCGGCTTCCTCACGCACCTGCCAGGCGTCGTCGCGCAACGCACTGAGCAACGCATCGACGATGGTTTCCGCAGGCCCCGAGCCCAGTCCCAAAGAACCCACTGCGGCCCGGCGCACGTCGGGATCGGCGTCCCCTGCGGCTACCTGGGCGAGCTGCGCGAGTGCGCGCTCGTCCTTGAGCCAGCCGGCGACGCCGACGGCCTCGAGACGCACCGACGCAAGCGGATGCGAGAGTGCTCGCAAAGCGGGGTTCAGGGCATCGGATAGCCGCAACTCACGCAATGCACGGAGTATCGCGGCCTGCACAAACGGGTCCGGATTGGCGACCCATTCGAGCAGCACGTGGCCAGAGGCCACTTCCTTGAGTTCCGAGAGGCTTTGAGCCGCCGTGAGGCGCACCGCCTCATCGAGGTCGAGAAGAGTCTGGCACAGCGCGTCGACAACCTCCGCTCTTTCCCAGGCCGCCAGCACACGCGCCGCCTCGCGGCGGACATCAGCCGAATCGTCATGGCGCAGCGCATGGACAATCGGCGGCAACAGGTTCTCATCCTCCATATCCGCGAGTTCAAGGAGCGCGATGCGGCGGACCACAGGGTCGGCATCGGACAGGCGCGGCAGCAGGACCGTTGCTTCGGGATCGAGTGCGTCGGGGTCGAAAGTCAGCGGAGAGAAAGCAGTCATGGGCCAAGTTTTCTTTTGAAGCATTGAACAATCGGGATTGCGTGGAACGCAAGATCAGGTCCCTTCGCGCAGCAGCGCAAGGCAACGGCGCTTGATGTCGACGAACTCGGCCGCGACCGTGCTCTCGTCATTGCGTGGACGGGCGAGCGGCACCACGATATCGGCGACGATTCGCGCGGGCCGGCGCGACAGCACGAGAATGCGATCGGCCAGGAACAACGCCTCGTCTATGTCGTGAGTCACGAACATCACCGTCGTGCGCATGCGCGCCCACACATCGAGCAACAGGCTCTGCATCATCCGGCGCGTCTGCGCGTCGAGTGCGCCAAACGGTTCGTCCATCAGGAGGATGTGCGGCCGGTTGATCAGCGCGCGCGCAATCTCCACCCGCTGCTGCATGCCACCCGACAGTTGCACCGGATAACGCGCTTCGAATCCCTGCAAGCCGACCAGTTCGAGCAGCGCACGCGCCTCGCGATGCCGCTCCTCCAGGCCGAGCCCACTCATCTTCAGTCCGAACGCAACGTTGTCGATCACCCGCTTCCACGGAAACAACGTGTGCTGCTGAAACACGAGACCACGGTTTCGATGCGGGCCAGCGACCCGTTCGCCATCGACCGCGATCTCGCCACGGGTTGCGGCCACATGTCCCGCGATAGCACCGAGCAAGGTCGACTTGCCGCAACCGGACGGTCCAAGCACGCAGACGAATTCGCCCGGCGCGATGGTGAAATCAAGGCGGTCGAGTGCCGTCAATCGTTCGCCCGACAGCCCTACGTCAACGCAAAGCGAACGCACGTCTACATGGCCCAGGGTCGCCTCGGTCAACATCTCGGTTAACGAGGTACTCATCGACGTGCCTCGCTCAGCCGGTACCACGGCATCAGCACCAGCCCGAGTCTCTTGACAAGCACACTGCTGCCCATGCCAAGCGCGCCGATCAGCAGCATGCCGACGACGATATCCGCATAGTTTTGCAAGGTGTACGACTCCCACGTGAAATAGCCGATCCCGTACTGTCCCGCGATCATCTCGGCCGTGATCAGGCAGAACCACGCAGTGCCCATGCCGATAGACAAACCAGTCAGGATGGCCGGAGCCGCGCCAGGCACAATCACTTCGCTGAATAGCGACAAGCGTCGCGTGCCAAGGCTTCGCGCGGTGGCGACCAGGCGCGGGTCGATACCTTCCACGCCGTGAATGGTATTGAGCAAAATGGGGAACAACGCGCCGATGAACGTGATGAACATCATGCTCATCTCCGACGATGGAAACATCAGGATCGCCAGCGGAATCCATGCTACGGCAGGAATGGGCCGCAGCACTTCCAGCGAGGGCAGCACCGAATCTTCGAACGCGCGATACCGGCCGATGGCCAAGCCAAATCCGACTCCCACCATAGCCGCCGCGCTGAATCCAACCAGCACCCGCACGATGCTGGCGAACAAGTGCATCGGCAGCTTGGGTGAATGCAACAGGTGCCAGAAGGCCTGCGCGACATCCGTCGGTGCGGGCACATTCGCCATTGTCACGAAGCCGAGCGAGATCTTGTATTGCGTCGCGATCTGCCACAGACCGAGGCAGGCGACAAGTGACGCGCAACGCCAGATCGAACGGCTGACAGGCGTGCGGTTCGACACCTCAGGCACCGCCGACGAACGCGCTCGGTCAAGCGCCGGCAAGTCGCGGCTTTCGGTGCTTTCGAACGAAGTGGCCATTATCGATTTCCTGTAGAACACGTCGGACCCGCTACGCGTCAGCGTGCGGCCACGGCCTGAGCCGCATCAGCGCGAACCGACGCATAGTCCGAGACTTGGCCGCTGACCTTTTTTGCGAAATCATCTGCACTGGCGCGCAGCAGGAAGGCTGCAATCTGCCCCTTGCCCGAGCGGACATACCAGGCTTGCCCGGCCAATAGCTTCAGCCCGCTCGCGTGATCCTGCACAAACACCGCGCGCACGGTTTTGCCTTCCTTCGTCAATGCTTCCTGCGCGCTGAAAGCTTCTTGCGGTTGCGCGTAACTGCGAACGGGGTCTTCACCTTCGACCCACACTTGCGCGACATCGTTGAAAGCGGTGATCCGCTTGCCCGTTTGCGCGTCATTGGCCGTCAACGGCTGCTTCGCGTAGTTCCTTAGCGCGGCGTCGTAGTCGAGGCCTGACTGCTTGAACGCCTCGCGGATAAAGTAGTCGTCAATAATGCTGCTCGCATCGAGTTCGACGTCGGTCTTTTTCAGCAGCTTGAGTGTGTCGATCGCGCTCGCCACTGCCTGGCGATACTCCGGCTTCCAGGTCAGGTCCCGGGTCTGCAAGCCGAGCGGCCCGTGATACAGGTAATCGACCGGTGCTTCAATGCCCGTCACTTTCTCGATCAACAGGCTGTACTTTTCCGGGTCCTGCGCCATCAGGCGATTTGCCTCGATGGTCGCGCGCAAATAGGCCACAACAATTTCCGGGTACTTCTTTGCGTAGTCCGCGTCGACGAGCGCGCCATGGAAGGTCGGTGCGTGGCTTTGTGAACCGTCATAGATCTTGGTCGCGAAGCCGCGGTACGGGAACAGGTCAGCGAACGGAACGAAGTCGGCGTGCGCGTCAATCTTGTGCGCCTTGAGCGCACTGCCCGCCACTTCCGGCGCTTGCGTGATGATGTTGACGTCGGTGTCCGGATCCCAGCCTTGCGCCTTGATCCCGCGCAGCAGCATGCTGTGCGCAGTCGATGCGAACGGCACGGAGATCGTCTTGCCCTTCAGGTCGGCAAGAGAATGAATCGGCGAACCGGTCGGGACAACAATGCCATTGCCGCTGCCCTCGGTGCTCCCGGACAAGACCGTGATGAACTCGCTCTTCTTGCCTGCTTTCTTGAATGCCGCCGCGTTGAGCGTGCCGGGAAAGTCCGCCATCGCGCCGAAATCGAGTTTGCCCGCCACCATTTCATTAGTCAGCGGCGCACCGGATGTGAAGTCCTTCCACTGGATGTCGTACTGGACGTCCTTGTATTTTCCATCGTGCGGAAGGAATTTATCGAGCAGATGCAGTTCCCGGATCATGAGGCCGCCGGTTGCGCAATTGATCGTGGTGTCCTGCGTGCCGATAGCCACGCGGATGGTTTCCGCCCGCGCGCTTAATGACGCCATGACGAACGTAAGCGCTATGGAAGCGCGAATCAGTTTCCGACAGTTCATTGCTCAACCCCGAGTAGAGAGTGGGTACGCCGCGATTCTGAACACCGCGTCAGCGCAGCAAATAAGGAATCTCGACCTTGACCGCACCGGTCGGGCAGTCCTGTTCGCACGGCATGCAGTACCAGCATTCATCGAACTTCATGTAGGCCTTGCCCTTGGAGACGTCAATAGCCAGCAGGTCGAGCGGACACACATCCACACAGACGGTGCAGCCCTTGTCAGCGATGCATTTGTCTTCATCGACGGTGACGGGCGCCGTGCTGCGCTGAAAAATTTCATGGGTCGTATAGGACATGGAGGCTCCGTTCAGGCAGATTCCGGCACGGCTGCATCCGTGGACACACGCTCGCCGATGCGCAACTTTTGATAGGCATTGCTTTCGTCGTTGTCGAGCGGAAGCACGTAGGGCTCGACCGGGCGTTTCACGCTCGTCATCCTGCCGAACTCATCCTTGTAGAGGTGCGTATGGCAGAACCACTCGCTGTCGTTACGCTGCGGATAATCCACCCGGTGGTGATAAAGCCCCCAGCGGCTTTCGGTCCTGAAGAGCGACGCACGTGCGGCCATTTCCGCACAATCGCGGATCGCCCGCACCTCTGCTGCGCGCATCAGTTCGTGCGGATTGTCAGCTTTCATCTCGCCGATATCCGCGCTGATCTCCTTGAACCGCTGCAGCCCGATCTCCATCTTTCGCGTGACCTTGGGTGGCTGCAGATAATCGTTCACCATGCGCCGCAGCTTGTATTCGACCTGCGCCGGCGCAAGCCCGGATTCGCGTTCGAACGGCGCATAGATGCGTTGACGTTCCGCTGCAACCTGTTCATCGTCTAGCGGCGACAACTCGCGGCCTGCGACATCGCCGGCCGCGTTCCATCCGGCGAACCAGCCGTAAGTGAACGCCCCGAGCATGTAGTTGTGCGGTACCGCGGCCATGTCGCCCGCTGCATATAAACCCGCCACCGTAGTCTCTGCGCGCTCGTTGACATACACGCCCGACGCGCTATGCCCACTGCAAAAGCCGATCTCCGAAATATGCATCTCGACCATCTGTTGCCGGTAATCGGTGCCCCGTCCTGCATGGAAACGCCCTCGACTCGGGCGCTCGTTGGTATGAAGGATGTCTTCGATCGTCTTGATCGTTTCCTCCGCCAGATGATCAAGCTTCAGGAACACCGGCCCATTGCCGCTTTGCAGTTCCTGATAGAACTCCCACATCATCTGGCCGCTCCAGTAATCACATTCAATGAAGCGCTCGCCTCGGCCGTTCGCCGTGAAGCCGCCAAGCGGTCCGGTCACGTACGCGCAAGCCGGACCGTTGTAGTCCTTGATAAGCGGGTTAATCTGGAAACACTCGAGGTTGGAAAGCGCAGCGCCAGCGTGATACGCCATGGCGTAGCCGTCACCTGCGTTGGTCGGGTTTTCGTAAGTACCCATCAGGTAGCCCGATGCCGGCAATCCCAGCCGGCCCGCCGCGCCACAACTCAGGATCACAGCCTTCGCACGGACGATATAAAAGTCGGCAGTGCGGCAGTCGAAGCCCATGACACCGCAGACACGTCCCGTTGCATCGGTCAGAAGCCGTGTCGCGACAATCCGGTTGGTGATGGCGACACGGGAGCGTTTCAACTGGCGATAAAGCACCTTCTTGATGCTGTGCCCTTCCGGCATGGGCAGCACATAAGAACCCATGTGATGCACCTTCTTGACCGCGTAGTCGCCGGTACTGTCCTTCTCGAATTTCACACCCCAGCGATCCAGCTCCTCGATCGTCTTGAAGCTATGCCGCGCATAGGCGTACACCGCCGACTGATCGACAATACCGTCGTTCGCGATGGTGATCTCACGCGTGTATTGCTCGGGCGTGGCGTGCCCGGGAACAATCGCGTTATTGAGTCCATCCATGCCCATGGAGATTGCGCCGCTGCGCTTGACGTTGGCCTTTTCCAGCAGCAGCACCCTGAGCGACGGATCGCGTTCCTTCGCTTTCACCGCGGCCATGGGTCCCGCCGTTCCGCCGCCCACCACCACGACGTCATATTCGAGAACATGTGTATTCATCGCGCTTTCCTCGCATTCCTGCGTTTCTTTTCCCGGTCGATACGCATCCGGTACTGGAATGCATCGCCCCGAAAATAAAGGTATTCATAGTCGATAGGCGTCCCGTCCGCGCAGTGGGTGAGGCGTTCGATCCTCAGCACCGGACTGCCCTCCTCTACTTGCAGCGCGGCGCCGATTTCGTCGTCGGCGAGAATCGCGTCGATCGATACGTCGGCGTGGCCGAGCGCAAGTCCGCAGTCGTTCTCAAGGATCAGGAAGATGTCGCGAGTCACGAGGTCGGCATTCGACAGGCGCTTTTCAAGCGCCTCGGGAACGTAGGTGATTTCCAGCGAAACGGGCGCCCGGTTGAGCAGCCGGACTCGATGGATTTCAACCACCCCCGAGCCCTCGGCAATGTTCAGACGGCTCGCGACGTGGCGGTCCGCCTTGACTACCTTGAACGTGCGCAACTGGTTGACGATTTCATATCCCATCGATGACATCGCCTCTGCAAAACCTTGTAACGACGTCACGTTTTGAAAGGCTTTCGGCTTGGAAACGAAAGTCCCCTTGCCATGAATCTTGAACAGCAAACCCTCTTTCTGCAGATCGCCAAGCGCTTGGCGAACCGTGATGCGGCTGACCTCGAACATTGCGCAGAGCTCGTGCTCGGACGGCATCTGCCCATGCGGCGGATACGTCCCGTCAAGGATGCGGGCGCGCAGCGTTTCCTTTAACCGGGCGTATAGCGGGGCTGCTGACAGCGGCAGCAGAGTGGCAGTGGGAGCGGTCATTTCAGCTTGTTATGACAAGATGAAATGGAGTCTAAACACACTGATAAATCCGACCAACGAAGATTTTCTGATATCGATCAAAGAAGAGTCGCTGATTTTCAGCAGAGCTTCAGCACAACGGTTGCGACGGCAGCGTCACAGGAACCGCGCGGCCCACCCGGAGCGCATGTATACATTCCATACTCAGCACTCGTAAGAACGAGGGGTGTCGCTTCCAGCCCGATCACCCCGCCATGGATCCGCCCGTGCAAATGGATGATCCCGTGGCACGCTTCGCCCCCGGCGGCGGCGCTTGCCCAGCGAAGCTCTGCTCGTTTCCACGGCCCTGCCCTTCACGTCTTCCACCGCGCGCTCAACAAAGTTATTTCGGTTTACGGTTCCCTATAAAATGCCAGCAAATCCGATTGATTTGGAGACCTCCCATGATCAGATGGCTGCTGGCGATTGCCGTCGTGTTGGTCGGCGTTGGCGCAGCGACTCCAGCTCGCGCAGACGTGGATTCAGACAAGGCCGCCATCACGGAACGGTTGCAGCGTTGGACGGTGGCGTTTAACGCTCGCGATGCTGCAGGAGTCTGTGACCTGTTCGCCCCTGATCTGGTTTCGACCGTTCCTGAATCGCTCGATGGTAGCCGCGACGCGCTCTGCGGGAAGCTCAGTGCGGTGTTGGCGAAACCTGGGTTGCAGCTCCATTACGACAGTCCCGATCTTCGTGAGATCATCGTTTCCGGAGATATCGCCGTAGTCCGGCTGTTCTGGACGCTTACTGCGCAGAAGGGTGGCGAGTCGAGCGTGAGTACTGAAGCGGGGATGGACATTTTCAAGCGCCAGCCCGATGGCAAGTGGTCCATTGCCCGGTTCATCTCGTTCAGCGCTACGCCGAACAAAGTGCTTCAGTAAGCGACCGATTGCTGCGGCGAAGGTCTTGTCCTCCAGCAATCAACGTTCGTGAGCAGCGAAGGTACGATGACGATAATAGGTAAGCTCGTATCCCTGGTAAGCCGTCGGACCCTGCGGGCGGAAGGTCATGTCTTCGCCATCACGCCCGAGCGCATCGGGATTGCGGAAGGGATACACGCTGCCCTTGCGATGGCGCCAATGCTCTGTGCCGCGGCGATTCTCGGCCATTCTGATATCGCTTTCGGAGCTGTCGCGGCATTCTGGAACTGTCTTTGCGATCCGCAAGGGTCCAGGACACAGCGCCTGAAGGCGATGGCCATCTTCACGGCCATGGGCGTTGTCGTCATGCCGCTGGCGTCCTATGCCGCGCATTGGGGCTATGCAGTCAGCATAGTCACCCTGTTTATCCTGGTCTTCCTTTGTGGACTGACACGGTCCTACAAGCCCTCGCTCGGGCCCATGCCGGCGCAGGCGGGGTTGATTGCCTCGCTCGCGGTCGTGATCGGCATTGCGTCGCCCGAGCCGCTTGCCGCCGCACTCGCACATGGTGGCTATTTTCTGCTCGGGTCAGCCTGGACCATGCTGTTTTGCATCTTCCTCTGGCCCATCCCGTTCCCACAGTCCGCGGGCTTCACGCTTGCGACGATCTTTGGCAGGCTCGAGGACATGGCCGGTTTTTTGGAGTCGCTGGATTCGCGGCCTGGAATAAATGTGCAGGGCTGGACCGAGTTCGATACCGTTTATCGCCGCGGGGTGCGCATGTCGATAGAGCGCGGCCGCGCATTGGCGGCGCATGATGTTCGCAACGGCCCCGATCTCGGCCCGGGCGTCGATGCCGCAGGCAGGGTGTTTTCCACGCTGATCGCCATCGGTCATGCCCGACGCAATGCGGCGATTACGGTCGACGATGGATCGCGGCAATTGCTCCAGAGCCTGCGACAGTTGCTGCAAAGCGTGGCCGCGCAGGCACAGCGGGAACTGCCCATTCCCGATGCGCTGATAGCGCATGCACACGCCTTGTTGCGACAGACGGCTGAACGGACGGACCAGACGGCAAGCGCCGTTGCCTTTGCGGCAAGGGCCATCGCTCGCCTCGCGGACGGGCGACACGCGCTCGCAATCGACCCCGAGACGCCCGCGCCTGCCGCCGCTCCCGCGGTCAAGATTGAAAAGCTGGTCTGGGTCCATGCGCTGAGGGTGGCTGTCGCATCGGTGCTCGCTTTCATGATCGGCACATCGCTGAGTGTCACGTTTGCATACTGGGGCGCGATTGCTGCAATCGTCGTGACCCAACCGGTTTCCGCCAATACATGGTTGCGCGTGCTGGAGCGCGCATGCGGCAGCCTCATCGGCGGAACGATCGCCGCTGTTCTTCTGACGAGTCTGTCCGGTCCGGTTGCGGTGACATTGGCAATCTTGCCGCTTGCCGCAGTGACCGTCGCATTGAGGTTGGTGAACTACGGCCTGTTCGTTGTCTTCCTGACGCCGATGTTCATGCTGATGTCGGATTTCATCCATCCGGCGGAGGGATTGATTGTCGCTCGTCTTACCAATGAATTCGTCGGTGCCGGCGTAGGCGTGGCGGCGAGCTTTCTTTTCTGGCCGCCGAAGGAGAGTAACGCGCTGAATGCCGTGATCTCAGCCGCGATTTCGACCAACATGGCATTCGCGTCCGCCGTCCTTCGGATGGGTGGAGGATCGACCGCCACCCTCGATCGGCTCCAACGCGAAGCCGGTCTGGCCAGCTCGCGGCTTGAAGTTGCGAGAGAACGTATGCTCCTGGAGGGCCAGCGGCGATCTGCACGGCTCGAACAACTGCGGAACTTGACCGTCGCGGTGCGGGTGGTCTGCGGCGCCGCCGCGGTGATCGAAGTCCTTCGGAGCGGAGAACCGGACGCACATGACCGGGAGCGGGCCAATCGCTACGATGGGACGACCGCCAAACTGCTGGAAGCCCTGACGTCGAGGAAAACGATGCAACCGATTCAGTCTTTTGAAACGCCGGCAGATGACCTCGAACAGGCAACCCAGCATCTCGTGACCGCATTTGATAGTTACGTGGGATCCGTATACGAACGCAAGCGAGCCCCTGTTTGACCACGACCTTGCGTCGGAGAATTCCTGCGTCTTCATGACCGTATTCTTGCAAGCGAAATGACGGCAAGTCCACGCTCGTTAGCATAGTCGCAGTGGCACATGCTCCCATTTCCACCTGACAATTCTGGCCGCATCATCACTGAGGCACGCCGGCACAGATGGTCGCTCGGGTATCCAACTTGCGGTTGTGCTGGAGGATGAATGGCATCATCGCATCCAGCCATGACGCGAAACCCTAACGCGCTGCAGCCGCCACATTGGCCCGTGCCTTATGCAATTTTTTGTAACTGTCGATCAAGCGATCGTGTCTTTCCAGACCCTCCAGTTTCATACTGGTTGCCGTTAAACCATAGAACCGCACGCTGCCGTCCACCGACCCCATTGCCGCGTCCATCCGAGCGTCGCCGAACATGCGACGGAAGTTGACCGCGTAGTCGTCCAGTTCCAGGTCGTCATCGAGCAGCACCTCCAGCACCACATTCAAGGCCTGGTAAAACAATCCGCGTTCGACCGTGTTGTCGTTGTACTGCAGGAAGGCTCCCACCAGCTCTTGTGCCTCCTCAAATTGCTTCAAAGCGAGATGAATCTGCAGCTTCAACTCGAGAACGGTGAGCTGCCCCCAGTCCGTATTCTCATCAAACTCGATACCGATCAAAGTGGCAATATCGGAGTGCTCATCGAGTTCATTGTTATCCAGCCGCTCAAGCAATGCTGCCAGGCCGGCATTGTCCAGGCGATGCAAGTTCAAAATATCGGCGCGGAACAACAGCGCCTTGTTTGTGTTGTCCCAGATCAAATCCTCTACCGGGTAAACTTCCGAATACCCGGGCACCAAAATCCGGCAGGCCACGGCGCCCAGCTGGTCATACACCGCCATGTACACCTCTTTGCCCATGTCTTCGAGAATTCCGAACAATGTTGCGGCTTCCTCGGCATTGGAGTTTTCGCCCTGGCCAGAAAAATCCCACTCAACAAACTCGACATTCGCTTTGGCGCTGAAAAAACGCCACGACACAATTCCGCTGGAATCGATGAAGTGTTCGACAAAGTTATTGGGTTCAGTCACGGCTTCACTGGCAAAGGTGGGCCGAGGTAAATCGTTCAGGCCTTCAAAGCTGCGCCCCTGTAGCAACTCGGTAAGACTCCGTTCCAGCGCCACCTCGAAGCTTGGATGCGCGCCGAACGAGGCAAAGACGCCGCCTGTGCGCGGGTTCATCAATGTGACGCACATCACCGGGTAGGTCCCACCCAGCGACGCATCCTTTACCAGCACGGGAAAGCCCTGCTCTTCCAACCCCTGAATCCCGGCCAGAATGCCAGGGTACTTAGCCAGTACTTCTTGCGGCACATCGGGCAATGCGATTTCACCTTCGAGAATTTCACGCTTTACCGCCCGTTCGAAAATTTCGGACAGACATTGCACCTGCGCTTCGGCCAGCGTATTACCGGCACTCATGCCGTTGCTGACGTACAGGTTCTCGATCAGGTTGGACGGAAAATACACCACTTCGCCGTCCGACTGCCGCACAAACGGCAGCGAACAGATACCACGCTGCACATTGCCGGAGTTGGTGTCGACCAGATGCGAGCCACGCAACTCGCCATCGGGGTTATAAATTTCCAGGCAGTACGCATCCAGAATTTCAGCCGGCAGTGCATCCTTACGGCCAGGCTTGAACCAGCGCTCGTTCGGGTAATGTACAAACGCCGCATTGGCGATGTCTTCGCCCCAGAACGCACCGCCATAGAAGTGGTTGCAATTCAGGCGCTCGATAAACTCTCCCAACGCCGACGCCAAGGCGCTTTCCTTGGTCGCCCCTTTGCCATTGGTAAAACACATCGGCGAGTGCGCATCGCGGATATGCAGCGACCACACATTGGGAACAAGATTGCGCCACGAAGCGATTTCAATCTTCATGCCCAAGTCCGCCAACTTGCCCGACATATTGGCGATGGTTTGCTCCAGCGGCAGATCCTTGCCCGCAATATAGGTGCTGCCGTCGGAAGCCGGCTTCAACATCAGCAAGGACTGAGCATCGGCATCCAGGTTCTCCACCTCTTCGATGACAAACTCAGGTCCGGCTTGCACCACTTTCTTCACCGTACAACGGTCGATGGAGCGCAGAATACCTTGGCGGTCTTTGGCAGAAATATCCGCCGGCAACTCAACCTGAATCTTGAAAATCTGTTGGTACCGGTTTTCCGGATCAACAATATTATTCTGTGACAGGCGGATATTTTCGGTAGGAATGTTGCGCGTTACGCAGTACAACTTTACAAAGTAAGCTGCACACAAGGCCGATGAGGCCAGAAAATAATCGAAGGGGCCAGGCGCCGAGCCATCGCCCTTGTAACGGACAGGCTGGTCGGACACTACCGTGAAGTCATCGAACTTGGCTTCAAGACGTAGCTTATCGAGAAAGTTGACCTTAATTTCCATGGGGGAATCCTAAAAATAGCGCTCAAAATGTTGTGGCCGCTATTATCCGTCGCCAAGTGCAGTTGCACCAAACTGAAACGCCACGAGTTCCTCCCACATTCTCCAGAATGCGAGAACCACCAAGCGACAATCCAAAGAATTAAAGCCCTGTAAAAAACAGGGCTTTAATGGTCGATCAGCTAGCAAATAATGTTTTTCGACAAAGATTCTACTCTCATTCGATTGTCGATCCGGTAGCTGCAGCCTTGATAGGCGTTTCCCGTTCAGCGTCAATGGCCTCAGGGCCGCTAGATTGGCCCCACTTTTATCCATGGTCACGGTCTCATCGCCCGTACGCCTGGAGAACGATGCTTGCCGCCATCGAATGCGTGTCGCTCATGCGTGTCCTTCCCATGGCACCGGCACGCGCTGGAGATATCGCAATCCCCATTCGAACAGGCCCGCGATCAACGCAATACGATACGTCACGCGGACGTCTCGACGGTGACTGCGGTTCGTGAAAAAGCCGAACAAAATCAGACGGTCCGTTTTAACTAACTGCGGCACCGGACAGCACCTCGGCTATCTGAGCTACAGCGTCATGCGAGCGAGCGCGCGCGCCTTGTCGCCGCGTGGCGTGACGAAAGCCAGCGCCGCCGCGACGATGAACAGCGCGGGCACATCGCCGAATAAATGGCCGAAATGGCGCGCCCCGTCCATCTCGACGCCGAAGGACTGCACGGCCATGATCACGCCGTGCACGACGCTCGACCACACCGTGAACCAAATCAGGCTCAGATGTTTCATCGGATCGCGCGACGCGATCAGCAGGAACACGCCGAGCGTCGCGTAGATACCGACGATCATCAGCGGGTAATCGGAATGGCCGCTGTGCCACGTCCAACCGGAAGGCCACAGGATCATCAGCGGCCAGATCGCGAACACGGCGATCAGACCCACGCCGATCAAAACGATGCGCAAGGCGGCGAGTCGTTGGGTGTCGTTCATGGCGGCCTCCTGAGCGCGGCGTGTTTTCCCCATCATCTTGGTCGATGTATAAGCGAATGTGAATGAACACAATAATAAACTTTAACTATTCATTATTCGACCACGACGCCTAGGATGGCCTCGCTGCCAATTGTCCTTCGCGGTTGAGTCATCGGGCAAGGCAGAAAGGTGAGTGGAGACAGATACCTAACTTAACTGGCATGGGAAGGTTGACCGACGCAGCGGCGCCCTGCCGCAGCATCGCAATCCCGGCTCACGCAGCGCTTACTCGCTTGCGTCGTACCGTCCCATATAAAAGAAGAAAATAAATGAAAAAAACCATAGTGGCAACGGCAGTTCTTGGGACCTTCACACTGACCGCCCATGCGCAAAGTAGCGTGACGCTTTACGGATTGATCGACGCCGGCATCAGCTACGTAAGCCATGCACGCGCCGGCACGGGGAGTGACAGCCTCGTCAAATATGACGACGGTGTCGCTCAAGGCAGCCGTTGGGGCCTGCGCGGCAGCGAAGACCTCGGCGGCGGCTTGAAAGCACTGTTCGTGCTCGAAAACGGTTTTAACAGCGGCAACGGCACGCTGGGTCAAGGTGGGGCCCTCTTCGGTCGTCAGGCGTATGTCGGTCTTTCCAAAGATGCCTTCGGCTCGTTGACCTTCGGTCGGCAGTATTCGTTTTCGACCGATTACCTCGGTGGCAATTACTCGACCGGCGGCCAGACCGTGGCGGGTAACTACGCTTACCACATCAACGACGTCGACCAGCTCACGTCAAGCCGCATCAATAACTCGGTGAAGTTCAGCAGCGCCAATTTTTCGGGCCTCACGTTCGGCGCGTTGTACGGCTTCTCGAACCAGGCTGGCGCATTTGCCGGCGCACCGGCAAGCGGCACAACTGCGGCACCTGTTGCGGGTTCGTCGCGCTCGTACAGCCTGGGTGTGAACTACGCGAACGGTCCGTTCGGTATCGGCGCGGCTTACACGGACATCCGTTACCCGAGCCAGGTGGCCCCCGCCTTCTCGACGACCATCGCAAACGTGTCGACAGGAAATGTGCGCGATCTGCGCACCGTCGGCGTCGGCAGCCGTTACGCGATCGGCCCGGCTACGTTGTGGGCCCTGTATACGAATACGCGCTTCGAACCCCTGACAGGTGCGGCAACGACGTTCGCTGCGTACGAGGCGGGCGCGAAATACGCGTTTACACCAGCGCTGACAGCAGGCGCCGGCTATACCTACATGCATCTGAGTAATGCGAACACAGGTCACTGGAACCAGGGGGACCTGAGCGTCGACTATGCACTGAGCAAGCGCACCGACATATATGCCCTGGGCATCTACCAGATCGCAGCCGGCCATAACGGTACGCAGGATGTGCAAGCGCAGATTGGCTCAAGTACAAGCTTCTTCGGGCCTTCGGGTTCGGGGGCGGATAGTCAACTGGCATTCCGGGTCGGCATACGCCACCGTTTCTGATCAGGAGGTTGGCCGCGGCAGCGGCCTTTTCCGGCGCCTGTCCGCCTGATCGACATAGGCCCGAAAAGTACCGCCCTTCTTAACGGGGCGGTATTTGGCATTCGCTCACTGACATGCAAGCAGGCCCTCGTAGAGCGCGCCGAACTTCGGGTCGGATGAGCGATTCGTATCTCTGGAAACCCGCATCCAGATATCACTCACTGCCTTTGTCGCGCCGGCCGCCGCAATTGCCCCTTATCAAACGTGACACAGCCGGTCAGAAAAGTCCGTCGGGTGACTGCATCTATGCATGGCTGAAATCTTGATCTTCGACACATCGCAACATGAAAGCTTGGCAACGCCGAGGGCGTCCATGCATGACAGTACCGCGGGTTATTTACTTACCGTCTGCGCGCGCGGGTCTTTACGCTGGGTGTCGCTTTGAAATGCTGCGCATAGCGGCGGGAGCGCCCTGCATGAAACGGGTAATCGCAGCTTCGATGATTCCGTCAAGGTCATCCGGAACTGGCATGTCGTACACCCAACGGCGCACGGCCAGATAGAACAGTTCACCGTGCAGGCCCCAGGCCACTTCCATCTCTTCCGCAGAAGGAGCGGATTTTCGCGCCCTCGGACCCTCTGCCAATAACCGCAACTCGATGGCCAAGGGCGCAATGACCTTTGCCTGAATTAGCGCCAGATAACGCTGGCTGATGCCGACTCCCTTTAGGCCAGCAAACACGAAGATCCTTACCCAGTCATAGCGGAAGATGGCGTGGAGATAGGCTTTGTAGAAATCCGTCAGGCGCGCTTCCAGTGGTCGCTTTGGCTGACGCAGCAGGCTCTCCCATTCTGGCTGCCAACGGCTGAGATAAACCTCCTGGTACACGCGGTCAATCAGCGCCTCCTTGGTCGGAAAGTACCGGAAAAGGTTCTGGTGCGTTATGCCAAGTCGCTGCGCGAGTTCCCGCAGTCCTCCGTCGAATCCCACTTCGGCGAAGAAGCTCACGGCGCCCTCGATAATTTCCCGTTCGCGCTCCTCAGGCGCAAGGCGTCGCCGCCGTAGTGGCGCGGCGGCCGTTGACGGAATGCGAGCAG
>NZ_JAQGMM010000515.1 GCF_028292365.1 Caballeronia sp.
GAATCCGCCAGCATCTTCTTGCCGAGATCTTCGTTCGTGCCCTTCATGCGCACGACCAGAGGCACCTTCAGCGACACGGCCTTCGACGCTTCGATCACGCCTTCCGCGATCACATCGCAGCGCATGATGCCGCCGAAAATGTTCACGAGGATCGCCTTGAGGTTCGGGTTCTTCAACATGATCTTGAAGGCTTCCGTGACCTTCTCGGTCGTGGCGCCGCCGCCCACGTCGAGGAAGTTGGCCGGCTCGCCGCCGAACAGCTTGATCGTGTCCATCGTGGCCATTGCCAGACCGGCGCCGTTCACCAGGCAGCCGATGTTGCCATCGAGCGAGATGTAGGCCAGATCGAACTTCGACGCTTCCACTTCAGCCGGATCTTCTTCGTCGATATCGCGATAAGCGACGATGTCCGGGTGACGGAACAGCGCGTTGGCGTCGAAATTGAACTTGGCGTCGAGTGCGATCACCTTGCCGTCGCCGGTGACGATCAGCGGGTTGATTTCGGCCAGCGATGCGTCCGTTTCCCAGAATGCCTTGTACAGGCCTTGCAGGATCGCGCGTGCTTGCGGGATCGAGCCTTCCGGAATACCGATCTTGCGCGAGAGGTCGTCGGCGTCTTTGTCCAGCAGACCCGTTGACGGCTCAACGGCAAACTTGTGCAGCAGTTCCGGCGTCTTTTCCGCGACTTCTTCGATGTCCATGCCGCCTTCGCTCGATGCCATCACCACGACTTTTTGCGTGATGCGGTCGAGCACGAGGCCGATGTACAGTTCCTTCTTGATGTCCGCGCCTTCTTCGATCAGCAGGCGGTTCACCTTTTGGCCTTCAGGGCCGGTCTGGTGCGTGACGAGCTGCATGCCGAGGATCTGGTTCGAATATTCGCGAACCTGTTCCAGCGTCTTTGCAACCTTCACGCCGCCGCCCTTACCGCGACCGCCAGCGTGAATCTGAGCCTTGACGACCCATACCGGGCCGCCCAGCTCTTCAGCGGCCTTGACCGCATCGTCCACCGAGAACACGGGCTTGCCGCGCGGGACCGCGACGCCGAACTTCCGCAGGATTTCCTTTCCCTGGTACTCGTGAATCTTCATGCGTGATTCCTTCAGTCTGAGAGTTGGATTGAACTTCGATTGCGTGGATTAATGAGTTGCTTGAATTACTTGGATTACCTGAATTACGTTCAGCCTTGCTTCCCGCGTGAAAAGACCACGCGTCCGGAGTCATGCTGATGTTTCCTGGTCGGCCAGTTCTGGGAACCTGCTCTTGCTAAATTCGCTTAGTGTCGACTAATTTCGCTGAGCCGGCTCCGCTTCGCTTCCGGCCTTTTTGGAGTTGTCCTGATCCACTATCCGGTCTGCCGCGCCACGGGGCGCGTGGCCAAACCAGCGCGGATAATATTGCCGAACGGCTTCGCCGTCGAAACGCAATGCGTTGCAACGGCCAAGCTGGAATGGGGGTTTGTCGATTTCTGCTGCTTTGTCTGCTGCGTTGTTGCTTGCTGAATTTTCCGCTGATTTGCCGGGCGCGCCGCCTTTTTCGGTGTTCCACACTTCGCCGGCGAATGCCTGGATAGCGGCTGTGGGCAACACTGCGCAAAGTTCGGTGATGTGCGTGCAACCGGTCGTCCCAGCCAGCAAACGGCTGGATTCACGACGGAAATTCTGCACAAGATTGAGGCCGATGAGCGCGCGATAAGCAGGGTTCGATGCTGCGCACAGACCCGCATACGGAGCCCACTCGGAAGCCGCTTCGGCGTCGACGATGGTGAACGTGCGGTCGATGGTGATGCGCAGCCAGAGTTCATGGATCGGCAGGCCTTGAGGCCGGACGCCCGCCGCGAGTTTGACGTCGCGCGGCTTTTCATCGGTTAGACAGGCTTCGATATCCCACAGGCCATCTTCACGCTCAAACGCTTCCATTCGAATCGCGCGGCGATGGCGCAACTGTCGGGAAACGGGCGGAGAAAGCGGCATGTGCAGAGGAAGGCCGGAATGAGAAAACGCCGAAATTTTACCATACTGGGCATTTTCAGCCGGACCGAGTTGCCGCGGGGAAGCTTGAGGGGCAATGCAGAGGCTTGTGCGGGGGTTTGTTGCGCGATGGCTGCGGACAGCGGGGAATTCCGCTCAGCGTCGGGGTTGAGGTTTTTGTTTGTGCTTTGCGGTGAGAGTTAATGCGTCGGATTGCGTGGGGGTTGGGGAGTCGGATTGCGGGTCTTTGAAACATCGGGCTTTGGGACGTTGGTCCCCGTCCGTTGTGTGGGCGTTAGGTAGCAGACGTTGTGCGGTCGCAGCCATCAAATCGATGGTTGTTCGCACGTAGGCGCTGAATCGGATCGTCACTGTTTGCGCGCCGGCGCCGAATCACTGCCCACGCGTAGGCGCCCAATTTTTGCCTGCGCCTACTCCTCGATAAATTCGTCGTCGCCCGCTTTCAGCACTTTCACGATCGTCCCGCCATTGAACCCTCGCGTGGCGAGAAACCGCGCTTGTTTCGCTCGTTCGGCCGGCGTGGTTGGCAGTTCGCCGAATTTCTTGCTCCAGACCTCGCGAGCGCGGCTGAGCTCGGTTTTGTTTAGCTCAGCGCCAGCGTCCTGAATCAACGTTTCGTCGATACCGTTGCGCTTCAGCTCATGAACGATCCGGTTTGTGCCAAGTCGAGTGCCCCGCCGATGAACCACGCTCTCGACAAATCGCTCATTCGATAACCACCCTTCTCGCTCAAGCGCGTCGAGCAAGGTATCGAGGGAATCGCCTTCGCCGAGATGCGGCGTCAGCTTGCGGGACAGCTCAGCGCGGCTATGTTCACGACGCGATAAGTAACCTAGCGCCCGACCACGTAGCGATAACTGCGGCCCTTTTCGCTTGGAATCGTCGGTTGTGGAAGCTTTGCCACGTCCGGTGGATCCGCGCGAATAAACCGATTCGGCGTTTTGACTTTTGCTCACCGCATCTGCCGCTGATGGCGCGCACTGTTCGAAAGGCTCGAATGGATCGGCTATGTCGATACCGGTGTCGATGTCTCGCTCGATGCCCGGAGAAATAACCGGCGGTTTCGATTGCGATTTCCGCGCAGCTTTTGCAGGCGCAGCCTGTGACTGAACGAGTGCCAGTTCCAACGCCGCTCGAGCGCGCTTTAAGCGTTCCTCGGCGTCGACCACTTCGAATCCCGCGGCGGAATCAGCGTGTGCGGATTCAGTTCGATGCTCGTCATCTTGCGGCGCAGCTGCAATATCAGCGCTTTCGGGAGTTTCGAGAGTTTTCTCGTCAGCGGGCTTCGCCGACTTCGGTGCTTGGCGACGGCCCGTGTTTCGGTCGGTGGATCGCTCGAAAACGTCTTCCCCATCAGCAGGCTGAGGTGAAGATTTGCCACGCGTGGCCGGACTGGCTGCTTTGCGCCCCGACAACCCGCCACGTCCAAATTTGCTTCGATCACTCGATCGCTCGTATTCAGCCGGAGCATCTGCCGATGCACTCTTCGAAGATGACCGCGCCGACGCCCCACCGCTGCCAAACGATCCGCGCTTCGGATACGCACGATCACTCGACCGTTCATACACCGGCTCGGCGTCCTCCGGCGTTGCTCCATCGGCCGCTTCTAAACTCGCCGCGATTGCCTCAGCCTTGCTGCTGCCAGACGACAGGCTTGAACCACCGGAGCGCCCAAAGCTGCTTTTCCTGGCGAAGGTACTGTTACCGCTACCGCCAGCACTCTTGCCGCTGGAAAATCCACCACCCTTACTAAATCCACCACTCCCACTTTTCTCGCCAGAAACCCCGCCGCTCTTCGCGAAGCTGTTTCCAAACGAACGACGCGCCGGCGCGGATCCCTCCGCACCGGCGCGTTCGCTTGCTGCTGCGCGGAATCGATCGCTACTTCGCTCATAGCGATCAACCCCTTCCTCGACGCTGAGACTTTCGTCTTCGTCGCTGATGGACTTCGAGCCGTCCGGATCTTCCTTTGCGTCCTGCTCCGCGTCACGATTTGAATCGCGACCGGTTTTCGATCCGAACCGGCTCTTGCTGCGCATCATCTTTACCGCCTAAAGCTCATTCTTCTTCATCCGCCACTTCGGCAACACCCGGTGCCAGTGCATCGGCCATTGCATTGACGCCCAGCGACTCGCGAATCCGATTTTCGATTTCACGCGCCATTTCAGGATTCTCACGCAGGAATTCACGTGCGTTGTCCTTACCTTGGCCAATCCGTTCGCCGTTATAGCTGTACCAGGCACCGGCTTTATCGACCAACTTGGCTTGCACGCCCAAGTCGATGATTTCACCCTGACGCGAGATACCTTCACCGTAGAGGATGTCGAAGATGGCTTCGCGGAACGGCGGCGCAACCTTGTTCTTCACCACCTTCACGCGGGTTTCGTTGCCGATCACTTCGTCGTTCTTCTTGATCGAACCGATACGGCGAATATCCAGGCGCACCGATGCGTAGAACTTCAACGCATTACCACCCGTGGTGGTTTCCGGATTGCCGAACATCACACCAATCTTCATGCGGATCTGGTTGATGAAGATCACGAGGCAGTTCGTACGCTTGATCGTGCCGGTCAGCTTGCGCAGCGCCTGCGACATCAAACGGGCTTGCAAGCCAGGCAACGAATCGCCCATTTCGCCTTCGATTTCGGCCTTCGGCACCAGTGCCGCGACCGAATCGATCACGATCATGTCGATGGAACCCGAGCGCACGAGTGCGTCGCAGATTTCCAGCGCTTGCTCACCCGTGTCCGGCTGCGAGATCAGCAGGTCCGACGGACTCACGCCAAGTTTTTGCGCGTAACCGATGTCGAGCGCGTGTTCCGCGTCAATAAACGCTGCCGTGCCGCCGACCTTCTGCATCTCCGCAATCACTTGCAGGGCCAGCGTGGTCTTGCCCGACGATTCCGGACCGTAGATTTCCACTACGCGTCCACGCGGCAAGCCGCCAACGCCCAATGCAATATCTAGTCCGAGCGAACCGGTTGACACCACTTGAATGTCTTCAATGGCTTCGCCAGCGCCGAGTCGCATGATCGACCCCTTGCCGAATTGCTTCTCGATCTGCGCGAGCGCGACGGCAAGCGCCTTGCTCTTCTCTGCAGACATCCCGCCCGGGCCTTTCTTGCTATCTTCCATGAATCGTCCTTTGCTATGATGAACGGCGTCTGGCGCATGCCCTTGGGAGTTTTTTTCCGGCTGGGCGCACTGCTGCAGACACTGTATAAAAAAACAGGTGTTTTTGCAAGTCCGATCGAAGCGCGTAGTTTCAGCGCCACGTTCGACCCATGCGAAACACCACTACACCTGGAGACCGCCGCGCCGGGCGAATTGCGGTGCCGGCAATGCTTTTTGCGCACACTACGATGCGAATCCTCATTGCCGAAGACGACAGCATACTCGCGGATGGTCTCATTCGATCACTCCGCCAATCGGGCTATGCCGTGGACCACGTGCGACACGGCGTGGACGCGGACAACGCGCTTTCGCTCCAGACTTTCGACCTTTTGATCCTCGATCTCGGCCTGCCGATGATGTCCGGCCTGGAGGTCCTTAGACGCCTCAGAGCCCGCAATTCCCAGATACCCGTGCTCATCCTGACAGCCGCCGACAGTGTCGACGAACGCGTCAAGGGCCTCGACCTCGGCGCCGACGACTACATGGCCAAACCGTTCGCGCTGAACGAGCTCGAAGCCCGCGTGCGAGCCCTTACGCGGCGGGGCGCGGGCGGCGGTCCCACGGTCGTCAAACATGGCGCGCTCGCGTTCGATCAGGTTGGGCGGATTGCATCTATCAACGACCAGGTGATCGAGTTATCGGCACGCGAACTTGGCGTGCTTGAAGTTTTGTTGCAACGGGTTGGCCGGCTGGTCTCGAAGGAACAGCTCGTCAACCACCTTTGCGAGTGGGGCGAGGAAGTCAGCAATAACGCGATTGAAGTCTATGTCCATCGGCTAAGAAAAAAAATCGAGCCCGGCGGGGCGCGGATCATAACCGTTCGCGGGTTAGGCTATAGCCTTGAAAAAGCCGTTGCCGCGGTGGCCGCTCCTGTACCGCCCTCCCCGGCAAACGCCGACGAGCCTGTCTCGCCCAGCCCGCACTACAAGTAGCAAGTAACCACGAGTAACCACGCCATGGGCTCGCCAGCGTCCCCCGAGCGCGCCGCTCCGGCGTTGCGCGAGCTGACACCTCTTTCGCCGGACTTGCCGGAAGTCGACCCCGACGCTTCCCGCGACGCGCGTTATGCGAATCCGTTCGCGCCGCCCGACGAGCTCGAGCCTGACGGCGAGCCCGCGCCGCGTTCGTTATTCGGCGAGATCCTGGACTGGATGCTCGCGCCGCTGCTGCTCTTGTGGCCCATGAGCATTGCGGTCACGTATCTCGTCGCCAAATCGATTGCCAACGGGCCGTTCGACCGTGCGCTGGAGACGGATGCGTACGTGCTCGCGCGGCAGATTGCGCCGGTGAACGGCGTCGCGGAATTGCGACTGCCGAACGCCACGCGCGACTTCCTGCGCGCGGATAACGTGGACAGCGTGTTCTTCCAGGTGCTGGGTACGCGCGGCGAACTGGTGGGTGGCGATGCCGATATGCCCTTGCCTCACGACGATGACCGGCCGCAGCCCGGCATCGTGGAGTTTCGTGACGATGTGCTGCGAGGCAACGACATTCGCGTCGCTTATACGACGGTCGAAGCGCTAACGCTCTCGCATCCGGTGCTGGTCCAGGTGGCCGAGACGCTCGATAAACGTAGCCAGTTGGCCAACGACATCATCAAAGGTGTGATCCTGCCGCAGTTCGTGATCTTGCCGCTGGCTATCGTGCTGGTCTGGTTTGGGCTGTCGCGGGGGCTCGCGCCGCTGCATGCACTGCAAGCGAATATCCGCGCTCGCCGTCCCGATGATCTTTCACCACTCGAAGCCAGCCGCGCGCCACCGGAAATTGCGCCGCTGGTGGCGTCGTTCAACGATCTGCTCAACCGGCTCGAGCAGAACA
>NZ_JAQGMM010000578.1 GCF_028292365.1 Caballeronia sp.
TCTTCCCCAGATTGGTTCAGTTGCACCGCTGCACGCGACTGAACACCCCCCTTATGCCTGTTGACCATAGCGAGTTGTTACCACCCCTTCCCATCCAGCACAGGACCGTGAAACGACTACACGCCAATTATAGTGCGGATACCCGTGTGAAAGTAGGTAATCGTCAGGCTCCTCATTCGCTGCAGTCCATCGCAGCTTCGCCAAAACCCCACCCCACAAAGGTGGGGTTTTTGCGTTTCAGGCTCCACCCTTCAAAACCCCGCTCCGAACACCCCTCCATCACCCGCTTTCGCCTTCTTCAACACGTGAATCGTGAAGTTCTTCTCGCTTAAATCACTCGTTCGATAGGACCATAAATCTTCAGTCCGCCATGCAAGCTTATTCAGCCGCGTGAGGAAACCGTCAGTCTCAGGCCGACGTCAAAACTGACACCTTGGCTATCTTTCACTATTCGCCAAGCGGCGAGATGCAGATGTGACGAACCGTTGAATTCGGAGATCGCTTGGTTGGCTATGTCCGAATTTCACGGTCTCTTATAAGTTTGTCGGGCGTGGCCAGTTTTGTAGCACCGTACGGATCGCGGTGTCGAAAGGGGTTCGTTGTCCTATGTTCAAAACCTCCAACGCATCCGAAGTGAGATGGCAGTCCCGTGGGCGCGGAGTGGCATCGATCGGTGTTCGTTGTGCTGTGATGCGTGCATCAATGTTCAGCACTTTCGCGATCCGCTGCGCAATGTCGAACTTTGTCATTGGCTCGTCGCCGGACCAATGCATCACGCCGGTAACTGATTCACCAATTTCATGACGCTCCAACAACTGCCGGATCACAACCGCCACATCAGGCGTGAAGGTGGGGTAGCGCGTTGCCCAAGCGTCCATCACCGCCGGAGCTACCCCGCGAGCCGACTCCACGATTGCCGGCGCTAAGCTTGTCACCGCCGACTCACCCCAGTCGACCACCGGGCCATAAAGGAGCGGCAACCGCAGCACGCAGGACCGCGCACCGGATTGCAGCAGCGCCTGCTCTCCCTCAAGCTTGCTGCGACCGTAGGCGTTAAGGGGATTCGGCGCGTCATCCGGCTGATAGGGTGCTTCTGTGCCATCGAAGACATAATCGGTCGAGATGGACAGGATCCACGAATCAAGTTCCCGTGCGGCGCTCGCGATATAACGTAATGCGTCGACATTCAAGGCTCGCGTAAGCATCGGATCATTCTCACAAACGTCTGGACGCCGTTCGGCCGCAGCCAAAATGATTGCGTCAGGCGCCTGGTCAGTGACGAAATGGCGGACGGCCCCCTCGTCCCGGATATCGAGGGTGATGGAGTTCGCGTCGCCATGACGAAACGCTGTTCGTATCACCCGCCACCGGGTTATCGTGGCCAGTTCGTTTGCAACGGCGCGCCCAAGCAACCCGGACGCGCCAATCAACGCAACTCTGAAATGCGGCCCGCGAGTCATGCGGCCTTCGCCGATACGACTGTGTAACCCGCTTCATCGATCGCTTCCTTTAGCGCATCGACGGTTTCAGCCGATGCCACCACAACACGCCCGAGTTCGAGATCCACTTGAACTTGCGCGGCGGCGTCGATTTCGTGGATTGAGCGCGTAACCGCGGCGACGCAATGCTGGCAGCTCATGCCTTCTACCTGAAATTCAGCCATATCAATTCCTTGCCTGGGTTTTTGTAAGAGCGAACCATGCTATACCTTCCTATCGTTGGAAGGTGTAGAGTCTATGGAAAATTTCGGAGCATCTGCGATGAACATTGGCGAAGCGGCTCGCGCGTCCGGCGTGACGGCGAAGATGATTCGATATTACGAGAGTGTTGGCCTCTTGCCACCGGTTGACCGGACAGCATCGGGGTACAGGATGTACGGGACTCACGAGGTTCACGCGCTACGTTTTGTTCGGCAGGCACGTCGGCTCGGCTTTCTGGTGGACGATATTCGCAAACTCCTGGCCTTGTGGCAGGACCGGCAGCGCGCCAGTGCTGAGGTCAAGGCAATCGCATTGGAACATGTTGCGGAACTGGATAGGCGCATCGCGGAACTCACGGATATGAGGGACACGCTCGCTCATTTGGCGGTTAATTGTCAAGGTGACGGCCGGCCCGATTGCCCCATTCTGGAAAGACTGGCAGGGTGATCGTGTTGGTGCGTCTGGGCAGGGCCGCTCGTCTGATTTGCGCACTATAAATGTGCAAAAACAACAGGCCGGCCTGAAAATTTCCGAGAACACTAGAGGAATCAACCACTTGTCCTGTGGCGGTGCATGCACCATTCCAAATAAGAATGCACCCAATGCAGGCATTTCACTAACACCTCCAGCTCGGTTGCTCTATAATCCGGGTTAACCCTTTCGAGGGATATCCCTGACCCGAACCGCCGGGGATTCATTTGAAATCCTTGGAGAAAAAATCATGTTTGCATTCTTGCTCGAAAAAGTCAGCGTCTGGTTTGAAACCGCCGAACGTAATCGTCGCGAAGAATATCTGGCCCAATCGTCGGATATCGTCCAACTCGAAAAGCGTATCCGCTCGTTGGAAACCGAAGGCTACTCGCTGTAATTTCACCGAAAACATCCGGTTGAAAAATTGATCAAGCCCCGCGTGCGGGGCTTTGTCATTTCTGCGGTACGTTCGCCGCTCAGGTCATTGTGGTCACTTTTTCTGCGGGTGCGCTGCGAGCCATTGCTTCATGAACGTAACCTCCTTGTCCTGCGAAGCAATGATCTCCTTGGCCAAGGCCCGCAACTTGGCGTCCTTGCCGTACTTCAGTTCGATCTTTGCCATCGCGACGGCGCCCTCGTGGTGCGGGACCATATGCGCGACGAAATCATGATCGGCGTCACCGGTGTACTCAACGCCGGACATGCCGGACATCATCGAATGATCGGCTGTCTGGAATTCCTTCGTCGAGGCGGAATCGCCCTGGTTGCCGTTTGCGGCTGACATATTCATGCCTCCCATCGATGCAGAAGATGCCGGCGTCTGTGCAAACGCAGCGGGCATCGAGACAGCGATTGAGACTGCAAACGCGGCTGTGCCGGCGAGGAAGGTTTTCGGGAACGTCATCGAATCTCCTTGAATGTCGACTTTCGGGAGAGCTAGCTTAAAGCTTGCCATCGCGGTAAGGTAAAGCGCTTTTATATGATGTGAAATGAATCGGACCGATATACGTGTCGGCGATCATTTATTCGACAATCGGGGGCGCTGTGAGTCCGGAACTTCGACCTATCAAATCTGTGGCGATTGCGGCCCTATGTCTTGTTTCGGGTTTGACGACGCCAGACGCATTCGCCCAGGCAGGCGGTCAGCCGCTTATTTTGGACACGCAGACAGGGATTCACAGCGGCGCGGGCGGTACCGTTCTGCAAACGGGTCCGTTGAATGGTTCGGACATGGTGCCCGCGCGTCCAATGGCCAAGTTGTCCGAATTGCCGCAGCAAGATCAGCAGACGATCATTGTTTCGCCTTATATCGACCTTCAGCAGGGCGGACATCATGGCGGGCAGGGGCACGGCTCCTCCACAAGCCCACAGCCATCGCCGTCCAATAACCGGAATCAGCCACGTTCGACGTCAGCTCATTCCGGTGCATCTTACGGCGCGTCAACCGGCACTCAAACTCAGGCCCCAGCTCAAACCAGGCCTGCAATGCCGCAAGTGCGGCAGTCTCCTGGGCAGCCCCCGATAATCACGCCCGTACCCATTGCATCGCGGAAATCCGTCGCAACACCGAGCCCTGTATCGACCGTGCCAAAGCGATCGTCAGACCCGCATACCGTAACCGGTGCGGTTACCTCGTCGCTTGATTAACGGCGCACGGTTCAGAGGTGATCAGTCACCACGATGTTCGAGTTTGAACGCCGCCTTGCTGTCCTGACCGAGTGCGTCGACGAGATAGGGCAGCGTCTCTTTCAACTCAGCCGCAAGCGTATACGGCGGGTTCACGATAAACACGCCGCTCCCGAACAGGCCAAAGCCGTCGACGGGAGGTTTGCTCACGGTCAATGAAGCATGCAACCAATTCTTGGGTTGAACGCGCTTCAATTGATCGGCGAAACGCTGCGACTCCAGCCGCGTCACCTGCGGATACCAGATTGCATAGGTGCCGGTCGCAAAGCGCTTCAGGCTTTCCTCAAGGCAGTTAAGCGTGCGTGCGTAGTCGCGTTTGTCTTCGTACGACGGATCGATCAGGACGAGCGCGCGACGAGGCGGTGGCGGTAACAGCTTGATGATGCCGTCAAAACCATCGCCTTCGAAGAGCACTGCACGCCGGCCGGCGTCGCGGAAATTGTGGCGCAGCACATCGATTTCGGTGGAATGCAGCTCGAACAACCGCATGCGATCCTGCTCGCGCATCACTCGCCAAGCGAGATAGGGCGAGCCCGGATAGAACTGCAGCTTGCCGTCCGCATTCAGCGCCTTTACCTCTTTGACGTAATCCTTGAGCAAGCCTGGCAAATCACGCTTGGTCCAAATCTTGGCAATGCCTGTTTCGAACTCTCCCGTTTTGGTCGCAAATCCGTCGGTCAGCGAATACACACCGGCGCCCGCGTGGGTGTCGATATACCAAAACGCCTTGTCCTTTTGGGCAAGGTGTTGCAGCAACTGCACGACGACCGCGTGTTTCAGCACGTCTGCGTGGTTGCCTGCGTGAAAGGCGTGTCGGTAACTGAGCATGGCAAAATGAGTGAGCGAGACGAGAATGAGCGCGGCCTGAGCCAGACGGACGAAGAAAGTACCTAAGCGCCAAGATGCGCTACGGCACCACAAGGCGCACGCGGCAGGGTCGTTATTGTAGCCGACGACCCTGCTTGTTAAGGCTAACGCGTCAGACCAGCCCGTCAGACGAACGCGTCGCCCACAATTTCCTCGATGCGTTGCTTCACCTCCGGCGTGATCTTTTGCACGACGTCGATGGCCTTCATATTCTCGTGAATTTGTTCGACCCTCGATGCGCCGGTAATGACTGTGCTGACACTCGGATTCAATAAAATCCAGGCGAGTGAAAGCTGTGCAAGCGAGCAGTCAAGCTGGTCGGATACTTCCGCAAGGCGCCCAACAATGTTATTCGCGCCCTTGTCGGTCAGCTTCTTGGCCAACCACTCGTAACCTTGAAGCTGCGCACGGCTGTCCGACGGAACGCCATCGCGATACTTGCCGGTGAGCAACCCCGAAGCGAGCGGACTCCAGGTTGTCAGACCCAATCCAATGTCCTCATAGAGACGCTTGTATTCGTTCTCGACCCGCTTGCGATGCAGCAGGTTGTACTCCGGCTGCTCCATCACGGGTTTATGCAGATGATGCCGCTCGGCAATGTCGTACGCCGTGCGAATCTCGTCGGCGCTCCATTCCGATGTGCCCCAATACAGCGCTTTACCGCGCGCGATGATGTCGCTCATTGCCCATACGGTTTCCTCGATCGGCGTACGCGGATCTGGCCGATGACAAAACACAAGATCGACGTAATCGAGTTGCAGGCGAGCAAGCGACCCGTCAATGGCGTTATGCAGGTATTTGCGGCTGAGCGTTTGCTGTTGGTTCGGCCCTTCGTTGATACCGAAGAAAAACTTGGTCGACACCACGTAGCTAACCCTCGGCCACGCGAGTTCTTTCAGCGCGCGGCCCATGATTTCCTCGGACTTGCCTTTGGAATAAACCTCGGCGTTATCGAAGAAATTTACACCGTGATCGCGGGCGGCAGCGAGCGACTCGCGCGCCGCGCGATGGTCGACCTGCGTGCCGTAGGTGACCCACGAGCCGATCGACAATTCGCTGACCTGCAGGCCGGAACGCCCTAGCCGACGATAGTTCATATTCGTGATCTCCAGTTTTGGGTTGGGGTTGCATCAGGCGGGTTTCAAAGCTTAATCCGATTTCAGGATTCGCGTGGTCATGCCCGACTTGGCCGGCCCTTACGTTCATTGGACGTGAGTTTGAACGATAGCGCGGCCCAAGGGCATCGAATAGCTGACCGAATGGTCTATGACATTTATCGAGGTTGATCGGCGTGGCGTTGCGTGGTTTCATTGTTCGAACCTGAACGAAGGAGGGGCGACAAATGACCTCACTGAATACGAGTCTGGCGGGCAAGGTGGCGGTGGTCACGGGCGCGGCGAGCGGGATCGGTAAGCAAATTGCCCTGACGCTTGCCGAGGCAGGCGCAGCGGTCGCCATAGCGGACCTGAAGCAGGACGCCGCCGACGCAGTGGCCGAGCAGATCCGGTCGCAGGGCGGCCGGGCGCTAGGCCTCGTGATGGACGTTACCGACGAACAGGCGGTGAATACCGGCATTGATCGGGTGGCGGCGGAATTTGGCTCAGTCGATATCCTGGTGTCGAATGCCGGCGTGCAGATCGTTAATCCGATCGAGAACTACGCGTATTCCGACTGGAAGAAGATGCAGGCCATTCACGTCGACGGAGCGTTTCTGACCACGAAAGCTACGCTCAAGCACATGTACAAGGACGATCGCGGCGGTGTCGTGATCTATATGGGATCGGTGCATTCGCACGAGGCGTCGGCCCTCAAGTCCGCGTATGTCACGGCCAAGCACGCGTTACTCGGACTGGCTCGTGTGCTGGCGAAGGAGGGCGCGAAGCATCACGTGCGCTCGCACGTGGTGTGCCCGGGTTTCGTGCGCACGCCGTTGGTTGACAAGCAGATTCCTGAGCAGGCCAAGGAGCTTGGTATTACCGAAGAAGACGTGGTCAAGGACGTGATGCTGGGCGGCACCGTTGACGGCGTGTTCACAACGGTGGAAGACGTGGCTCAAACGGTTCTGTTCCTGGCAGCTTTCCCCACGGCTGCGCTCACGGGACAATCGGTCGTGGTGAGTCACGGCTGGTACATGCAGTAAGCCTTCAAACAGGAGTATCGATGGCAGAGCGAACGGGCAGTGCACGCAGACAGAATGAGACAAAAGGAATGAAACGGACTAAAGAGCCTCGCCAAGTGACGTCGCTCGATCTTGGCGAATCGCCTGAGGCATTTGCATCGGGCGGTCCTGAAGCGGAGAAGCGTATCAAGTTGCCGCCGTATGAAACCATCGCGTTGATGTTGCAGGGCGGTGGTGCGCTCGGCGCATATCAAGCGGGCGTGTATCAGGGGCTGAACGAGGTTGGGATTCACCCGAACTGGGTTGCAGGGATATCTATTGGCGCTTTGAACACGGCGATCATTGCCGGGAACGCGCCCGAGGATCGTGTGCCGCGTCTGCTCGAGTTTTGGGAGACGATCTGCCAGCCTGCTTTCATGCCGCCGTTGCCCGCTTTTGTAGAGCACGCGTTCTTCAATTCCACCGATGAGATTCGCAAGGCTTTCACCGCCATGCAGGCCATGGGCGCACTGGTCGAAGGACAGAAAGGGTTTTTCATACCGCGTTTTCCGCCGCCGTCACCGTTGGCTGCAGGAGAGCCGGACACGGCGAGCTTCTATGACACGTGTCCTCTCAAGGGGACACTCGAACGGTTCTGCGATTTCGATCGGATCAACTCGCGTGAGACCCGGGTGTCGGTGGGCGCGGTGAACGTAGCTACCGGTAATTTTGCGTATTTCGACAACACTCACATGAAGTTGCGTGCGGAGCATTTCATGGCTTCGGGAGCGTTGCCGCCGGGTTTTGCGGCCGTCGAAATTGATGGTGAGTATTTCTGGGACGGTGGCCTGATGTCCAATACGCCGCTTTACGAGATCGTGCAGGCTACGCCGCGTCGTGACACGCTCGCGTTTCAGGTCGATTTGTGGAGCGCGCGTGGGCCCGTGCCGGACAGCATTGTCGACGTGATGGGGCGCGTGAAGGACATTCAGTACTCCAGCCGGACGCGCCTGGTTACCGACACCTTGCAACGCTCACAGCGGTTTCGAAACGTATTGAGGGAAGTGCTGGACAAAGTACCGGCGGATATCCGCAACAGCGACCCTTGGTGCAAGACGGCCGAGGAACTCGCGTGTTCGAAGCGGTTTAACGTGATTCACCTCATCTACCGGCACAAGGAATACGAAGGGCACTACAAGGATTATCAGTTCGGGTTGTCGACCATGCGTGAGCACTGGGAGAGCGGCTTGTCCGATATTCGCGGCACGCTCACGCATCGCGATTGGCTGGATATGCCGAACAACGACGCGGGTTTCATCACGCACGACATTCATCGCGACGGGCGTTGATCGGGTGTCACAAGCTTATCGGTAGGGTGCGAGCGGAGAATCGTGGACGGTCCCATGTCCGCAACACACCCGCACACCCGTGATCTCAAAAAAAACGGCGCTCACACGGAGCGCCGTTTTTGAGACCACGAAGGAGACACGAAAACCAAACTTACTTCAGCACGGTTGAGATGGCGTTGGCCACCACTTCAAGGTTGCGCGTGTTCAACGCGGCCACGCAGATGCGGCCCGTGCTGACGGCGTAGATCCCGAATTCCTCGCGCAGACGATCGACTTGCGGCGAGGTCAGGCCCGAGTATGAAAACATGCCGCGCTGCTGGTTCACGAAGCCAAAGTCGCGCTGCACGCCCGCTGCCTTGATTTGCTCGACCAGGCCGTTGCGCATGGCGCGAATGCGGTCCCGCATTTCGCCGAGTTCCTGTTCCCACGTAGCGCGCAATTCGGGCGAAGCGAGGACTGCGGCGACAACTGAACCACCGTGCGTCGGCGGATTCGAATAGTTCGTGCGGATCACGCGCTTGAGTTGCGACAACACGCGCGTGGCTTCTTCCTTGGCGCTCGTAATGATCGACAGTGCGCCCACGCGCTCGCCATACAACGAGAACGATTTGGAGAACGACGATGACACGAATACGTTGAGATCTGCCTTGGCAAAGAGACGGACGGCCGCAGCGTCAGCGTCGATGTTCTCGCCGAAGCCCTGATAAGCGATATCGAGGAACGGAACCAGCGAGCGTGCCTTGACCGTTGCCACCACTTGTTGCCACTGCGCCGGGGTCAGGTCGACGCCGGTCGGGTTATGGCAGCACGCGTGCAACACGACGACCGTTCCGGCCGGATAGCCGTTGAACGCTTCCAGCATGGCGTCGAACTTCACGCCGTGCGTGGCTGCGTCGTAGTACGGGTAGTTCAAGACCTCAAAACCCGCGTATTCGAACAACGCGCGGTGGTTTTCCCAGCTCGGGTCGCTGATGGCGACTTTGCCGGTGGGATTCAGCCGCTTCAGAAAGTCGGCGCCAATCTTGAGCGCACCCGTTCCACCCAGCGCCTGCGCCGTAATCACGCGGCCGTCGGCGATAAGCGGCGAATCATTGCCGAGCAGCAGCTTTTGTACGGCTGAGTCATAAGCGGCAATGCCTTCAATAGGCAGATATCCACGCGGAGCAGCAAGTTCCGCCCGTGCTTTTTCGGCTTCACGAACAGCGCGCAGAAGCGGAATCTTGCCTTCTTCGTTGAAATACACGCCCACACCGAGATTGACCTTGGTCGTGCGCGGATCGGCGTTGAAGGCTTCGTTCAGGCCCAGAATCGGGTCACGGGGGGCAAGCTCGACGGCTGAGAAAAGAGACATGATTTATCGACGGTAGTGGAAAGGCGGCACGGGCGATCGGGATGGGAAATCGGCTGCTCAACCGCTAAAAACAGCTAAAAAGCGGTACAAACCGGACCTCAAGGAGCCAACAGGAGCCAACAAAACTCCGTCCCATCGATGAAAACCCCAGTTCGGCATTGTAACGAATCAGCCGCCGCTTTTAGGCTTGGCGAAAGGGAAGAAATGCAGGATTTGGCCATTTTTTTCCGGTATTTTCCTGATTTTTTATAAAAATCAGGACGACAGGGCACCGCGTATCGAAACATTGTCCCCACGCTTTCACTAACCAAAACAATCACTTGCGATTTGGTGGCGTCACCCCATCTTGGAAAGATCGGGCATTGGGCGAAAGCCTCGCTCAAATTGCCTGAAACCTGTTCCGACAATCCTGATCCGCCGTCCAAACCCGCTCCTGCGCGAACCGCTAGAATGGGTGTTTGCTCTCGGCCAAGGCACCTCATCCTCATGTCCGATACCCCGCTACTCGAAACCACCGAAACCCTCGACGAATCCAAATTTGTCACTTTCGAAGGTTCGCCGT
>NZ_JAQGMM010000611.1 GCF_028292365.1 Caballeronia sp.
CAGCGTGCTCGCCGCGATCAGGCTCGCCGCTCCCGCGCCATAGATAACAGCAAGTGAGCCGAACCAGCCACGCTGCGTGGCATCGCGGAGAAATAGCGGCGCGACCATTGCGAACAGCAACGCAAACGCGGCAAGGGTCGGCGGCTGATGCGTGTGAACCATCCAGCCGATCGTCATTCCGGCCGTCAGCACGCAGGCAATCGAGCTGCGAAGCGCGGTGTGAAAACGCAGTAGACCGGGATCAGAGCCGAGCAGGCGGGCGAGCAGACGCGATGAAGAGAAGACAGCGCCACGAGTGGTGGGCCGGTGGTCTCGCGCGCGACGGAAACCTCGCGCGACGAAGCATAGGGACGCTGCAATGGACATGTGTAATACCCGGGACAAGTGTCGGTAGCGGCTTGTGGCCGGTTCCGATATGAAAAGTCCGCCTCGCGGCGGACCCTCTTGTTTGTTGCGTCAGGCAAAACGTTCGACCGGGATCACCGGACGAACGCAATGCATGTGACGCACGCGAAGCTGAGCGTCGCCTCGCGTATACCCGCATATTACCGTGTCAAAATTCCTGCACCGGGGTTTACCCGATTTGCGCAGGCCGTCGCATTTCATTGACGGCGCCGCACGCTTCCTCCACGACTTGCGCAAGCTCGGCAAGCTGGGTTTCCGCGGTCGACGTTGCCTCGGCCAGTGACAGGACCGCGGCTTCGAGGTCCGCGGCCGCGCCTTCGTTATCGGAGAAAAATTTCAGGGGCAGGGCCGCGAGGGCTTCGGCATTCGCCGACGCCTGGTCGGTCAGCGCGCACAGCCGCACCAGGTTCTCGCACAAGGATTCAAGGGCGTCGGCTGCGTAGCGGCAAAGGGCGGCATCGCTTGCGGGATCCTGGGCCACTCCGTTCAGCGTGGCTTGCGACTTCTCGACCTCACGCGCGAGCGCGTAGCTCCGGTCACGTGCAGCGGCAAGGCGCACCGCGTAGTCGCTTAGTTGCAAGACCCGCTGCGCCGTATCGGTGAACATCGTGTTCTCCTGTGTCGTCCGGTCGGCCAGATGCGTTTTTGATCAACTGAATCTGGCGCGACCGGACCGCAACAATGTTGTTATGGTCCGGCCGGCGTTCCTCGTCGAGCACGCAGGAGTCGCCGTTGCGGGGCTTCGGGACAGCCAGTGATAGTCGATTAGCTGCCACTGCTCACCTCTTTACGGCATGTAAATCGTAAGCTTTAACGAATTTTTCATATCCCTCTGCTTTTCCGCGGCGGGGGCATGGACAAACCGTAGGCGCTGTCACGATCACCGGCAAATCTTGGCAACAGAGATTAGACAGACCTTGTTAGCGGACGATTTACCCTCTCCATGTTGACCAGCGTCCCCTTCTTTAAACAAACATATTAATTACGTTTTAATTACGTCATCTCTGCGTCAGGGATCTTATTTCTATTATTTAATAATTCCTACACGTGTAATTTCTATCCTCTGGCTTGCTCTTTCCCGACGCCATTCGGATGCGCGTGGCGCCCCGTCACACAAACACGCAAACCGTCCAGAGGACGCTTGTGCTTAACAGACTATCTAGTGTTGACTGGCTGTGCGGCGCCGTGCTCGTGTGCACGATGCTCGCCGCATGCGGGGACCACGATCAACTGCCGGCGTCCACATCGACGCCGGCGCAGTCCTCAATCTCTTCAGTTTCATCCTCTTCCGCTTCTTCTATTCAGCAAACCGATGCATCCGCTTTACCGGGATCGTCGGACATACAACGCTGGGCTTTGCAGCAAACCCAGCCGGCAACATCGACGTCCAGTCTTACGCAAGCACCCCCACCCGCCGCCGCTTCCGATCCCTTGTTGCCCCCGGTTATCCACGAGGCCGAGTGACACAGAGGCGACACGAAAGCGGCCGGCGAGCCTGACCAAGCCTTCCCCCCACGACCGACAGAGACCCATGAACTTAAAAAGCCGACGTGATTTTCTCAGGGCTGCCGCACAGGCCGCCGGTTCCGCCACCGCACTAGGTATCGTGCCGGCTGGCATCCGCAATGCACTTGCCATTCCCGCCAATAACCAGCACGGCAGCATCAAGGACGTCGAGCATATTGTCGTGCTGATGCAGGAAAATCGCTCCTTCGATCATTACTTCGGCACGCTTCAGGGCGTGCGCGGTTTTGGCGATACCCGCGCCGTGCAGCTTCCGAATGGTCAGTCCGTGTTCAACCAGCCGATCGCGGCAGGACTCGGCGAAGTGTTGCCGTTCCGCCCGAGCGCGCCCGATCTCGGGCTCCAGTTCATCCAGGATCTGCCGCACGACTGGACCACGGGCAAAGGTGCTTACGACCAGGGCCGTTACGATCAGTGGGTGCCCTACAAAGGCACGACCACAATGGCGTATCTCACGCGCCAGGACATTCCGTTCCACTACCAGCTCGCTGACGCCTTCACCATTTGCGACGCGTACCACTGCTCGATCAACTCATCGACGGACCCGAACCGCTACTACATGTGGACCGGTTGGGTGGGCAACGACGGCAACGGCGGCGGCCCCGTGATCGACAATGCCGAACTTGGGTATAGCTGGTCGTCGTATCCGGAAGTGCTTCAGAATGCGGGCATTTCGTGGAAGATCTATCAGGATATCGGCATCGGGCTCGATGCAAACGGCTCGTGGGGCTGGACCAACGACGCGTACATTGGCAACTACGGTGACAATGCGCTGCTCTACCTGAATCAGTATCGCAATGCGCAGCCCGGCAATCCGCTGTATGACAAGGCGCGCACCGGCACGAATGCAGCAGCCGGGGATGGTTATTTCGACATCCTCAAGCACGACGTGCAGAACAACACGCTGCCGCAGGTCTCATGGATTGTTGCGCCCGAAGCGTTCTCCGAGCATCCGAACTGGCCGGCCAACTATGGCGCGTGGTACGTCGACCAGGTGCTGCAAATCCTGACGTCGAATCCTGAGGTATGGAGCAAGACGGTGCTGCTGATCAACTACGACGAAAACGACGGTTTCTTCGATCACGTCGTGCCGCCGTTCCCGCCTTCATCAGCCGCTAACGGCAAATCCACGGTCAGCACCGTCAATGAGATCTTCCCGGGCAGCAGCAGTTATCAGGCGGGCCCCTACGGCCTTGGAACACGGGTGCCA
>NZ_JAQGMM010000612.1 GCF_028292365.1 Caballeronia sp.
ATGACCGACGCGCACGTGAGTACCGACTACCGCCAGCATCTCGCCGGCGTCCTGACCGAAAGAGCGCTGAAGACAGCGTTCTCGCGCTTTGCAGGACATACAGCAAGACAATCATAGAGTGACAAAAAAGGAGATGGACATGGAGACTCGTACCGTCAAAGTCGTCGTGAACGGCACCGCTTACGAGCGCGAGGTCGAACCGCGCCTCATGCTCGGTGACTTCCTGCGTCACCACCTCTACCTCACCGGCACGCACTACGGTTGCGAGCACGGCGTATGCGGTGCCTGTACCGTGCTGTTGGAAGGCCGCACTGCGCGCGCCTGCCTGACGCTCGCGGCCCAGGTCAACGGCTGCTCGCTGACCACCGTCGAAGGACTTGCTCACGCGGATGGCACGCTCAACGAACTGCAAAAAGCCTTTACCGAAACGCACGCGTTGCAATGCGGGTTCTGTACGCCTGGCATGCTGATGACGCTGACCGAACTGCTGAACGAAACGGATGCGCCAACCGAAGCCGAGATTCGCGAAGCGATCACGGGCAACCTGTGCCGCTGCACGGGCTACCAGCCGATCGTCGCGGCTGCCCTGCTCGCCGCGCAGCGCATCCGCGATCAGCGTGCCGCTATACCGACGGCACAAGCTACGGAGTAACACGATGGAAATATCCGACCTGAAAGGTGCCCCCACCGACCAGCGCTACATCGGCAAGCGCGTCCTGCGTACCGAAGACAAGAAGCTGCTGCAAGGCCAGGGTTCCTACGTGGACGACGTGCACCTGCCAAACATGTTGCAGGCCGCGGTGCTGCGCAGCCCGCACGCGCACGCGAAGATCGTCTCGATCGACTGCACGGCAGCCCGCGAACTCAAGGGCGTGCATGCGGTCTACACGCACGCGGACTTGACCGGCCGCGCACGCGGCCGCGCGCCGTCGATGTTGCCGAACCCGGCGATCCGCTTCGAGCGCACCCAGGAACTGCTCACCTCGACGGAAGTCACGTTCGCGGGCGAAGCGGTGGCGTTCGTCGTCGCGGACAACCGCTATATCGCGGAAGATGCCTGCGGCCTGATCGAGATCGAGTACGACACGCTGCCCGCCGTCGCCGAGTGCCGTGACGGACTGCGCGCCGAGTCGCCGCTCTGTCACACCGACGCGAAAGACAACGTCGTCGCGCATATCGACATGGGTTTTGGTGACATCGACGCAGCCTTCAACAATGCGCCGCATGTCGTCGAGGAAACGTACTGGCAAAACCGCGGGTCCGCGCATCCGATGGAGACGCGCGGTTATCTCGCCGAATATCACCCGACCAACGGCGAGTTGACAGTCTGGTCGTCAGGTCAGGCGCCGCACCACGAGAAGAAGAACCTCGTCGAGCTGCTCGAGTGGGATGCCGAGAAGCTGCGCGTGCTGATGAATGACGTCGGCGGCGGCTTCGGTCCGAAGCTGCCGTTCTATCCCGAAGAGGCACTCGTCGCGATCGCGGCGGTCGCGCTCAAGCGTCCTGTCAAATGGATCGAGGACCGGCGCGAGCATTTCCTCGCAGTCACGCAGGAGCGCGACCAGTGGTGGACCGTACGAATGGCGCTCGAAAACGACGGCAAGATCCGCGGCGTGAAGCTCGAGATGGTGCACGACAACGGCGCGTTCCTGCCGTGGGGCATCATCACGCCATACATCTCCATCACGACGACGCCCGGCCCGTACGTGATCCCCGCGATGGCCGCAAAGCTCGACGTCGTCTACACGAACAAGTGCGCAACCTCGCCAGTACGCGGTGCAGGCCGTCCTCAGGCGGTGTTTGCCATGGAGCGGATTCTCGACAAGGCCGCGCGCACACTCGGCATGGACCGCGCGGAGCTGCGCTGGCGCAACCTGATCCAGCCGGAGCAGATGCCGTATGACGCGGGCTTCATCTATCGCGACGGCAGCCCGCTGCGTTACGACAGCGGCGACTATCCGGCCTGTCAAAAAGCAGCGCTCGAGCGCGCGAACTACGCGAGCTTTGCCGCGCGCAAGGCCGAGGCACGCCGCCAGGGCCGCTTCGTTGGCATCGGCATGGCGAGCTTCGTCGAAGGCACGGGCATGGGCCCGTTCGAGGGCGCAACAGTGCGCGTGCAAGCGAACGGCCGCATCGTCGTGATCACCGGCGCATCGCCGCAAGGTCAGGGCCACAAGACGACCTTTGCGCAGATCTGCGCCGAGCAACTGAACGTGCCCCTTGAAACGATCGACGTCGTTACCGGCGACACCGGCGGCATCTCGATGGGCGTCGGTACGTTCGCGAGCCGCGTGACGGTCAATGCCGGCAACTCGGTCTACATCGCCGCCCAGGCCGTGGGCGAGAAGATGCTCACGCTCGCTGCCCACCTGTGGAAGTGCGAAACCGCCGAACTCGTACTCGTCGAGGGCCACGTGGCGCGCCGCTCGGGCATCGAACAGCGCATGAGCTACGGCGAGCTCGCGAAGATCTCGCAGGGCATGCCGGGCTTCACGATGCCGAAGGGCCTCACCGCCGGCCTCGAGGAGACGAAATACTTCTCGCCCGCGCAGTCGACGTACTGCAACGGCACTGCCGTCGTCGAACTCGAAGTCGATCGCGAGACCGGCCACATCACGATCCTCAACTACGTGATGGCGCACGACTCGGGCAAGCTCATCAATCCGATGATCGTCGACGGCCAGATCATCGGCTCGGTTGCGCACGGCATTGGCAACGCGACGCTCGAATGGATGCAGTACGACGAGAACGCGCAGCCGACCACGACGAACTTCGGCGAATACCTGCTGCCGATGGCAACCGACGTGCCGAACATCGACATCGTGCACCTCGAAACGCCGTCGCCGCTGAACCCGCTCGGCGTCAAGGGCGCGGGCGAAGGCGGCACGATTCCGGCTGCCGCGGCAATCGTCGGGGCGATCGAAGACGCACTCTCCGAATACGGTGTCGAATTCACCGAAGCACCGCTCGTGCCGCAGCGTGTGTTCCAGAAACTCAAAGAGGCCGGCGCCTACGCGCGCTGACCTGCGCGGGCGCTCGCTCATCGCGGACGCCCATCCCCCTGTTTTCATTGTTTGGACCTTTTCTCCATGACGACCGAATTCACCGCAGCGCTCCACGATTCCGAATACCGGATCACCCTTGGCCAGCCGGACCTGGGCAACACGCTGACGCTCGACGCAATGCGTGCGCTCGCCGCCGAGATCCGCAAGGCCGGCCGCGACAGCGCCGTGAAAATCATCCGGATCCGCGCGTCCGGTCCCGCGTTCTGCCGCGGCCGCGCGGTCGGTGCACCGCCCTCCACCGCGCCAACAGCCGCGCAGTTCCGTCGCAACGTGGCCGATCCGATTCTCGACGTCTACCGCGCGATGCACGAAAGCGAAGTGCCGCTCCTCGCCGAAGTGCAAGGCGATGCGGAAGGTTTTGGCTGTGCGCTCGTCACCGCTTGCGACATGGCCGTCGCCTCGGACAGCGCACGCTTCAACCTCCCCGAGTTGCAGAAAAACCTGCCGCCGACGCTCGTGCTGTCCGTGCTGCGCCACAAGGTGCCGCCGAAGGCGTCCGCGCACATGGTCTACCTGACGGAGACCATCGACGCCGCGAATGCGCGCGAGTGGGGCATCGTTGCCGAAGTCGTGCCGGCTGCGGCCTTAAGCGAACGCGCGGACGCGATGGTCGCCTCGATCTGCACGCGCGACCGGATCGCCATCGCGGCGCTGAAGACGTACTTCCGCGAGATCACGATTCCCGACT
>NZ_JAQGMM010000625.1 GCF_028292365.1 Caballeronia sp.
GGCTCCGAGATCCTGCGCGGCGCATTGCGTTCAGTGCCGGGTGGACAATACGAAGCGGCACTTGCATTGAACATGCCAGCTTCGACCAGGATGCGTCGCATTGTCTTGCCGCAGGCCATGATCAACGCGCTGCCGCCGGCCACGAATCTGATGATCGAATTGTTGAAAGGGACCTCGCTGGTTTCGCTGATCACCCTTTCCGACCTCACTTTCCGCGCGCGCCAGCTCGATGAGGCCACCTTTAAGACCGCTGAGATTTTTGCGCTGACGCTAGTGATCTATTTCGTCATGGCGCAAATCGTGGTCGCCATCATGCGTCATTTTGAACGCCGGGTCAGTCATGGCATCACTCAGAGGGCGGCGAAATGAATTCCTTCTTCGACGTCAAGTACGCGGTGCACATCCTCCCTGACCTGCTGCGCGCATCCATGTACACCATCGGCATTACGCTGGTGGGCTTCGCTATCGCCCTGGTACTCGGACTGATGCTCGCTATCTTGCGACGCAGCACCATTGCGCCGGTCGCACGGGTGACGGGCTTTTTCGTCGAGTTCATTCGCAGCACACCGTTGCTGATCCAGGTCTATGTGCTGTTCTATGTGGCGCCGCTCTACGGTCTCACGATGTCGGCGCTGACTGCGGGCACGATCGGTATTGCAGTCCACTATGCGTGTTACGTCTCGGAGGTTTATCGAGCGGGATTGAATGGCGTGGCGCGCGGGCAGTGGGAAGCGGCCTGTGCATTGTCGCTGTCGCCGTGGCGCACGTATAGCGGCGTCATTCTTCCGCAAGCGATCCGCCCAGTCATTCCAGCGCTTGGGAATTACCTGGTCGCCATGTTCAAGGACACGCCCGTGCTATCCGCCATCACGGTGGTCGAGTTGATGCAGCAGGCGAAAAACATCGGCTCGGAAACGTTTCGCTATCTCGAACCGATCACCATGACCGGCCTGTTCTTTTTATTGATCAGCGTGACGTTCGCCTCGGGCGTGCGTCACCTCGAACGTCGCGTGAGATTGCCATGATGCATGTTCTATTCGAACAACCGGCAGGGGCATGCTGATGGAACTCCAGGAGAAGCAGATGAAACGGGATCTCGACCCCGCACTCGGTGCAGACGCTGTCACGCCCAACGTCCAGCCGATGGTGCGCTTTGCCGGCGTCACGAAACGATACGGCTCGCTCACCGTGCTTGATGCGCTCGATCTGGAGGTCGCCCGCAACGAGAAGGTCGCGATCATTGGACCCAGCGGGTCGGGCAAATCCACCTTGCTGCGCGTGCTGATGACGCTCGATCCGCTAACCGATGGTCTGATCGAAGTGGAAGGCGAACCGCTTACGCACATGCGCCGTAATGGCGCGCTAGTGCCTGCCTCCGAGCGGCATGTCCGCGAAGTGCGCCGCAAGATTGGCATGGTGTTCCAGAGCTTTAACCTGTTCCCGCATATGACGGCGCTGCAGAATACGATTGAAGCGCCGCTAAGGGTGCTCGGCATGTCGAAGCGCGATGCAAACGAGCGAGGCCGCGAGCTGTTGTCCATGGTCGGGCTCGACGACAAGTGCAATCACTATCCGTCGCAGCTATCGGGCGGGCAGCAGCAGCGCGTGGCCATTGCGAGGGCGTTGGCGATGCGGCCGAAGGTGATGCTGTTCGACGAAGTGACCTCGGCACTCGATCCCGAGTTATGCGGTGAAGTGCTGAACGTGATTCGAAAGCTGGGCCACGAGCACGATCTCACGATGCTGATGGTGACTCACCAGATGGGATTCGCCAAAGAATTCGCGGACCGCGTGTGTTTCTTTTCGCAAGGAAAGATCATTGAGCAGGCGCCGCCGCAGCAGTTTTTCGGCGCACCGCAGCACGAGCGCACGCAACAGTTCCTGCGTGCTGTCCGGGAAGCGACCTGACGTGCGCCGGACCATCGTGATCGATGGGTCCGGGCATTGATCGGGGTTCGTTAAAGATCACCGAGGTTCACGCCGAGGCGGGAAAAAACCCGAGGTAATCGAACGCGGGTGCATCGGCTTTGACGTAATGAACACCCGTTGCTCCTATGGACACGAGCGTGTCCACGGTCTCGCGACGGTTCGATACCACCTTCCACTGCGGCACGTCGGCATCTGCGGCACGAGTGTCACCACTGTCACGAGCGCGTTTCAACGCGGCTATGGCAAGGTCGACAGGCGGCGAATAGACCACTAGGCCCTCGTTAGCCAGCGCTGCGGCGTCAATGTCCAGATGGGCGCATGCACGCGCTTTGGCCGGAGCGTCGCTGACATCGGCTGCACGTGACTTGGCAATCA
Organism: Caballeronia sp.; assembly: GCF_028292365.1. GTDB lineage: Bacteria > Pseudomonadota > Gammaproteobacteria > Burkholderiales > Burkholderiaceae > Caballeronia. The sequence continues at coordinate 2,305 of NZ_JAQGMM010000625.1, forward strand.
ACGCGAACGTCTCGGGATCGACCACGCGTTGCGCACTCATCAGAAGCGGCTTGTCCGAGGTCCACGCTTCCGGCGGACATTCTTTCTGCTCAGGCTTCAACTCAATGAAAGGATTGATCTCCGCAGGATAGATCCGGCAGACAGTCGGGCGTTCCTCATAGACACCGCAACTCATGTTCGCTTGCAAGTGCGGACACGCACCCTCGAACGACGCCGCCAGCACCACGACGACGCGCACGGGCAGCTCGCCGCTGGAAGCCGCGAACGACCGGCGTCGCTTATGCTGCGCCTGCAGGTTGTCGGCAGGCGGTTCATCCGGCCATGGCACGGCTTCGCAAAGAAACTGGACATCGCCGCCGCGCTCAAGCCATAAGAGCGCTTCGTCAATGCTCAAAGGCAGCTTGAGGTCATGGCAGCATTTGCCGCACATCGTGCATTCAAAATTGATATCCATCTAGTGACGCTTCTCCTCGAAAGGCATCTGTAATCGTCGTCAAGCGCTGTCGCAGTGCTGGCTAATGAAAGAGCGACCTGTATGCCAGTTCGGCGATTTCAGGCAACGGGTTACATGCCCACGCGTTTTTCTGCGCGAATGTTCTGCGCTTACTTTCTACGCTTACTTTCTACGCTTACTTTCAGCAACCATGCAATTGACGATTGTTTGCGTGCTTTTGTCGATTAATGCGGGTCTCGCGCGTCAAGCGAGACTCCGTCCGCGCAGATTCTATTCCCTTTAGCGGCGCAAGAAATACCAAGGCGGCCGAGGGAAGATCCCCGGCCGCCTCGCCCTAAGATCGGACCCCAGGCTTAAGCGTTCGCACTAGCGAAGGCTTAAGCCTGGTCTTAGCGTCAATTAGCGCTGTGCGATGCTCGCTTCCGACGCACTTGCCGCTGCGGATTCGCCCCACCCGCCGCCCAATGCCCGGATCAGATTGACGGTTGCCACTGCCTGCACACCCGACAATTGCACGGCAGCGCGTTGAGCCTGAAGCGCGGTGCGTTCTGCGTCGATCACGTCGAGGTAGTTCACGGCGCCTTCCGTGTACTGAGTCCTGGAAATCGTGGCGGCACGATTGGACGCGCTGACAGCTTGCGCTTCTGTGCGCGTCTGCTCCTCGAGGATGCGCAGATCCGACAGGTTGTTCTCGACTTCCTGGAACGCAACCAGCACCTGCTGTCTGTAGTTCGCCGCGTCTTCCTCGAACACGGCGCGAGCGTTCGCGAGGTTGCCCTTGCGCCGTCCTCCGTCGAATACAGGCACAGAAAGCGCGGTCCCGGCTAACGGCCCAAGCAGGAATGCACGACTCGACCATTTGAAAAGATCGCCCAGCGTGGCAGATTCGACCCCTGCTGCGCCTGTCAGCGACAGCGACGGAAAGTAGGCGGACTTGGCCACACCAATCCGCGCATTAGCCGCGGCCATTGCTCGTTCGGCTGCGGCTATGTCGGGCCGGCGTTCCAGCAGTGAAGATGGCAAGCCCGGCGGAATTCGGATCTGCACGGGCACTAGCGGGTTCGCCGCCATGGAGAACTGTGCCGGCGCCTTACCCAGGAGGACCGCAAGGCTATGCTCGGAGGACGCGCGCAGCCGTTGCGCGGTCATCGCGTCGGAACGCGCGGTGGCGAGTTCGGACTTCGCCCGGGCCACGTCCAGTTCGCTGGTGTCCCCTTCGTCAAAGCGATGCTGCGCCAGTTCAAGCGTTTGTTCGCGCAGCGTAACGGTCCGCGTATAAACCTCCAGCTCCGAGTCCAGCTCACGCAAGTTGAAATAATTCTGCGCCACGTCCGCTTGCAAAGCCAACTGCACTGAACGAAGCAACGCGTCGCTTTGCTCCGCATCCGCGCCGGCAGCCTTCACTGAATCGGATACCCGCCCGAACAGATCGACTTCATAAGACGCTGTGGCCTGTGCGCGCCATAACGTCTGCGAGGAAATGTTGACCCCATCAGGTTGAAGCTGCGACGCCGGAGACACTTTCTCCCGTGTTGGCCCGAATCCCGCGTCTATCGATGGAAACAAACCGGAGCGGGCCGTCTGTTGAATGGCGCGTGATTCCTTCACGCGCGCCATCGCCGCTTTCAGGTTCTGGTTCGCATCCAGCGCCTGTTGCTCGAGACCGTTCAGCGTGGCGTCATCGAAAATGATCCACCATTGACCGCGCGCAATCTGATCCGACGGTTGCGCGGTTTTCCACGTACCGGTCTCGGCTCGCGTAGACGGTTCAACCGGTGTTTCCTTGAATGCGGCCGGGGCATTCACATCGGGTTTTTCATATACCGGCGCCAGCGAGCATCCGGCCAGCGCCAGCAATAGTGCCGACAAGCCCCAAGCCCGCTTGCTTAGGTTAGCCCGCGGGTTCACGATCAGGTTAGCGTTTTTCATTTTCGTTATGCCTCGATCGATGCGTCAATACCGCGCATGTGCGGATGCAAGCCATGCTTGTCTATTACGTGCTCGTTGCCCGCGAGCTTACGCAACACCACGTAGAACACGGGCGTGAGCAACAAGCCGAATAGCGTTACGCCAAGCATGCCGAAGAACACGGCAATGCCCATGGCTTTGCGCATCTCCGACCCGGCGCCTGACGACACCACAAGCGGAACCACACCCATGATGAAAGCAATAGACGTCATCAGGATAGGACGCAAACGCAGGCGGCTTGCCTCAATCGCTGCTTCAATAATGGAGCGGCCCTGCATCTCCAGCTCGCGCGCAAACTCGACAATCAGGATCGCGTTCTTGGCAGACAGCCCGACCAGCACCATCAAGCCAATTTGCGTAAAGATATTGTTGTCGCCGTGAGTCAGCCAGACACCCAGGAGCGCAGAGAAAATACTCATGGGGACGATCAGGATCACCGCCAACGGCAAGGTCAGGCTTTCGTACAGAGCAGCCAATACCAGATACACCAGCAGCACGCTGATAGGGAATACGACGAACGCCGCGTTGCCTGCCAATTCCTGTTGGTACGTGAGATCGGTCCACTCAAACTTGAAGCCGCGTGGCAGTGTCTCGGCCGCAATACGCGCAACCGCCGCCTGTGCCTGACCGGACGAATAACCCGGTGCCGGACCACCGTTGATATCGGCAGCGGTATAACCGTTGTAGCGCACGACCATCTCGGGCCCGAACGTCGGGGTCACTTTGACCAGCGAGGACAAGGGCACCATTTCGCCGTTGGCATTGCGGGTCTTGAGCAAACCGATAGCGTCCGTGTTTGAACGGAACGGCGCGTCTGCCTGCACACGTACCTGGTACACCCGGCCGAACTTGTTGAAGTCGTTCACATAGAACGAGCCAAGGTAGACCTGCATCGTGCTGAACACATCTGTGATGGATACCCCCAGTTGTTTCGCCTTGACCCGGTCCAGATCAACGTTCAATTGCGGCACATTGATCTGATAGCTGGAGAACGAAGGCCCCAGTTCGGGCGTCTGCGACGCGCGTTTAATGAACGCCTGCGTCGCGTTGTTCAATGCCGAATAACCTAATGCCTGGCGATCTTCAATCTGCAGTTTGAAGCCGCCCAGGGTTCCCAGCCCCAGAACCGGCGGCGGTGGAAACACCGCGATAAACGCACCCTTGATCGTCGAAAATCGCTTGTTGAGTTCGGCCGCCACACCACCGGCGGTGACCGAGCTTGATTTGCGTTCATCGAATGGCGTCAGCCCAAAGAACACAACGGCCGCGCTCGACGAGTTGGTAAAACCGTTGATCGATAAACCTGGAAACTGCACCGCGGAGATTGCGCCTGGGACGTTCTTGCTGATCTCGCCCATCTGCCGAACGACGTCCTCCGTACGATCAAGGGAAGCGCCGTTTGGCAACTGAACAATGCCAATGAGATATTGCTTGTCCTGCGCCGGCACGAAACCGCCGGGGACAATTTTCTCCATCAGCACCGCGCCGCCCAGCAAAACCAGATAGACGCCCAGGATTGCTGCCTTGCGGTTGACGAAGGTCGCCACGCCTTTACTGTAGCTTTCAGAGCCGCGATGGAACACCTTGTTGAAGAGCCTGAAGAAGCCGCCGAAAACACGGTCCATGCCGCGCGTCAGCCAGTCCTTCGGTTGATCGTGGCCCTTCAGCAGCAGAGCCGCAAGTGCGGGCGACAAGGTCAACGAGTTGAATGCCGAGATCACCGTGGAGATGGCGATGGTCATCGCAAACTGCTTGTAGAACTGCCCTGTCAGGCCCGACATGAACGCGAGCGGCACAAACACGGCGACCAGGGTCAGCGCGATCGCGATGATTGGTCCGCTCACCTCCTGCATCGCCTGATAGGTCGCATCCCGCGCCGACAATCCGGACGAGATGTTTCGCTCGACGTTCTCCACCACCACGATCGCATCGTCAACCACAATACCGATCGCCAGCACCATGCCGAATAGCGACAGCGCATTGATGGAGAAGCCGAACGCAAGCAACAGCGAAAACGTTCCGATGATCGACACCGGCACCGCGAGCAACGGAATGATCGACGCACGCCACGTCTGCAAGAACACGATCACGACCAGCACGACCAGCGCGATCGCTTCGATCAGCGTATGAATGACCGCGTCAATGCTCGAGCGCACGAACTGCGTGGGGTCATAGACGATCGAGTACTGGATGCCCGGCGGCATGTCGACCTGCATCTCCTTCATTGCTTGCCGGACCTGATCCGATATCTGCAGTGAATTCGCGCCCGGTTGTTGAAAGATCGTCAGGGCAACCGCGGACTTGTTGTCGAGCAGCGAGCGCCGTGCATAATCGGATGCGGCCAGCTCGACGCGGGCTACGTCGCGCAAATGCGTGACGGCGCCGTCAGGCGAAGTCTTCAGCACGATGTCCTGGAACTGAGCTTCGGACTGCAAGCGTCCTTGCGTATTGATGTTCAATTGCAACGGCACGTTCGCCGTGGTCGGCGACGATCCAATCACACCGGCCGCCACCTGGATGTTCTGCTCGCGAATCGCATTGACGATGTCCGTGGCGGTCATGCCTCGCTCGGCAACCTTCTGCGGATCGAGCCACACGCGCATCGAATAATCGCCTGAACCCCACAGGTCGACCTGCCCCACACCCTGGATTCGCTCCAGCCTGTCCTTCACATTGATCAGCGCATAGTTGCGCAGATACGTGGAATCGTAGCGGCCATTGGGCGAGATCAGGTGAACGACCATGGTCAGCGTCGGCGACGACTTGATAGTCGTCACGCCGAGCCGTTGCACGTCGTCGGGAAGACGCGGCAGTGCCTGCGAGACACGGTTCTGCACAAGCTGCTGCGCCTTGTCCGGGTCCATGCCGAGCTTGAACGTGACGGTTAATGTCAGCTTGCCGTCGCTGTTCGCTTGCGACTGCATGTACAGCATGTTCTCGACGCCGTTGATCTGCTCTTCCAGCGGGGACGCGACCGTCTCCGCAATGACCTTCGGATTCGCGCCCGGATACTGCGCATTCACGATCACCGAAGGCGGCACGACTTCCGGATACTCGGAGATCGGCAGATTGAACATGGAGATCACCCCGGCCAGCAGAATGATCGTCGACAACACGCCCGCAAAAATAGGACGGTCGATAAAAAACTTGGATATGTTCATGACGGTTTGTTTGTCTGCATGAGAGGCTGCATGAGCGCTCGGGTGGCGCCAGATGGGATCACCTGAAGGCGCACGCGCTATGAAGCGTCCTTGACCGGTGCAGAGGCGCCAGACATGACGACCACGTTCGGCTTGATCACGTCGTTCGGACGCACCCGCTGCAAGCCGTTGATGACAATCCGCTCACCCGGCTGGAGTCCCTTGACGATCACGCGCAGGCCATCGTTCTGTGTGCCAAGCGTCACCTCCCGGTACTGCGCGCGATTGTCGCGATCCACGACCATCACGAATTTCTTGTCCTGATCAGTCCCAATCGCGGCATCGTCGATCAGCACAGCAGGATGAGGCGCGCCTCCCCCCACCTTGATGCGCGCATAAAGACCGGGCAACAACGCACCGTCGCCGTTATCGAACCGCGCGCGCACCCGGATCGTGCCCGAGCTGGTATCAAGGCGATTGTCCACCGAGTCGACCTTGCCTTCGCGCGAGTAGCCGTCTTCGTTCGCCAGTCCGAGGGATACCGGCACGCTCGCCCGCGAGTCGTGACTCAGGTATCGCAGATACGTTTGCTCATCGACATCGAACGATGCATAGATGGGCGAGACCGAAACGAGTGTGGTAAGCAACGGAGCACTCGATCCTGTAGAGACAATGTTGCCTACCGTCATCTCGGCACGCGACACGCGGCCCGATACCGGCGCGACAATGTTCGTGTAGCCCAGGTTGATCTTCGCTGTCTCAAGCGCCGCTTGCGCCGCCTTCAAATTCGCCTGCGCTTCACGCGCGGCGTTCTGCGCCTGATCGTAGTCGCGCTTGGCGATGGCGTTATCCACCAGCAAGCGGTCCGCACGCGCGGCGTCCGTCGTGGCATAACCATTGCGCGCCTGGGCCGCGGCTAGTTGCGCCGACGCACGATCCACTTCCGCCACGTAAGGGCGCGGATCAATAGTGAATAGCGGGTCGCCCTTCTTGACCAGCGCGCCGTCCTTGAAATGCACCGCGACAATAGTGCCCGGCACGAGCGGCCGGATCTCCACTTTATCGATCGCTTCCAGCCGTCCCGAGTAGCCTTGATAATCGGTCACTGACTTGGCGACAACCGCGGCCACATCGACTTCCGTCAGCGGCGCGGCATTCGACGCGGCAACCGCCGCGTTGACCGGCGAATCGCCGTGGCCATGAAACACCGTCAATGCGCCAACCCCGGCGAGGACGAGCGTTGCGCCAAGCGCAGCATATTTCCGATTGCGTGTAGTGGACATCTTTTGCTCCGATTAAATCGCTATGAATTTTTATAAATCACTGTGATCGTTTAGCGCCCATGTGCTTTCGAAAGCAGCCGTTTCTGGAAGAACGCCACGACATCGGCTAGCGCCGCCGGATGCGTCCCCAGTTCATGGTGAGAAGCATTGCAATGCCGCGTG
>NZ_JAQGMM010000655.1 GCF_028292365.1 Caballeronia sp.
TTGACTCGGTGAATTGACCCGGTCGAACGAGGCGCGTATCCGGCGCTTTATCGGTTAAAAGCGGCTCTCGCCACAAGCGAGGGCCGTTTTTCATTGGCGCTTTATTTCACGGATGCGCGTTTGAAAAACGCCATGCGCTGTTGCAAGCTTGGCCGTTCCCGCGTCGTGCGTTCAAGCTGCCGGCACTCCACATGAATGCCGTGCGCGGGGGCGTCAGCGACGAATTTATCGATGAGTTCACGCACATCCTGATCGATAAAATCCGCGCGGCCCGCATCGATGATCAAGGTCGCGTTGTCCGGTATTTGCCGAAGGTGATGCTTGAGCGACACCTTGCCGAGAAACGACACGTCCTTGCGAAACGACAGCAGGAAGTGGTCGTCATGCTGCGCGATGGTAATTGGCCGCTGCAGATTCGCGTGAATGGCCAGTCCGATACTGCACGCAATGCCCAGCAGGATGCCGATCAGCAGATCAGTCATCAGTACACCTACTATAGTGACGATGAACGGTGCGAAGCGTTCGAATCCCTGTTTGGCAACGGTCGCGAATAACGAAGGTTTCGCGAGCTTTAGTCCGGTGAAAATCAGGATCGCGGCGAGACAGGCCAGCGGAATCAGGTTGATCACCGCTGTCAGCGCGAACACGCTCGCGAGCAATAAGACGCCGTGTACGACGGCCGACCAACGGCTCTGCGCGCCCGCGTGGACATTGGCGGAACTGCGCACAATCACCGAAGTGATCGGCAATGCGCCGATCGCGCCTGCCATCATGTTGCCGATGCCCTGCGCCTTCAGCTCGCGGTCCGGATGCGCCACGCGCTTCTTCGGGTCGATCTGCTCAACGGCTTCGAGGCTCAGCAAAGTCTCCAGACTCGCAACGATGGCAAGCGTCATCGCGAGCCGCCACACATCGGGATTGATGAGTTGCTCGAAGTTGGGCCAGTCGAACGCGGCGTTCAACGCGGCAAACGAAGCCAGCGACGGCAACACCACGCGATGCTCCGCCGGCGGTGCAAATCCGGGTAAGGCGAAGTCCAGCACCAGCGTGATCGCAATGCCGAGCACGACCACCGCGAGCGGCGCGGGCAAAGCGCGCACCAGCGCAAAGCGGCGCATCGCTTTCGTTTCCCAGCCAGCGAGTATCGCAAGGGACAGCGCGGCGACGGCACACGCTGCGAGGGACAGGGTGCCGAACGGCGTATCGAGGGTGCCGGATGAGTGCGCGGCAACGTGAGCGCCGCCGTTCGCAAAACCCGCGGCAAGCGGCACTTGCTTGATGATCAGCAACAAGCCAATGGCCGCGAGCATGCCCTTGATCACCGACGACGGCACATACGCCGCGAATCGCCCAGCCCGCAACATGCCGAAACCGAACTGGATCACGCCCGCGAGCATCACCGCCATCAGGAAGGTCGAAAAACTGCCGAGCTTGGCAATGCCATCGACGACGATGACGACCAGTCCCGCCGCCGGCCCGCTCACGCTCAGGTGCGAGCCGCTCAGCAGCGCAACGATCAGCCCGCCGATAATGCCCGACAGCAAGCCGGCGAACGGTTCGACGCCGGATGCATTGGCAATGCCAAGACATAGCGGCATCGCGACAAGAAAGACGACAGTGCCCGCGAACAAATCACGCGGGAAGGTTGCGAACGTTTCACGTAGGGTCATAAGCTTTTTTGGGCGCGAGTGGGTCCATGCGATGCCGGGAAGGCATCGCACGGTGAAGGTTTTAACCGGGGAATCGAGCGGCTAGTGTGGCTGGTGGCCAGCAGTTTCGATCACGCGCTGGGCAGCGCTAGGCGCCGACGGAGGTTCTGCCGCTTTTGCCGCTGGGGCAGTTGGCGCGCCCCCGGCGTCGGCATCGGCGGGCTCTCCGGACGAGAGCACTTTGATGCGCCCGTCGCGCAGACCGAAGATCCAGCCGTGAACGCGCGGTGGACGCTCGGCATCGCGGACGATGGACGTGTCACGCAGCGCGCTCACTTGTTCGAGCACGCTTAGTTCCGCCAGCCGGTCGATGCGCGAATCCATTGTGCCGAGCGCGTCGAGTTCGCTGCCGTGCGACCGTGCCAGCGCGCACAGCGGGGCAATGCGGCGGTTGACGTGGGGCAGGGCGTCCGACAACGGCAGCAACGACGCTCGCACGCCCCCGCATCCGTAGTGTCCGCACACAATGACGTCGTCCACTTTCAACACGTTCACCGCGTACTCGAGGACGCTCATGGTGTTGTCATCGTCCGGTGAAAAAAGGTTCGCGATGTTGCGATGGACAAATAAATCACCGGGCTTCGAATGCGTGATGGTTTCGGCGGGCACCCGGCTGTCCGAGCACCCTAGCCACAGGACGGTCGGGCTTTGGCCCTGAGCCAGGGTTTCGAAGAAATCCGGGTCGCTAGCGGCAGTTTCAGCCGCCCAGCCGACGTTTTCAACCAGCATGCGTTTGGGTCGATTCATGGGTATCAGCTCCAAAAGCGTAAGAGGCACAACACTGCAACGGTGAAATTATCGCTGGAAATGAGTTTTCAACGGGCCTGCCAGCGTCATTGCTGCGTCGCGACGAAACCTTACGAATTACTTTCTATGAAAAGATTCCGCCAGTCCAGGCATAAAAAAATGCCGCTTTTTCGGGCGGCATTTTTTTTCGTCGACAAAAGATTTCTTCGGTGCTTGTAAGCAAAATCAGAAGAAATTCCGTTGATCGGGATCGTGAAGCGGGTCGGGTGTTTTTTGCGTCAGGCGCAGCGTGCCCTGGTCGTCGAAGTAAAAGCTGTACATCATGTACCAGACGTTCGCTTCCATGTACCGATACGTCCAGACCTCGCGTTTCATCAACGGGAAGTACGACGTTTCCACCGGACGGCCGAAGTTGATCAACACGTCCTTGCGCGTCCACGTGCCAATCTGCGCTTTGTAGAACTCGTTTTCATCGAGGACCTGGCGCACGCTCACGATCTTTCCTGATGCATCGATATCCGCCGCCGTCGTCACTTCGCCCAGCGGTTGCGTCGGCCACATCAGGCGCTTGCCGCCGTTCGGCAGGTCGTAGACCTCTCTTGGCGGCCCGAGCTTCGCCGTGATCGTCGACGAGTCCGCGCCTGCCTGATAGTTTTGCCATGGCTGGGCGCACGCCGTGAGCAGAAGGGCGAGTGCCATGGCTGCCGCGGGTTTTCGTATTGCCTTGCTCAACATTGAAGCCTCCTTCGTATTCGTATCGACGCGGTATCCGATTGGTCGCGGGTTTTTCTGCTGATCTGCGCCGTATTGCTTATTTTGACATGCGGGGTAGGCGGAAGGTTTTGATCGCCTTGCATGTAGAGCATGTAGATGAAACGCGCAGGCTCGGGCGGCTATTCCATTTCCGTTCGCATTTTCCTGGGCGGTTGCACGCAGCGTGCCGAACGCCCTATGATCCGCGATTCGCTTTGCTGTCAATTTTCCATGGACGAACTGTAATGGACGGTATGGGTCTCGGCTTCAGCTTGCCGCGCGTGGTTTTTCTCAACGCACGTGATCGGTTCCTGCCGGCACGGTGGTTCCGGCTGCTCGGTCGCGCGTCGCGTGTCGGCAAGCGCCTGTGCGGTTCATTGCTGGTGGCTGCATGCCTTTGTAGCGCGCTTGTCGATCCCGCGTGTGCAGCGGACGCCAATCCCGGTTTGCCGCCCATCCGTATTGCGATGATCGAAGGCATGTCCGGTCCGTTCGCGAACGCGGGCGCAGCCGTCGAGCGCAATTTGCGCTTCGGTGTCGAGCGGGTAAATGCAAATGGTGGGGTTGCCTTGCCCGATGGCAAACACCCGCTGCAACTTGTCGTCCTCGACGGCAAGGGCAGCAGCGAAGCAAGCCTGGTGCAGTTGCGTGCGGCCATCGACCAGAATATTGGCTTTGTCATGCAGGGCAACAGCTCGGCGGTTGCCGCCGCGCTCATCGACGCGATCAATAAGCAAAATGCCCGCGATCCCGACCATCGCGTGGTGTTCCTCAATTATTCCGCCGACGACCCCGCGCTCACCAACGCGGATTGCAGCTTCTGGCATTTCCGCTTCGATGCCCATGCCGGCATGCGCATGAACGCGCTCGCCGATGTCATCCAGCACGATCGATCGGTGAAGAAGGTCTATTTGTTCAACCAGGACTACAGCTTCGGCCACGATGTCAGCCGCGAAGCCCAGCGCGCGCTGAAGGAGCGCCGTCCGGACATAGCGATCGTCGCCGATGAATTCATCCCCGCCGGCCGCGTGAAGGACTTCGCGCCGTACATTGCCAAGATCCGCGCAAGCGGCGCCGACGCGGTGATTACTGGCAACTGGGGCAATGACCTGACACTGCTTGTCAAAGCCGCCCGGGAGCAAGGACTCGACACGCATTTCTATACGTTCTACGGCAACAGCCTGGGCGCGCCTGCCGCCCTGGGCGACGCCGGCGTAAAACACGTCGTGGCGGTGGCCGACTGGCATCCGAACGCAGGTGGCAGTGCATCCGACGCTTATTACGCGGGCTTTCGCGCTCGTTTTCCTGCCGCCACCGATGATTATCTCTTCCTGCGCATGCCGCTCATGGTCGAGATGCTCGCGCAGGCGATGGAGAAGGCGCGTAGCGCCGATCCGGCCGCAGTCGCCCGAGCGCTGGAAGGGATGAAGCTGGACAAAGGTTTTCAGACAATGGAAATGCGCGCCGCCGATCATCAGGTGATCCAGCCCCTTTTTGTCATGGAAATGGATAAGGCGGAAACGTCCGGCGTACGGTTTGACAACGAAGGTTCGGGCTTTGGCTTTCGAACTCTGCTCAAGATCCCGGCAGCCGAGACCGCCATGCCGACCACATGCCAGATGAAGCGCCCGGCGTCGTGAAAATAGCAAAGCTTGGGCGCAGGCCTATTGCATCATTTCACCCGTCGTCTCGAACCGGGTCGACGGCAAAAACCGCTGTGCTATAATTCGCGACTTGCCGTACGGGAAGGGGGCTGTAAAACCCTTATAAAACCGCGTCCGGCAAGTGAATCAAAGGTTGTTCAAGAAGTAATGTAGAAAACCCACGGCACGGCCCTTCTTCCGTGACCGCCTGTCCGTTTCAAAGGAAAATCAAATGTCTACCGTAGCAGCAGTTGCTCATGCAAAGAAGTCCGACGTTGTCGCAGAATATGCGCGCGCCGCTAATGACACCGGATCGCCAGAAGTGCAAGTTGCGCTGCTGACCACCCGTATCAACGAACTGACCGTTCACTTCAAGGCTCACACGAAGGATCACCACAGCCGCCGCGGCCTGCTGCGCATGGTGAGCCGTCGTCGTAAGCTGCTCGATTACCTCAAGGGCAAAGACGCTGACCGTTATCGCTCGCTGATCGAGAAGCTGGGCCTGCGCAAGTAAGCGGCCAGCGTACACAACGAAATGCCTGTGTCAGTCTGCTGATACAGGCATTTTGTTTTTGAACGGCGCGCTCTTCATGGGCGCAGAAGTGAAAGTAGCGGGAAATATCGAAGGCTTGCATTAAAGCCAACCCCGGATCGGAAACCGATTCGACTACAGGACCGGGCCTCGCGGCAGAGCTTTGTGTCATTCCAGCGCGTCATGCGCATCGCGTGTCGTGTTGCGTTGGAATGACATACACCCCTCTCTCGTGTGGTTCCGGTCATCGCTTGGCTTCGCCGTTTTTTCAGCGTGTGCACGGACTTCGGATGCTCCGGAGCCCACGACAACACGCTCGGACAAGCGCGAGGCATAACGAAGAAGGAGTGAGAATGTTTAAAAAGATCGTCAAGGAATTCAAGTGGGGACAACACAACGTCCGCCTGGAAACAGGTGAAATCGCACGTCAGGCTGGCGGCGCGGTGATCGTTGATATCGAAGATACCGTGGTGCTCGCGACGGTTGTCGGCGCGAAGACGGCAAAGCCGGGCCAGGATTTCTTCCCGTTGACCGTCGATTATCTCGAAAAGACCTACGCAGCCGGCAAGATCCCGGGTGGTTTCTTCCGTCGCGAAGGCCGTCCGTCGGAAGGCGAAACGCTGATCTCGCGCCTGATCGACCGTCCGTTGCGCCCGCTGTTTCCGGAAGGCTTTTATAACGAAGTGCAGGTCGTAATCCATGTGCTGTCGTTGAACCCGGATGTGCCCGCTGACATTCCCGCGCTGATCGGCGCGTCAGCGGCTCTGGCGATCTCCGGCTTGCCGTTCAACGGCCCGGTGGGTGCAGCACGCGTGGCCTATATCAACAACGAATACGTGTTGAACCCGACCCGCCCGCAGATGAAGGAATCGGCGCTCGACCTGATCGTCGCCGGTACGGAACGCGCGGTGCTGATGGTGGAATCGGAAGCGCAGCAATTGACCGAAGAAGTCATGCTCGGCGCCGTGGTGTTTGGCCACGACCAGATGCAAGTTGCTATCGACGCAATCCACGAACTGGTTGCCGAGGGTGGCAAGCCTGAGTGGGACTGGACGCCGGCCCCGAAGAACGAGCCGCTGATCGCGCGCGTGACGGAATTGGCGCAAGCCGACCTGAACGCCGTTTATCAGATTCGCGACAAATCGGCTCGCACCGCGAAGCTGAAGGAAGTCTACGCAGCAACGACCGCGAAGTTGACCGAAGACGCAGTGGCAGCAGGCCAGACGCCGGCTGACAAGGCGACCATCGGCAACGTGATGTTCGACATCGAAGCGAAGATCGTTCGTACGCAGATCCTGAATGGCGAACCGCGTATTGACGGTCGCGACACGCGCACCGTCCGTCCGATCGAAATCCGTACCGGCGTGCTGCCGCGTACGCACGGTTCGGCTCTGTTCACGCGCGGCGAAACGCAAGCGCTCGTGATCGCGACACTGGGCACGAAGGGCGACGAACAGAACATCGACGCGCTCGAAGGCGAGTATCGCGAGCGCTTCATGCTTCACTACAACATGCCTCCGTTCGCGACCGGCGAAACGGGTCGCGTCGGCTCGCCGAAGCGCCGTGAAATCGGTCATGGCCGTCTGGCGAAGCGCGCATTGGTGGCAGTGCTGCCGAGCGCCGACGAATTCGGCTACTCCATCCGCGTTGTATCGGAAATCACGGAATCGAACGGTTCTTCGTCGATGGCATCGGTCTGCGGCGGCTGTCTCGCGCTGATGGACGCTGGTGTGCCCATGAAAGCGCACGTCGCGGGTATCGCGATGGGCCTGATCCTGGAAGGCAACAAGTTCGCGGTGCTGACGGACATTCTGGGCGACGAAGATCACCTCGGCGACATGGACTTCAAGGTGGCGGGCACGGCGCAAGGCGTGACAGCACTGCAGATGGACATCAAGATCCAGGGCATCACGAAGGAAATCATGCAAGTCGCGCTCGCGCAGGCGAAGGAAGGCCGCATGCATATCCTGGGCAAGATGACCACGGCGGTTCCGGGTACGAACACGAACCTGTCGGATTACGCGCCGCGCATGATCACCATGAAGATCAATCCGGAAAAGATCCGCGACGTGATCGGCAAGGGTGGCTCGGTGATCCGTGCGTTGACCGAAGAAACCAACACGACCATCGATATCTCCGATGACGGCGTGGTGACCATCGCGAGCACGAGCAGCGAAGGCATGGCGGAAGCGAAGAAGCGCATTGAGAACATCACGGCTGAAGTGGAAGTGGGTCAGGTCTACGAAGGTCCGGTACTCAAATTGCTGGACTTTGGCGCGATCGTGAATATTCTTCCGGGTAAGGATGGTCTGCTGCACATCTCGGAAATCGTGAACGAGCGTATCAAGGACATCAACGACTACCTGAAGGAAGGCCAGATCGTGAAGGTCAAGGTCATTCAGACAGACGAAAAGGGTCGTGTTCGTTTGTCGGCGAAGGCTTTGCTGAACGAAGGCGGCGCGCCTATCGAACCGATCCAGCCGACGCAGCAGTAATGCGGTAAGTTCGGGATGGCCGGCGCGTGAGGTTCTCGCGCCGGCCGTTTTTGAATTTGTCGGTGGAAGTGAAGGTTCAAAAGTGATTCGATGTTATTGCGGGTTTCGGCTGAATGAGCCCGCAATGCCATGGGGTTATACCTCGGTGTTACGTGCGTGTGACTTGAAGGGAACAAGCAGATGAAAGCCATCGAAATCACCGAGTTTGGCGCGCCCGAAGTATTGAAGCTGGGCGAGCGTCCCATGCCCGAGCCGAAGGCCGGCGAAGTGCTGATCAAAGTCGCGGCGTCGGGCGTGAATCGTCCGGACGTGTTCCAGCGCAAGGGCGCTTATGCGCCGCCGCCGGGTGCGTCGGATCTGCCGGGGCTGGAAGTGGCGGGTGAGATCGTGCGCGGTGACTTCGACCCGAAGCACAATCCGTTCGGTTTGAAGGCAGGCGACCGCGTGTGCGCGCTGCTCGCGGGCGGTGGTTACGCCGAATACGCGTGTGCGCCGCTCGAGCAATGCCTGCCGGTGCCGAAGGGGTTGACGGACATCGAGGCGGCGTCGCTGCCGGAAACGTTCTTCACGGTCTGGAGCAACGTGTTCGAACGCGCGCATCTGGGCAAAGGTGAGAACGGTGCTGAAGAAACGCTGCTGATCCAGGGCGGATCGAGTGGTATCGGCGTGACGGCTATCCAGATTGCCAAGGCGCTGGGGCATCGCGTGTTTGTGACAGCCGGCAACGACGAAAAGTGTCAGGCGTGCGAAACGCTGGGTGCGGAAAGGGCGATCAACTACAACACCGAAGATTTCGTCGATGTCGTGAAGTCGCTGACTAACGACCGTGGTGTGGATGTGATCCTCGACATGGTCGCGGGAGATTATCTTCCGCGCGAGTTGAAGGCACTGGCCGACGGTGGCCGGGTGGTGGTGATCGCAACGCTGGGTGGGTCGAAGGCCGAGATCAACCTCAACGAAGTGTTGCGCCGCCGTTTGGTGATTACCGGTTCCACCTTGCGGCCGCGCTCCATCGCGTTTAAGGGCAAGGTCGCGGTGCAGCTGAACACGCAGGTGTGGCCGGAAATTGAAGCGGGACGGATCAAGCCGGTCATTCATCAGGTCTTTCCCGCCGATCAGGCCGCTGCGGCTCACGCGTTGATGGAAGGCAGCACGCATATCGGCAAGATCATGCTGGACTGGAGTCAGGTCGTCTGATTACGGATCGCGGAATTGAAATGAGCGGCGGATCGGGTTTCGTTGTTTGACCGATTTCCGCCGGGCACAGTAAAATCGCATGTTGTGCTGGAGCCTTGCGTCCGAAAGTTCCATTTTTATATTTCAATGATCGGCAGCCTCGCTGCTACGACGAGACAAATGCCGAAAGAACAAGCCAAACGCGCAAAACTGGTGATCGGAAACTGGAAGATGCACGGCCGTCTGGCTGAGAACGCGGTCTTGATGCAAGCAGTGGCCGCCGGAGCCGCGACATTGCAGAAGGGCGTGCGCGCAGCGGTTTGCGTGCCGATGCCGTATCTGGCGCAGGCGCAGGCGCTGCTGGGCGGGTCAGTGGTCGCGTGGGGTGTGCAGGACGTCTCCGCCCATACGCAAGGCGCTTACACGGGCGAAGTCGCAGCAGGCATGGCGGTGGATTTTGATGCAACATTCGCGATCGTCGGCCACTCGGAGCGGCGCGCCTATCATGGCGAGCATTCGGACCTGGTCGCGGTGAAGGCTCAGCGAGCACTGGAAGCAGGGTTGACGCCCATCGTGTGCGTGGGAGAGACGCTGGAGCAGCGTGACAATGGTTTGACAGAACAAGTGATCGGTACGCAGCTGGAAGCGGTGTTGCTGGTGCTGAGCGAAACGCAAGCGGCGAAGATTGTCGTGGCGTACGAGCCGGTCTGGGCGATCGGCACGGGAAAAAGCGCGACGGCAGCGCAGGCGCAACAGGTACACGCATTCCTGCGCGCGCAACTGGCGGGCAAGGGCGCGGCAGTGGTGGACGTGCCGGTGTTGTACGGCGGCAGCGTCAAGCCAGAGAATGCGGAAGAATTATTCGCTCAACAGGACATCGACGGCGGATTGATTGGCGGCGCATCGCTGAAGTCGAAAGATTTTCTTGCGATTTGCCAGGCTGCACAAAACGTTTCGGTTTAATCGCCGAGTTTAAGCTTTCGAAAATGTAAGCATTAAAAGCGTGACGCAACAGTGTCACGGAAACATTAAAGAGTCGGGTGAACGTAATGCTGTATTTAAAGACTTTGATTATTGTCGTCCAGTTGTTGTCGGCGTTTGGTGTTATCGGACTGGTATTGTTGCAGCACGGCAAAGGCGCCGATATGGGCGCGGCGTTCGGTAGTGGCGCGTCGGGAAGCCTCTTCGGGGCAACCGGTTCGGCCAACTTCCTGTCGCGCACAACGGCCGTGCTCGCCGCCGTGTTTTTCATCTCCACACTGACGCTGACGTACCTCGGCAGTTATAAGCCGGCAGCCTCCGCAGGCTTGCTGGGCGGGGCAGCAATGACCGCGCCCGCAGCTCATCCGGCCGTCGGCGTGTCCGGTTCGGCGGCGGCTTCGGCACCGGTTGCAACGTCGGGTCCCGGCTCTGACGTTCCGAAATAATTTTTCGCCTGGATAGCTTTTTGTGCGTTGAACAAACTGGTTAACCCGGTTATAATTTTGTTCTTGAAGCGATTCCCGGCAATAAGAAGTTGTTTTTCCGGATTGCAAGACAGTGCCGACGTGGTGAAATTGGTAGACACGCTATCTTGAGGGGGTAGTGGCGAAAGCTGTGCGAGTTCGAGTCTCGCCGTCGGCACCAAAAGTTATCCAATGCCAGCCGCATGCATTGCTTCGGCTGGCATTGTCACTTCTGGCGAGTGAATTTGCTCAAGGCCTCTTGTGCATGTTTCTCGGCTTTAGTTGAAAATCGGCGGGGCAGTCGTCCCGGCCGGTACACCAGATCAAACCGATTTGAGGATAGTCGTGAATCTCTCAGCCTATTATCCCGTCTTGCTGTTCCTTGTCGTAGGCACCGGTTTAGGTATCGCGCTGGTCAGCATCGGTAAGATCCTCGGTCCCAATAAGCCTGACACTGAAAAGAACGCACCTTACGAGTGTGGCTTCGAAGCATTCGAAGACGCTCGTATGAAGTTCGATGTGCGCTACTATCTCGTCGCTATTCTGTTCATTATTTTCGATCTCGAAACCGCGTTCCTGTTTCCGTGGGGCGTTGCCCTGCGCGACGTCGGCTGGCCCGGTTTCCTGTCAATGATGGTTTTTCTGCTCGAGTTCCTGCTTGGTTTCGCCTACATCTGGAGAAAGGGTGGGCTGGACTGGGAGTAACGGAGTATCGAGCGGGTTGAAGATCACCGGATTGCTGGGCGGCTTTGGCTGGCTGCTCATCTGGAGTGAAAGCAAATGAGTATCGAAGGGGTCTTGAAGGAAGGGTTTGTCACCACCACGGCTGACAAGCTGATCAACTGGACGCGCACGGGTTCGCTGTGGCCCATGACATTCGGGTTGGCATGTTGTGCCGTCGAGATGATGCACGCCGGTGCAGCGCGTTATGACCTGGACCGGTTCGGCGTGGTGTTCCGCCCGAGTCCGCGCCAGTCGGACGTGATGATCGTTGCCGGCACGCTATGCAACAAGATGGCGCCGGCGTTGCGCAAGGTCTATGACCAGATGGCCGAGCCGCGCTGGGTGATTTCCATGGGTTCGTGTGCGAATGGCGGCGGGTATTACCACTATTCGTATTCAGTCGT
>NZ_JAQGMM010000663.1 GCF_028292365.1 Caballeronia sp.
GCCGGGTCCGTCATTCCATGCCGCGCGAAGTGCCGTGCCGCACGCTCGCCGCCTGCGTCAGAACCATCGCCGGCGGACATCACGCGGCCCATTGCATACTCGCCAAGCGACATCCAGAGCCTGACCGGGTCCCATCTTTTCTTGTCGCCGCCATTGCAGATCCAATCCGCAAGACCGAGGTGGTCCGGGTGGCAATGCGTGACGATCACGCGCAGCACCGGCAGGCCGTCAAGCAGCGTGTCGAAGGTGCGTTCCCAGTTCGCCCGGATCGTTTCGTCCGAAATACCACAATCGATAACGGTCCAGCCCGCCACGCCGTCGATCTCGTCGCGCATGACCCAAAGGTTGATGTGATCGAGCGCGAACGGCAGCGGCATGCGAACCCAGAACACGCCGGGCGAGACTTCCATCGTGTGGCCGCTTTCAGGAAGACGGTCTGCGAAAACGTAATCGAGTTGCTGTTCGAGCGGGTTCATGCGGGTCGGCTCTCCGGGTTGTCAGTTGTTGCATTGCCGCCAGGTTGACGCTAACGTTAACCTGCATTTTAACGTCGGCGTCAGAAAAGCGCTCGCAACCTTGTAATTTCAATGACAGACACGCGCTACACCATCACCGAGCTGGCACGCGAATTCGAGATCACGCCGCGCGCGATCCGGTTCTACGAGAACCAGGGCTTGCTCACGCCGGCGCGCGAAGGCACGAACGGCATGCGCCGCGTGTATTCGGCGCGCGACCGCACGCGGCTCAAGCTGACGCTGCGCGGCAAACGGCTCGGATTCACGTTGCTGGAGGTGAGCCGGCTGCTTGATCTCTACGATTCGCCGACCGGGACGGTTGCCCAGTTGCATGCGTTTCTTGACACCATCGCGGCGCATCGCGCGGTGCTGGAGCGGCAACTGGACGACCTGAACGCGACGCTCGCCGAACTCGCCGCGTACGAAAAGCAAGGGCGTGCGCTGCTTTCAGCGAGCGCTGAAAAACGCTCGCGCCGAGCGGCAGTGGCGGCTGCATCGGAGAATGCGAGTGCGAAGAAAGGGGCGAACGTGGCATGAGTTCGCATCGGGCGGAAAGGCTGCCGCCCAGGAAGCGGGAACGTCCGGAGATACAATATCGGCCGGATTTGAAGCAGGATTTTAAGCCGGGCTGGACGCTTGATCACTAACACCGCGACGTAGGCACGAAGCGCAGAGTCGATATGAATCACTTTCCCAAGTTACTGTCGTCGCAGATTGGCTTCGATGTCGCGGAAACGCTGCTCGAAGGCTTCGACCGTCACTATCGCGTGTTTCGCGATGCGGCCATCGCGGCGAAGGGGCTATTCGAAGCGGCCGACTGGCATGCGCTGCAGCGGCTTGCGCGCGATCGCATCACGTCGTACGACGATCGCGTGGAAGAGTGCGTGACGCGCCTGGAAGACGAGTACGACGCCGAGCACATAGACGATGAAATCTGGCAGCAGATCAAGTTGCATTACATCGGCTTGCTGACGTCGCACCGGCAGCCCGAGTGCGCAGAGACGTTTTTCAACTCCGTGTGCTGCAAAATCCTGCATCGCTCGTACTTCAATAACGACTTCATTTTCGTGCGGCCCGCTATTTCGACGGAGTACATCGAGAACGACGAACCTGCGGCCAAGCCGACCTATCGCGCGTATTACCCAAGCAAGGATGGGCTCGCCGCGACGCTCGAACGGATCGTGACGAACTTCCAGCTCGAGCCGCCGTTCGAAGATTTGCAGCGCGACGTTCAATGCCTGATGCGAGCGATTACCGAAGCGTTCGGCGAATTCAAGGCCGCGCCCAACTTCCAGATTCACGTGCTGTCGTCGCTGTTCTTTCGCAACAAGGCGGCGTACATAGTGGGCCGGATCATCAACGGTGATCTGGTGATACCGTTTGTGGTGCCGGTGCGTCATGCGCAACCCGGGCTGCTCGCACTCGATACAGTCCTGTTGCAGCGCGAACAAGTACTGATCATCTTCAGCTTCTCGCACTCGTACTTCCTCGTGGATATGGAAGTGCCGTCCGCGTATGTGCAGTTCCTTCGCTCGATCATGCCCGGCAAACCGAAGGCGGAAATCTATACTTCAGTGGGCTTGCAGAAGCAGGGCAAGAACCTGTTTTATCGCGACTTGCTGCATCACCTCTCGCATTCCAGCGATAAATTCGCCATCGCGCCGGGAATCAAGGGACTCGTGATGCTGGTGTTCACGCTGCCCTCATTTCCGTACGTGTTCAAGCTGATCAAGGACAACTTCCCGCCGCCGAAGGAAACCACGCGCAAGAAGATCCAGGACAAGTATCAGCTCGTCAAACGCCATGACCGTCTCGGACGCATGGCCGACACGCTCGAGTATTCGAGCGTCGCGCTACCACTGTCGCGCCTCGACGATGCGCTGCTCAAGGAGCTCACCAGGGAAGTGCCTTCGATGATCGAATATGAAGGCGATAACCTCGTGATCAGGCATCTGTATATCGAGCGCCGCATGACGCCGCTGAACCTGTATTTGCAGAACGGCACGCTGCCGGAAATCGAGCATGGCATCAAGGAATACGGCGACGCGATCAAGGAACTGATCCAGGCGAACATCTTTCCCGGCGACATGCTCTACAAGAATTTTGGCGTCACGCGTCACGGCCGCGTGGTGTTCTACGACTACGACGAGATCGAATACCTGACCGATTGCAACGTGCGCCAAGTGCCGCAAGCGCGCAATGAGGAAGACGAGATGTCAGGCGAGCCGTGGTACACCGTCGGGCCACACGACATCTTCCCTGAAACCTACGGCACCTTCCTGCTCGGCGACCCGCGCGTGCGCAACGTGTTCATGAAACATCACGCCGATTTCTTCGACCCCGCTCTCTGGCAAAAGCACAAGGAACAGATCCTTAATGGCGAGCTCGCCGAGTTCTTCCCGTACGAACGCAGCATCCGTTTTTGTGTTCGTTATCCTGAGCGTTTTCTGTCCGGCGCACCCGCAGCACGCGCTGCATGAAACCTATCCGCACTGAATGCCATGTCCAATATCGACAACACTGACGCACCTGAAAGCCAGGACAACAACCCGCTCTCGCACCTGTTCGATAACAACCTGAAGTGGGTCGATCGCAAGCTCTCGGAGGACGCTGAATATTTCTCTCGCCTCGCGCACCAGCAAGCGCCGGAATACCTGTGGATCGGCTGCTCCGATTCACGCGTGCCGGCGAACCAGATCATTGGCTTGCCGCCGGGCGAGGTGTTCGTGCACAGGAACATCGCGAACGTGGTCGTTCACTCGGACCTCAACTGCTTGTCCGTGATCCAGTTCGCGGTCGACTTGCTGAAGGTCAAGCACATCATGGTGGTCGGGCATTACGGCTGTTCCGGCGTGGGCGCGGCGCTCGTGAGCCGGCGCGTAGGCCTGGCCGATAACTGGCTGCGCCACGTGGAAGACGTACGCGACAAGCACGCCGCGCTGCTCGAGGAATGGCCGATGGGCGAGGCGCGGAATCGTCGGCTGGTGGAGCTGAACACGATTGAACAAACGGTGAACGTGTGCCATACGACCATCCTGCGCGATGCATGGGCACGTGGCCAGGAGATTACGGTGCACGGCTGGACCTACGGCGTGCACGACGGCCGTGTGCGCAACATGGGCATGATGATCAACGGGTCGGAAGAAGTCGAGCCGACCTATCAGCATTGCATCGCGGCGCTGGCGCGCGGTGGCGCGCATTCATCGGAGAACGATGTGCTCGCCTCCGATGCCGCCCGTCTCGGCGATGTCCCGGCTATTGTGAAAGGTGTGATCAAGGAGCTGAAACATGACTGATTT
>NZ_JAQGMM010000026.1 GCF_028292365.1 Caballeronia sp.
AAAGTCGCACGCCGCCTCGATCCGCTCGTGCTGAGCTGGGGCAAGTAGCGGAAGCCGGCACGCCGGCGCTCCCGCACTCCGGACACTTCATTTACTCCAACAGGATTCGAACCATCATGGAAATTTCTGGCGATCTGCTGATCGGTAAGCAGTCCGTTCACGGCACGAACGGCTCAATCAAGGGCGTCGATGCGGCAACGGGCGAGCCGCTCGCACCGGCCTTCGGCGGCGCCACGCTGGCGCAACTGGAAGACGCGTGCGCGCTGGCCTGGCAAGCATCCGATATTTATCGCGAACTGCCGCTCGAAACACGCGCAAAGTTTCTGGAAACGATCGCGCAAAATATCCTCGATATCGGCGATGTTCTGATCGAACGCTGCATCGCGGAAAGCGGTCTGGCGCGCGGGCGTATTGAAGGCGAACGTGGCCGCACCGTCGGCCAGTTGCGCATGTTTGCCGCAGTCGTGCGTGAAGGCGATTTCCTCGGCGTGCGGATCGATCCGGCGCAGCCGCAGCGCCAGCCGCTGCCGCGCGTGGATCTGCGTCTGCGTTATGTGCCGGTCGGCCCCGTCGCCGTGTTTGGCGCGAGCAATTTTCCGCTGGCGTTCTCGGTTGCAGGCGGCGACACCGCATCCGCGCTGGCCGCCGGTTGTCCGGTCATCGTGAAGGCGCACTCGGCGCATCCGGGCACGTCGGCGCTGGTCGGACGCGCGGTGCAGAAAGCCGTGGCGGATTGCGGCTTGCCGGAAGGCACGTTCTCCCTTCTCTTCGATAGCGGCCGCGACATCGGCCAGGGTCTCGTCTCGGACCGTCGCATCAAGGCAGTCGGCTTCACCGGCTCGCGCGGCGGCGGCACGGCGCTGATGAAGCTTGCGGCAGCGCGTCGCGAACCGATTCCGGTCTATGCCGAAATGAGCAGCATCAACCCGGTTTTGTTGTTCCCGCACGCGCTGAAGAATCGCGGCGCGGCGATCGGCAAGGCCTTCGCCGGATCGCTTGCGCTCGGGGCGGGCCAGTTCTGCACGAACCCCGGCCTGGTGCTGGCCATCGACGGTCCCGAGCTCGATACGTTCATCGAAGCAACGGCTGCTGCATTGAGCGAAACACCCGCCGCCACGATGCTGACGCCGGGTATTCACAAGGCTTACGAATCGGCTGTGAACAAAACAGCGGAACACGGCGAGGTCAAGACGCTCGCGCGAGGCTGCGCGGCGAAAGGCGCGACTCAGGGGCAAGCCGCGTTGTTTTCGACCACCGCTGCAGCGTTCCGCGCTAATCCGGAATTGCACGAGGAAATTTTCGGCGCGGCTTCACTGATCGTACGATGCCCGGATCTGGCGGCGGTGCTGGAGTTGGTGGAACAGTTGGAAGGCCAGTTGACGGCGGCATTGCATATCGATGAAGCGGATTACGACGATGCCCGCCGGTTCCTGCCGGCACTCGAACGGCGCACCGGACGAATTCTCGTGAATGGGTTTGGTACGGGTGTTGAGGTTGGACACGCCATGGTTCACGGCGGACCCTTTCCCTCCACCGCCGACGGCCGATCAACGTCAGTGGGCAGTCTCGCCATCGACCGCTTCCTGCGCCCGGTGAGCTACCAGGACCTGCCCGAAGGCTTGTTGCCGGACGCGTTGAAGACCGCCAATCCGCTCGGTCTGAACCGGCGGCTGGACGGCAAGCTGCAGCTAGGGAAGTAAGGATCTAAAGCGGGGTGGGCGTCACGCTTCGAGGCAGCAGTTCAAGCTGACCTCGAAGTACTCATAGCTGCGCTGGATGCTGCGTTTGACTTCACGGATGTCGGCCATGCGCGGCGTGCGGCCCAGCATGGTGGCGACTATATCGAGCGCTTCCCACGGATGCGCGTCGTCGTAATGGGTGTGCATCCTGAGCCAGCGCATGGTCTTCTTGCGGAGCGGTTCAGGGTAGCTGTGCGCGAGCGTGTCGCGGCTGCAAAGTAGTGTCGACCATTCTCCGGTCACCCCTTCAACGGCAAAATTAGTCGCCGCTATTGACGCATGCAGCGGGTCCGCATTGCTGCTTTTCCAGCACCAGTGGCTCAGTGCAAACGCAAGCGCGGGCGCTTCGCCGGCCTGCAAATCTTCTCGCGAAACATCGTGGGCCGCGGCCCAGTCGACCCAATAATCGGCGTGATTCTGCTCGACGCGGATATTACGCGTGAGATACCGCCGCGCCATACGCGAGCCCGGCGTTTCTTCGGGTCCGATCTTCTGCAGGTTCATGCCCATGTACTGCGGAAACTGATTGATCACCGGCCAGCCATTGATCAGGAACGCACGCATTTCACGCGGGCCAAGCTCGCAGTCACGCAAGGACCGAAAAAGCGGATGAGACATCACACGGCTTTTTGCCGCGCCGGTTTCCAACAAAACTTCCTGTAACCAAAGTGGGTAGCTTGCTGTGTTCTTGAGGTCGCCCTCTCTTGTAAACCCACCCCCCATCACGCCTCCTTAGCTAATGTCAGGACGGCCGGCTCTGTCCAAAGCGTTGGCCGTCCTATGTAATACCCTTGCGCATAATCCACCCCGAGGTCATGCAGCGCCCGCAGGATCCCTTCGCTTTCCACGTACTCTGCAATGGTCCGGCATTTCATCGAATGGCCCATTTCGTTGATGGCCGCGACCATCTCGCGGCTCACCGGATCGAGCACCATGTCGGTCACGAAACTGCCGTCGATCTTCAAATACTCTACAGGCAGATGCTTCAGGTAACCGAACGACGACATGCCGGCGCCGAAGTCATCGAGTGCGAAATGACAGCCGAGCACATTCAGCTCGTGCATGAACCGCGCCGCCGATGCCAGATTGGCAATCGCGGTGGTCTCTGTAATTTCGAAGCAGATCATGCCAGGGGAGACGCCTGTGCGCTGAAATTGCTCGCGCACGAAATCCAGGAAACGTTCATCGCCCACCGAGGCGCCCGACAGGTTGATCGCGTACTCCTTGAAGCGCTTGTGACGGGTACGTGAAAGCATATCGAAGGCGTTGCGGATCACCCACCGGTCGATTGCCGTCATGAGTCCATAGCGCTCGGCGGCAGGAATGAAGAGCGTGGGCGCGATCACGCCGTTGGTCACGGCCGGGTCCAGCATGCGCAACAGCAATTCGGCGCGCTGCCCCTCCGTGGAGGTGGGCAAGCCGTCGCCCACGGCCACGATGGGTTGCACGTAGAGGCAGAAGTCATCGTGTTCGAGCGCCTGCTTGAGGCGTCGTCCCCACGATACCTCGCTCGCGTGGCGCGCGAGTTCGCGGTCGCCAAGGTCCGCCAGTTGCACCCGGTCGCGGCCGCGTTCCTTCGCCATGTAGCAGGCGATATCGGCGAGCCGCATGGCCTCTTCCACGCTCATTTCCGTGTTGCGCAGGTCAACCACGCCGACGCTCACGCTGGTGGTGAACGGCTGCGCCTCCCAGTTGAAGACAAAGTCACTCAGGCACGCGCGCAGGCGTTCCGCGACCTCCTGGATACCCGGGGTGTCATAACCCTGCAGCAGCACGCCGAACTCGTCGCCGCCCAGCCGCGCGAGCGTGTCGTCGGGTTGCAGGCTGGCTTCGAAGCGTAACGCGACTTCACGAAGCATGGCGTCGCCGGCCGCGTGGCCGCAGGTGTCGTTGACCACCTTGAAGCGGTCGAGATCGAGAAACAGGAGCGCCGATGCCGCCGGCAGCCACGACGCCACCTCGCTCCAGCGTGTACCCAGCGCATGTTGCAGACGCCGCTCGAATTCGGCGCGGTTCACGAGCGCGGTGAGTCCATCGTGCGTGGCTTGCCAGGCAAGACTTTCGATATATTCGTACTCGCGGGTCATGTTGCGCAGGATCAGCACGAAACCCGCTTCCGAGTCGGCCATGTTTGGACTTGCACCGGCCGCGCTGATCCGCGATGTCACCGCCTGCACGCGAATCTCCGCGCCGTCGCGCCGCTGCAGCAGCATTTCGGCGGCTTCGCCGTCCGGACGCGTGCCGGCCCGGGCGTCCTGGATCGGGTTGAGCGGCTGGCGGCTATCAGCGTGAAGCAGCCTGAAAGTCTGGACCAGCGGCCGCCCGAGACAGTCATCCGCCAGACGCCCGGCGATCCGCTCAGCCGCCGGGTTGATGAATTCGATATGCCCTGATGGCCCCGTCGCGATCACGGCCTCGCCGATCGAACCAAGTGTCGCCTTCGCGCGCGCCTCGCTCTGCTTGAGCGCGGCTTCAATGCGCCCGCGCTGCCTGATCAGCCGCCGCACATGCACCGTTGAGAGGCACACGAGCAACAGCGCGGCGACCAGGTCGACGGTCAGCAATAACGACGCTGTCTTGCGGAATGCAGTACTTAATACCTGTGAGAAACCCCATGACAACGGCGCAATGGTCGCGTTGATTGTCCATATCTGCGATTTATAGGCGCTCACGAGCGTCATGGGCAATCCACCGGCCGCGACCCGCGCATGCAACTCGTTGCCAACCCGCTCCAGCTTCGCCATTTCGGCGTCGCCGCGTGACCAGTAACCGACCGCCTCGCTGAAATAACTGACGTGGCGAAACATCTTGAAGGTCCAGATCACGTCGCTGACGTCGTCGGGATGCACGCCGCTCGCGATCAGCGCCCGGCGTGCGGTGGTCGGATCGGCCTTGCTCTGGTCGAGCGCCAGACGGGCCGTGCGCAGGTTGCGCGGGCCTTCCATGGCGGTCAGATATTGCTTGTAGGTACTTTCGGAACCGGTTTCGGCGTACAGGTTCAGATAGAAAGCCGCATCTTTCTGGCCCTTCGACCAGATGCTTTCTCCGCCAATGTAGGCCCGCACCGACGACATGATGTCGATACTAAAAATGGCGAGCGAAACCAGGACAAGAATGACGACCAGAAACGGCCAGGTGATCCGTATGAGCTGCGCATTCTCGCCCTTAGACGGCATGTCCATCGATATGTCCCTTCTCCAGGCCCGATGCCGGGGTGAATTGCCGGGGTCAGGCGGCGAGCATCGGATGGTGAGTCATTTGTATTTTTGGCGGCGTTCGGGGTGTTGCGCCCAGCCTCTCGTAGCGCACATACATCCTACCAAATTGCGAGTCTGGCTCAAATTTATTACGCAGTGTGCCATTCAGCGTAGACACCAGAAATCAGTGCGCTTCGGCTGTTGTTTTCGAATCCGCAACGGCCTGTTTCGGCGTGCCGTGAAGCGCCATATTCGGACAGAACCTAGGCTCCTGCCGACGAAACCACCGGCCTCTTTTACCTGTTCGCCAGTACCTTGACCGGCGGGGCCAAAGCAGGCATTTAAGCGGCGTGGCGCAAGCCTCGCATGATCGTTCCCGGGCTTGTTGACGCCGCCGCGGAGATGTCACATATTGGTTCCGGCTCCCCCGGTGACTGTCCAGCTTAGGGAGTCCGAAGCATTTCATCGTACGAGTGACGTATTGTCCGATTAAACCGGACACGCAAGCGGGAAGGACAACCCTTGTGTCCCGGGAGGTTTTTTAGCATGGCCCGTCTCTTCTTTCCCACATCCGCCGATTCCGTGACCTGCAAACGTTGCGGCAACGATATTCCGAGCGATGCCGATACCTGTCCGCATTGCGGCGCCGATCATGGCCCCGGCTTCGGCGCGGCGAAAACCGCCGCGCTCACAACGGGGCTGCGCTTGCCCTTCGGCCCGCGTCGTGAAGCTCTGAACATCCCGTCGCCCTACCCGAGCGTGCCGGAAGAGTCCGAGCTGGCCGGCACCGGCGAGCAGCGCTGGGACATGTCGAAAACCATCACGCTGGGCGCCGTGGCGCTGGCGCTGGTTGCCGGCGGCGTGATCTATTCGCAGCACGGCAGCAACAGCGGTGACGACACCACCCGTTCCGAGCTGCCGGCCGGGCATAGCGCGTATGGCGCCATCGATATGAAAACCGCGCACGACGCGCCTGCGCGCTCAGCTGCGCCGACGCCCGCCGTGCCCCCGGCCAGGTCCGCGGCGGGCGCCGCGGGCACGGGCACGGGCACGGCCACTACTAGCAGGCAGGCGCAAACAGCGGCGGCGCCCTCCGTTGCCGCCCGCGAAGCGTTGCCTACCGACACGTCCTCCGCGCGCGCGGCAACGGCGCTGGCCGGTGCAACTGACAACCTGCAGGCCGCGCGTGACGCGATCACGCGCGGCGACCTGACCACGGCGCGCCGGCGCTTCTCGAAGATCCCGGTGTCGCAACTGGGCGCAGCCAACGTGCAGCGAACCCAGGCAGACCTCACCGGCCTGGAACACGCACGTGACGAGATGCTGCAAGTCGCACGCGGTTGCGAAGCGACCGGCTCGTGGTTGTGCGTGCGCCAGAACGCCCGTGACGTGCTGACGATCGATGCCAGCAATGTGGAAGCACAATCGCTCGTCGAGCGCGCGATCGCCCGCTCGGGCTGGCTCAATAAACCCGCTCCCGCGACCACAGCGGCGCATGGCGCTCGCCACAACAACGCGCAGACGGCTGCAGTGGCGCCCGCGGCGCCTGCGCCCATATTCGTGCCCGGGCCGCGCGTGGCGGCCACGCTTCCGCTCGCGTCGACGCACAAGCCCACCATCACCGTCTCGGCCGCCGAGCATGCGCGAGCCGTCGCCGCGATGGGTGTCCCCACGCCTATCTCGACGCCCGTGGCGGCTGCACCGGTCGCGCCCACTGTCGTCACGACCATGCGCACGCCCGTCACCGCGCAGGCCGTTCCAGGCACGGGCTCGCAGGCTCCGCTCACGTCGTCGCCGACCACCTCACCGCAGCCGCTGCAACAGGCCGCGCCGACTCGTCCGCCAGTATCCCCGGTACCCGCGTTTGTCCCGATGCCGGACGGACCGGACGCGATGCCCGCCACCGCACCGGTACGCAGCTCGCCGGCGACCGCAACGGCACGCGCACCAGCCCAGCCCGAACCC
Source organism: Caballeronia sp. (assembly GCF_028292365.1). Lineage (GTDB taxonomy): Bacteria > Pseudomonadota > Gammaproteobacteria > Burkholderiales > Burkholderiaceae > Caballeronia. The sequence continues at coordinate 6,902 of NZ_JAQGMM010000026.1, forward strand.
GAGCCTGCGGCCGCTGCCCAGGTTCCAGGCGATACCGCCTCGCCGCCGGTGATGCGGCAACTCGCACCGGTCAGCGAAGCCGTTCCGGTGCGGGCGGGCATTGTGTCGCCTCCCGTCGCTGCAAATGGCGCACCCGCAGGTGTGCAAAACATTACTCGTTCACCATCGCCCACGGTTCATCGCACGCTCGCGTCAGGAGACAACGCGACCAGTGCGGCGCAACCGCATGCGCCGGCCTTCAATACAACCAATCCTGACGACGAAGAGCGCGCGATCCTGGAGTCGGGCTGGAGCAAGCGCCAGTCGTCGGCACACCGCTCAACACCGCAGTAGGAGGAACGCAGCAGAGACACCCAGGAGACAACCAGAAGGAGACTTTGAGGAGGTTGAGGCCGCGCCGGGAGACGCAGGCCACCGTGGTCTATACGTGTAATGAAAGTTGGCCAACACATTAAAACGACTCACACGACATCATGCACAAGACTTTCTTCTTCATGCTGTTCGCCCTCTTCGGGCTCGCTGGCCTCGTTGCGGAGGCTCATGCGCAAGCCGACTACAAGATCGTCACCGGACCGGAACGCGGAACTTACATTCAGATAGGCCAGGACCTGGCGAAGTGGGTCGCTGATCCAATCGGCATGGACCTCGACGTGCTCGCGTCCAAAGGATCCGCCGAAAACGTGCAGCGCATGCGTTACGAGCCGGGCGTGAAATTCGCGCTCGTGCAGTCGGACGTGTACCAGGCTTACCTCGATATGGCCAAGGCCGGCAACCCGGAGGCAGGCAAGATCATCCAGCCGCTGCGGCTCATCATGCCGTTATATAACGAAGAGATTTACTTCGTAGTCCGGTCTGATTCGCCATTGAACTACATCCATGAGATCAAGAACAAGAACATCAGCGTGGGGCTGATCGGCAGCGGCACGGCGCAATCGGCGACCACGCTTTATAGACTGATGTTCAATGAGCAGATCCCCGACCAGTACGCGCAGCACTACAGCAACGAGGACGCGCTCGCGAAACTGATCGTGCGCAAACTGGATGTGGCGGTCATTGTGGCGGGGCAACCTGCCAAGCTGTTCCAGGACCTGAACGCGGACCTGCTCGGCCAGATCAAGTTGCTCAAGCTCGACCCTTCAGCGCCCGAAACCGCGCGTGCTGAACAGACCTATTTCCCGGCCACCATCCGCACGTCGAGTTATCCGAACTGGCTCAAGGAAGACTCGCCGACGTTGACCGTGAAGGCGTTTCTCGTCACCTACGATTACAACCTGCGCGGCACCGTCGGCGCGATGACGCAATTCGCCGACTCGCTCTGCACGCACTTCGATGAACTGCAAGCCAACGGCCATCCGAAATGGAAGCAGGTGAAAATGGAATTGCCGCCGCTCAGCCGTGGCTGGAAATATTATCCGCCAATAGAAAAGCGCTTGCGGGCGTGCATCCGAAAGATGGCGTCAACAGGCAACGGCGACTCGGCAACACCCGTGACGCAACGGCCGCCGAAACGCGCATGCACCGATGCCGAGAAGGTGTTGATGTTGTGCAATAACGAATGACGCGGACGGCGCAATAGACAGGATTGACGGCAGGCAGGCAGGCGGAGTGAAGCCGCCTGCCTGCTTCATCGCTTCGTTACTTCGTCGCCAGTTCCACTTCGGGCCGGACCTCGCCGCCGACCGGCAGGTTCTGCGCGATCACGCTGACGCGCGGCTGCAACAGCAGTGCGACCAGCCCGCTCCAGCCGGTCTGATGCGAGGCACCCACGCCTCGCCCGGTATCGCCATGAAAGTACTCATGGAACAGCACGAGGTCTTCCGAGCGCGGGTCCGCCTGCAGTTGCGGATACGCGGCCATGACCGGGCGCAGGCCGTCCTTGCCCTTCAGGAACAAGCGCGTCAGGCGGCGCGCGAGTTCGTCGGCTATGTCGCTCAGCGAAAGCTTCTGTCCCGATCCCGTCGGATATTCCACGCGGAAATCATCGCCGTAATAACGATGGAATTCGTATAGCGACTCGATCAGCAGATAGTTGACCGGCATCCAGATCGGCCCGCGCCAGTTCGAGTTGCCACCGAACACGCGCGAATCCGATTCTCCCGGCAAATACGCTACGCAGAAGCGGTCGCCGTTGTGCTCAAGCACAAACGGATTGTCCCGATGCACCCGCGACAACGCTCGCACTCCATAGTCGGACAGGAACTCGCTTTCGTCGAGCATGCGCCTGAGCAGCGCCTTCATTCGATGTCCGCGCAGCACCGACAGCAGCAGGCTATTGCCCTTGCCCGGCTCGTTCCAGCGCGACACCAGCTTCGCGAGATCGGGCCGATGCTCGAGGAACCACGTCAGCCGGTCCCGCAGTCCCGGCAACTGGCCGTGCAGATGCTCTTCCAGCACATGCACCGCGAACAGCGGAATCAAGCCGACGATGGAACGAACGCGCATTGGCACGCTGGTGCCGTCGGGGAGTTGCAGCACGTCGTAGAAGAACTCGTCGCGTTCATCCCAGAGGCCCGTGTCGCAGGTGTCACTGCAACTGACCGCCTCGGCGATGTACAGGAAATGCTCGAAGAACTTCACGCCGATATCGACGAATACATGATTCGCGACCGCCAGTTCCAGCGCGATCCGCATCAGGTCGAGTGCATAGGCGGCCATCCATGCGGTGCCATCCGACTGGTCGATACGACCGCCTGTGGGCAGCGGCGCCCCGCGGTCGAAGATGCCGACGTTGTCCAGCCCCAGGAAACCGCCCTGGAAAATGTTCCGGCCGTCGGCGTCCTTGCGGTTCACCCACCATGAGAAATTCAGCAGCAACTTGTGGAACACGAGCTCCAGGAAGTCGCGGTCCGTCTTGCCGGTAATGGCGCGATCGATTTCATAAACGCGCCATGTCGCCCATGCGTGAACCGGCGGATTCGCGTCGCCGAACGCCCATTCGTAGGCGGGTAGTTGCCCGTTGGGATGCTGGTAGCGGTCTTTCACCAGCAACAGCAATTGTTTCTTCGCAAATGCCGGATCGATCAGCGCGAACGCGGCCGCGTGAAACGCAAGATCCCACGATGCGTACCACGGGTATTCCCATTTGTCCGGCATCGAGACAATGTCCGCATTGCACAGGTGCCGCCAGTCGGCATCGCGGCCACGCCTGCGAGATGCCGGCGGTGTTGGCTGCAACGGATCGCCGTCCATCCAGCGAGTAACGTCGAATTGGTAATACTGCTTCGACCACAGCATGCCCGCCAGCGCCTGACGTTGTACGAGCCGATGGTCGGCGTCGTCCATTTCGTGCTGGAGGCCCGCGTAAAAGGCATCGGCTTCCGCGATACGGCGGGCGAACAGCGCGTCGATATCAAGCGCTTGCCGGTCACAATCCGCATCCGACGCCGGGCGCCAACGCATGGTCACGACCGTGCGGCTGTTCGGGGCAAACTCGAGATGCACGTGCGCGGCGGCGCGCGTGCCGGTGTCGCGGCGGATCGCGCTTTCTTCGCCCTGCACGATGTAGTCGTTGAAGCCGTCCTTGAACGGTCCCGCCCCTTCCGAGCCGAACAAGCGCCTGACGTTGGTTTCGTTCTCGCAGAACAGCCAGTTGACCGTGGCGTCGCCGCGGGCTTCAGCGGTCACGACCAGCGGCTCATGGCCGTCGCTTTTCGCAATCACTCGGCTGCCCTTTGCATCGGATTGTAAGGTTAGCGAAGGTTTCTTTGAAGGCTGCCACGACCACGTATTGCGCGCCCAGATCTGCGGCAGAAGGTCGAGCGAGGCGGAGCGATCCCCGCGATTCTCGACCGTCACGCGCATCACGATATCTTCAGGTGTATTTTTCGCATATTCGACATGGACATCGAAATACGCGTTGTCTTCGAACACGCCCGTGTCCAGCACTTCGTACTCCGGCATATCCGCGCCGCGGCGACCGTTCTCAGCGACGAGATCGTCGTAAGGGAATGCGGCGTGCGGGTACTTGTACAGCATGCGCATGTAGGAATGCGTTGGGGTGCCATCGACGTAGAAGTACAGCTCCTTGACGTCCTCGCCGTGGTTGCCCTGCGCATTCGTCAGGCCAAACAAACGTTCCTTGAGGATCGGGTCGAGGCCGTTCCACATCGCCAGCGAAACGCACCAGTTGAGGTGGTCATCGCCGAATCCGGCAATGCCGTCTTCGCCCCAGCGGTAGGCGCGGCTACGCGCATGATCGTGCGGAAAATAGTCCCAGGCGGTGCCGTTTTCGCTGTAGTCCTCGCGCACGGTACCCCACTGACGCTCGCTGAGATACGGTCCCCAGCGTTGCCAGCGCGAGCAGTCGGTGGAATGGAGCCGGGCTCCTTCGATGGTGTCGAGTGACTTGGTGGCGCGCAGTGGCGGCATGGGACGTCCTTGACTAAAAGCGTGACGGAAAGACCGATAATCTAGCGCGTTTGCGGCATCTCGGCAGGATCGGCTGGGTCGGCGGGTTGGCTATCAAGCAGACGTTCGAGCCGCATGAGTTCGCCGAGCGACCACGCCTGGAATGGCGTGCCGCCGGGCGTATGCGGCGCGTCGCCGTCCGCCACTTCGGAAATGTGGTCCAGCCCCGCACGATGCAAATGGCCGCGCAGGGGCCTGAGAAAACGCTCGCGGGCCACGGCTTTTGATGCTTGATCGTCGCCATGAACCCGCAGCCACGCCGCAACGAACGGCCCCATCAGCCACGGCCAGACCGTGCCCTGGTGGTACGCGCCGTCGCGTTCCAGCGGCCTGCCGGTGTATCGGCCCTTATAGGCAGGGTCATTCGGCGACAGGGTCCTGAGACCGAGCGGCGTCAGCAAAAACTGCTCGCATTGATCGACGACCGCGCGTGCGGCGACGCTATTTTCCATCACGGCAAACGGTAGCCCGCCAACGGCAAAAAGCTGGTTCGGACGGATGGCGTGGTCGAGCTTGCCGGGTTGGTGATCGACGTCGATCACGTCGAAGAGCGCACCGCTGGCGGGATCGATGAAACGTTGCTGAAAAGCCTGAGTGGCCCGCGTGGCCGGTTCCGTCCAGCGTGGGTTCCATGCAGCCCCAATGCGCAGCGCGTTGATCCACAGTGCCTGCACTTCGACCGGCTTGCCGACGCGCGGCGTCACCACCCAGTCGCCCACCTTCGCGTCCATCCACGTCAGTTGCACGCCGGGAACGCCGGCTCGGAGCAGGCCATCGTCCGGATCGGCGGCAATCTGGAAACGCGTGCCGCGGGAGTAGCCGTCGAGAATGCTATCGACGGCTTGCTGCAACCGGTCCTGCGTTTCCCGTCCAGCGTGGCCCGTCGCGAGATAGTCGTGCACGGCGATCACAAACCACAATGATGCGTCCACCGAGTTGTATTCCGGCGCGCCGCTGTCGGGAAAGCGATTCGGCAGCATGCCTTCGGAGAGCGTGCCAGCCCATTCGAGCAAGATGGATTCGGCGTCGCTGGTTCGGCCGGATGCGATCAGCAAACCGCGCATCGCAATGAAGGTGTCGCGGCCCCAGTCAGTAAACCATGGGAAGCCGGCGAGGATCGTGCTGCCTTTGTTGCGCGCCACGATGTAGGCATCGGCGGAACGATGCAGCGGCGTCAGGAACGCGGCACGACGTGTTCGTTCGATATCAGCGAGCTGCTTCGCGGTATCCATCGCGTTCGTCTTCGCGCCCTCATTCGCGCTCAGCACGAGCACCGCTTCGCCAAGCGATAAATCGAACGAAAATATCCCGGGCGTAGCGAGGTCTTCGTTGAAATCCATGCCGCGTTCGCGCTCAGCGGTATAGCAGAAATTGCGGTACCAGTCAGGCGCGTGAACATACGATCCATTCGATGCCGCGACCACGGCCGGCACGTCGCCATACGCTTGCCATCGAACCTGATCGCCCGTCGCCGTGTAATTGAAATTGAACGCCGGGTTCTCGTGATGCAGCGCGTGATAGTCGCGGCCGGAAAGCAACGGCCGAACCTTGAGCGTGAATGCCTCGCCGTCGAGCCGCCAGCGCAGCACCGTCTGCGCGCTTTGCTTCGCGACGAATAGTTCGGCAGTCAGGATATGGTTGTCGCCGACCTGGAAGCGCCACGTAGGCCACGGGTCGGTATCGAAGGAAAGCAGGCTTTCAGAGGGGTCCGGCCAGACCGAACCCGAGCCATAACGCTGCATGGATAGCGGAATACGCGTCTGCCCCGAGGCGTCCTCCAGCCATGCCTCGACACCGTTCACCAGCACCATGCGCCCCGCGGGCGGTTGCGTGGCGGTGAGAAGCAGTGCGTGATATCTGCGGGTCCGTTCAGTGCCTGCCGTGCCGGATGCAAAGCCGCCAAGCCCGTCGGCTTCGAGCCATTCGTCGTTGAGACACCCTTCACTGGCCGGACACTCGAGGCGCGTCATTTTTGGGGTTGCTGCCGGTATGCCCGAAGACCCTTGCTCGCCTGCGCCCGCATCTTGTTCTGCACGATCGATGACCAGCCGAGCAGCCAGCCCTTGAGTCCGAGCGCCTGACGGCTCCAGGTCCAGAGGTCGAAGCTGTCGTGATGTTCGACGATCAGGCCGTCGCGGATCGCAAAACGCGAGTTAATGCGGTTGACCACCTTGCGCCCGGTCTGCGAGAAACGATAGGTCGCGACCCAGTTCGCCGTCGCGATCTGGCCGACAGTCTGGATGTCGCTGAAGCTCAGGGAGAATTCAGTGGCACGCGAAATCAGCATGCGCCACATATCCGCCGCTTCGCGGCCTCGCAGCACGCCGAACACCGGATCGCTGAACTGGACGTCGGGCGCGTAGCACGCCGCCATCGCCTCGGCGTCGGAACGCTGGAAGGCTTCGTAGAAGCGCTGGATCAACGCGGCGTTCAGGTCCGTCATGGTCGGTCTCTTCTAGAAGGAAATTAGCTGACCGCGGCTACAAGATTTAATTCCGCAGCTTAAACCATGAACATGGAGACTGCGTGAATGATCAGGCCGACCGCACCGCCCACCAGCGTGCCGTTCACCCGAATGAACTGCAAGTCGCGGCCCACGCTCAGTTCCACGTCGCGCACGAGCGTGGCGTCGTCCCAGTTGCGCACCGTCGCGGCAATATGCCTGGCAATGCCGTCGCGCAGGTCCGGCGCAAGCGATTTGAGCGCGTCGCGCATGTGCTCATTGATCGATTCGCGCAACGCCGGGTCGCTGCCCAGCGCAGCCGCGAACGACGCCGACGCGCCCGTCACCTTTTTGTGCAGCGTCGAATCGGCCTGCGCGAGATCGCGGCGCAGCCAGTCCTTGAATTCGTCCCACAGGCCGTTCACGTAGGTGCGCAATTCCGGGCGTTCGAGCCATTCGCGCTTGTGCTGGTCGATGCGCGCGCGGAACGCCGGGTCCGTCTTCAGGCGTTCGATGAATGTTTCCACCGTCCGGTCGAAAGATTGGCGGCGCTCGTGTTCCGGATTTTCGCTGATGTCGTGCAGCCACTTGTTCGCGCCGCGCACCAGACCGCCTGCGAACTTGTTGCCGAGGTCTTCCGCGCTCAGGCCCACAAAACCGAGCATGCCGATCAGCTTCGGATATTCCTCGCCGGCCACGTCGAGGATTTTTGCCGCGAGAAGGGCCTGCACTTCCTCGCGGTCGAGCCATTGCGCGAGTTCGCGCAGGCCTTCGTCGAGCAGCATTTGATGGCGCCGATCCGCCGTCAGCGTGGACAGCAATCCGCCTACCGCGCCCGCCAGGTCGAATTGTTCGGCGCGGCGGCGCAGGGCTTCGTGGAGCATCGCTTTGACGCGTTCATCGTCGACGAAATCGAGCATCTGGCCCGCCGCCGCGACCGCTTTTGCGCCCAGCAGCGCCGCGTTCGCCGGCTCCGCCAGCCAGACCGCGAGGCGGCCGGCCGGATCGAAGGCGTTCACGCGGGCGACCAGCGCGTCGGTGCCGAGGAATTTGTCGCGGACGAATTCGGCGAGGTTATCGGCTACGCGCGCCTTGTTCGCCGGCAGGATGGCCGTGTGCGGGATCGGCAGCCCGAGCGGGTGGCGGAACAGCGCGACGACCGCGAACCAATCGGCCAACGCGCCGACCATGGCGGCTTCGGCAAAGGCCGAGACCCACGCCCAGGCGCCGGCGTCGTGCTGGCTCTTGGCGAGCAAGAATAGTGCGGCCGCCGCGACCAGCAGGCCGGCGGCGAACCATTTCATCTTCTTCAGTGCGAGTGCTTTGTCCTGCGTTGCCATCTTGGTCCAGAGCTTTCTTGGTGGAATAAGGCCGCCAGCATACCAGTGACACCGAAGGCAGGTGCATGGCCCTGCTGCGCCGGCTTAGAGTCCGTTACGCTGGAGTTGCTGCAGTGCAACCATGGCGGTATCGGCGGATTCGATCGGCACGAAGATGTGATCGTGGTACGCCGCGGCGACCACGTTGCAACTGACGTTTGCCCGGCCGAGCGCGGTGGCGAAGGCTGCAGTCAGGCCGACTGCCTGGAGATCGGAGTGAACGGTGAGCGTGATCCAGGCGGCACGGAAAAGTGGATCGATGCCCGCTTTCAGGGCCTCGCCCTCTTCCACGATGATCGTCAGGCCCTCGCGTTCGCGGAACGTCGCGAGCGGGATGATATTTCCGAGGTCATAGGTGAAAGGCACGGTTGCGTAGACGTACACGCCCGGCTGGAGTTCGGGTGACATGGATGCAAGCAGCGTGTTCAGATCAGTGATGGGGTTGGTCATGGTTTGTCTATCCCGCAGTTTTTTTGTCCACCAGCGAGCCGCGCGATTGGTCAATACACTCTCTTGAAACCACCCTCAAGGAGCAGCCTGAATGATTTCCGATCGCAGCGAAGTGACTCGCATGATTCTCGCCGCCAAGGTGAGCAAAGGCCTGAAATGGGCCGACGTGGCGGAGAAAGTCGGCTTGAGCAAGGAGTGGGTAACGGCAGGCTGCCTGGGGCAGATGACGTTCTCCAAAGCGCAGGCCGAAGTCGTTGGCTCGCTATTCGACCTCTCCGATGAAGCCGTCGCCTGGCTGCAGATTGTGCCCTATAAAGGCTCGTCGCCGACCGCCATCCCGACCGATCCCCTGATCTATCGATGGTACGAAATAGTGAGCGTTTACGGGAGCACGATCAAGGAACTGATCCACGAGGAATTCGGCGACGGGATCATGAGCGCGATCGACTTTTCGATGGATATCCAGCGCGAACCCGATCCCAAAGGGGACCGGGTCAACGTGGTTTTATCGGGCAAGTTCCTGCCCTACAAGAGCTACTGAACCGCCTCGGCCGTCTCCGTGCCGCGCTCGAGGACCGGCCGCAGCGCGGCGCCCGTGTGACTGCGCGGATTCTTCGAGAGCGTATCCGGATCGGTCGCGGCCACGATCGATCCGCCTTCCGTGCCGCCCTCCGGCCCGAGATCGATCACCCAGTCGGCTTCGGCAATCACATCCAGATCGTGCTCGATCACCACCACCGAATGCCCGCCATCCACCAGCCGATGCAGCACGCGAATCAGCTTCGCGACATCGGCCATGTGCAGGCCCACGGTGGGCTCATCGAGCACATACAGCGTATGCGGCGCCTTCTGCCCGCGTTTGCCGATATCGTCCCTCACCTTCGACAACTCCGTCACCAGCTTGATCCGCTGCGCCTCGCCGCCTGACAATGTGGGCGATGGCTGCCCGAGCGTCAGATAACCCAGCCCCACGTCTTTCATGAGTTGCAGCGGATGCGAGATGCTTGTCATCGCGGAGAAGAACTCGACGGCCTCATCGATCTCCATGGTCAGCACTTCGCCAATATTCTTGCCGCGCCACGTCACCGCCAGCGTTTCCGGATTGAAGCGCTGTCCGTGGCAAACGTCGCACGGCACTTTGACGTCGGGCAGGAAGCTCATTGCAATGGTGCGAACGCCCTGACCTTCACACGCCGGGCAGCGGCCGTCGCCGGTGTTGAACGAAAAGCGCGATGCCGTGTAACCCCGTGCACGCGATTCAAGCGTGTCCGCGAACAGCTTGCGGATGGTGTCCCACATGCCGATATACGTCGCCGGACACGAGCGCGGGGTCTTGCCGATCGGCGTCTGGTCCACTTCCAGCACACGGTCGATGGTCTCAAACCCGGTCACCTCCGTGCACCCTTGCCAACGATGCGTGACGTCGAACTTCGCACGCGGCGCCTCGCGCGACAACACGCTCGAACGATTGCGTGCGGGCATATCGGCTTGCGCGGTCTTGCGTGCGCGGCGCGTAGCCGGCGACGACAGAACCGAGCGGCCCACGGCATCGAGCAGATTGGTCATCAGCACATCACGAGCAAGCGTGGACTTGCCGGAACCGCTCACGCCCGTGATGGCAATCAAGCGGCCGAGCGGCATGCTCGCGGTGACGTTGCGCAGGTTGTGCAGCGTCGCACCGTGAACCGTGAGCCAGTTCTCGGGCGTGGCGGCACGCTTCGCGGTGGCGGTTTTTACATCGCGACGTGCTTGCAACGGATGCTGGATCGGGTTCGCCAGATACTGCCCCGTGAGCGAATCCGGCTGCGCCGCGAGATCGGCCACGTTGCCTTGCGCCACGACCGTACCGCCGCGTTTTCCCGCTCCCGGGCCAATGTCAATGATGTGATCCGCGCGGCGAATCGTGTCCTCGTCGTGCTCCACCACCACCAGCGTGTTGCCCTTGTCGCCGAGTTTCTTCAGCGCATCCAGCAGGATCTTGTTGTCACGCGGATGCAAACCGATGGTCGGCTCATCCAGCACATAACACACGCCCTGCAAGTTGCTGCCGAGTTGCGCGGCGAGGCGAATGCGCTGCGCTTCGCCGCCCGATAGCGTCGGCGCCGCACGATCCAGGCTCAGATAACCAAGGCCGACTTCTTCGAGGAACAGCAAACGGCCTTCAATTTCACTGACCACGTCGCGGGCGATATCCGCATCGCGGCCCTTGAGCTTCAGCTTCTTGATCCAGCCGCGCGTTGCACTGACCGTCCAGCGGCCGACTTCCGTGATCGGCTGATCGCCGAATGTCACTGCTCGCGCAACTTCGTTCAGGCGCGTGCCGTTGCAATCCGGGCAAGGCTGATCGCCGACATCGTCCGGCTCCTGTTGTGCCGATGGAATCGTCTGCTCGCGGCCACGGCCGTCGTCGGAGATCACGGTGTCGTCATAGACTTCGCGCTGTTCGCGCGTCAGCGTGACGCCCGTGCCCACGCAGGTGTTGCACCAGCCGTGTTTGCTGTTGTACGAGAACATGCGCGGATCGAGTTCGGGGTAACTCGTGCCGCAGACCGGACACGCGCGTTTGGTCGAGAACACCCGGATCTCGCCAACGTGCTTCGTCCCCTTCTTGCCGCCGTTCAGCGCGCCATGCAAGTGGTCGAGCGGAGCGAGCAGATGCATCACGCCCTTACCCAGTTCAAGCGTTTCCAGGAGCATCGCTTTCAGCGTGGCTTCATCGTTCGCGCTAACAATCAGGTCGCCGACCGGCAACTCGATCGTGTGCTCCTTGAAGCGATCGATCTTCGGCCACGGATCGACGGAAAGGAACTCGCCGTCCACGCGCAAATGCGTATGACCGCGCGTCTTCGCCCACTTCGCGAGGTCGGTGTAAATCCCCTTGCGGTTCACCACGAGCGGTGCAAGCAAGCCAATGTGCTGGCCTTTGAAATCCCGCATGATCTGCGCGACGATCGATTCGGGACTCTGCGCCGTGACTGGTGCGCCGTCGTGGACGCAATGCTGGATGCCGAGCTTCACATACAGAAGCCGCAGGAAATGCCAGACTTCGGACGTCGTCGCGACCGTGCTTTTACGGCCGCCGCGCGATAAACGCTGCTCGATGGCCACCGTCGGCGGAATGCCATAGACAGCATCCACTTCAGGACGCCCGGCCGGTTGCACGATCGAACGCGCATACGCATTCAGCGATTCCAGATAACGGCGCTGGCCTTCGTGAAAGAGGATATCGAACGCCAATGTGGACTTGCCCGAGCCCGATACGCCCGTGATGACATTGAACTTGCCGTGCGGAATATCGACGTCGAGCGACTTCAGGTTGTGCTCGCGTGCGTTGACAATACGCACCACGTCTTCGCCCTGCAATGCACGCCGTGCCGCCGCGACTTCGGCGGCCAGTTGCAGCGGAACGCCCGACATGCGCTTCTGCGCCGCGCCGGGCGCCATGGCCTCTTCGTAGTCGAGCAGCGCACGGCCGGTATGTGATTGTTCGCATGCCGAAACATCGTCCGGCGTGCCGACGCAAACCACCAGACCGCCCGCATCGCCGCCCTCCGGACCCAGATCGATGATCCAGTCGGCTGCGCGGATCACGTCAAGGTTGTGCTCGATCACGATCAGCGAATGGCCGCGCTCCAGCAGGCGCCTCAAGGCTTGCATCAGCTTGGCGATATCGTCGAAATGGAGACCCGTTGTGGGCTCGTCGAACATGAACAAGCGGCCCGGCAGGTTGCCGCTCGCCTGTGCCGTTTCTGCCAGGAAACCCGCCAGCTTCAGGCGCTGCGCTTCACCGCCCGAGAGCGTGGGGACTGGTTGCCCCAGCTTCACATATTCCAGTCCAACGTCGACAATCGGCTGCAATACCCGCAGCACTTCCTTGTCTTTTGCAAAGCATGCAACTGCTTCGCTCACGGTGAGGTCGAG
>NZ_JAQGMM010000027.1 GCF_028292365.1 Caballeronia sp.
CGAGCAGGAACACGTCTTCCACGCGTTCGCCAAGCGTATTGATCCGCGCCGCATGGACGCCGATCCGGTGCTGGGCCAGAACCCGCGCGATCGAATAAAGGAGGCCCTGCCGGTCGTTAGCCGATACGGACAGGATGTAATACTGACCACGTTCGTCGGGACGCAAGTCCACGCGCGGCGTGATCGGAAAAGTGCGTACAAGCCGTGAAAGCCGTCCCTTCGACGGTTCCGGCAAAATGCCCTCGGCGGTCAGCAGCATACTCAACTGCTGTTCTACGAGATTCGCAATGTCGCGATAATGCCCGTCATGGTCCGGATGTGCGACCAGAAAATTGTCGAGCGCATAGCCGTGCCGTGTGGTGGTGACGCGTGCATCGAGCACAGACAGGCCGTTTTTGTCGAAATAAGCACAAATACCGGCGAACAGGTCCGGCCGGTCCTGCACGTACACCAGCACCTGCAGCGCGGCGCCAATCGGCGACGGCCGTGCCCGCACAATGGGCTTCTCGCTCTCCACGTGTTTATAAAGCACGCGGGTCTGCCAGGCGATATCGGCGGCGTCGTGGCGCAGGAAATAGCCGACATCGAGCTTGTCCCACAACACTTTTTCCGCGTTTTCAGGCACGGTTTCAAGCCGCAGCAACGCGAGCGCGTCTTCCTGACGCGACTTGAGTTCCGAGTGCGCGTGCAGTTCGGCGCCGCCGAGCACGGCGCGGGTGGCGCGGTACAAATCCTCGAGCAGCTTGCCTTTCCACGCGTTCCACACCTTGGGGCTGGTGCCGCGGATATCGGCGACGGTCAGCAGATACAGCGCGGTCAACCGGCGCTCGGTCTTGACCATCGATGCAAATTGCTTGATGACTTCCGGATCGCTCGTGTCCTGCTTTTGCGCGACCTGGCTCATGGTCAGATGTTGTTCCACGAGCCAGACGACCAGGTCGCTGTCGTCCGCGCCAACATCGTGTTCACGGCAAAAACGCCGTGCATCCGCCATGCCGAGCACGGAGTGATCGCCGCCGCGGCCCTTGGCAATATCGTGAAAAAGCGCGGCGATATAAAGCACCCATGGGCGCTCGAAATTGCCCATCAACTGGCTGCAGAACGGGTATTCATGCGCGTGTTCGGCCATCGCGAAGCGCCGGATATTGCGCAACACCATCAGGATGTGCTGATCGACCGTATAGACGTGATACAGGTCATGCTGCATCTGGCCGACAATGCGCCGGAAGTTGAGCAGGTAACGCCCCAGCACGCTTGTCTGGTTCATCAGCCGCAGCGCGTGCGTGATGCCTTCGGGCTGCTTCAGGATCTCCATGAACAGGCGCCGGTTCTCGGGGTCCCGCCGCCAGTCGCGGCCCATCAGGTCACGTGCGTTATAGATTGCCCGCAGTGTCCGGGCGGACAGGCCCTTCACGCCGCGCGTCTGTTCGTACAGCAGGAACGCTTCGAGAATGGCGTTGGGTTCGCGTTCGAAAACGTCGTCGCTGGCGATTTCCAGCATGCCTTGCTTCTCGACGAAACGCTCGTTGAGCACGCGCGTAATGCCGCTCGTCGATGGAAACAGTTGCGCTTCCACGTTCTGGATCAGGATGGTGGCAAGCTGCGTGACGGCCTTCGCGGCCCAGTAATAGCGGCGCATGAGCTGTTCGCTCGCGCGCTTGGACGACGTCGCTTTGTAGCCAAGACTTTCGGCCAGCGCCGTCTGCAAGTCGAAGACGAGAATGTCCTGGCGCCGCCGCGCAATCACATGCAGCCGCGCCCGCAGGGTCTTCAGAAAGCCTTCGTTACGGCGCAGTTCGCTCGCTTCGCGTTCGGTGATGAGGCCGCGCGAATCCAGTTCGCGCCAGCTGCTGCCGAAACCGGCCGCGCGCGAGATCCATAAAATAAGCTGCAAGTCGCGCAGGCCGCCGGGGCTTTCCTTGATATTCGGCTCCAGGCTATACGGCGTGTCCTGATACTTCGCGTGCCGCTGGCGCATCTCCAGGACTTTCGCCTGGAAGAACGCGCGCGGATCGAGCGTTTGCCGATACCGCTCCTCGAACGTCTCGAACAGTGTCTCGTTGCCTACTATGCGCCGCGCTTCCAGCAGTGAAGTCTGGATGGTGATGTCGTTGCTTGCTTCATCGATACATTGCGTCACCGAACGCACGCTGCTGCCGATGTCCAGGCCAAGATCCCACGCCATACCGATCAGCTGTTCGATACGCGCGGCCTGTGAAGCGGTGTGGTCGGGTGTCTCGTCATCGGGCAAGAGAACGAGGATATCGACATCGGAATAAGGCGCAAGCTCGCCGCGCCCGTAACCGCCGACCGCAACCAGCGCCGCCGATTTCGGCATCGCGCAGGCTTCCCAAGCGCCTCGGAGCGCTTCGTCGGTCGCGCGCCCGAGGGCGTGCATCAGGCCATCGACATTGGTTGCGCTTTGGAAACGCTCGAGCAGGGCCGCCTTGGCCGTCTTGTACGAGGCTTTCAACGAATCAGCGCGGGGCGGGGCGTCGGCAGGTACGCTCATGGGCAGGCGGGTCGTGAGGTCAGTGGGTGAAAATTGATCGTGGCGAACAGGCGGTTCGCGGGCTTTCAGGTTCGCGGGCTTTCAATCAGGTCGCGGCGATGCAGTCAGCGCGCGTCCGGCATTGACCGCATGCGGCGGATGACGCAGGCGAATATCTGCCTCGACTTGACCGCTAGCTTCAGTTGTCTGGGGAGGGCAAGGCGAGATGCCGTGCCTTCTCTAACGCAGTATCTATACAGCAAGCTTAAGCTGTCTTTAAACCGGGCGAAATAACTGGCTTCAACGATTCGGCACGACTCGGCGACGAGAGACTCAACGACGAAAATTCATAGAGGGAAAAGCGCTTGGCGGACGGAGCACAATCCACGTGGCGCGATCCGGCCGCTTAATATCACCCGAGCTTAATATCGTCCGAAACACAATGCGTGCAATGCTCGGCCACGCTTCGCCGTATCAGGAACCCGGCCCCTCAAGCGCAGAACCCCGGTTCCCGGGTTCTGCATCTAGCGGCTTCAGGCCGCCGCGGCGATCAGTTGCGAAGGCGCTTGCGTACCCGCCGACACGGTCAGCACGTCGTAACCCGTCGGCGTGACCAGCACCGTATGTTCCCATTGCGCGGACAGGCTGCGGTCGCGCGTCTTGACGGTCCATTGGTCAGGCATGGTGCGGATATCGCGGCGACCGGCGTTAATCATGGGTTCGACGGTGAAGATCATGCCCGCTTCCAACTCGATGCCCGTGCCCGGCCGGCCGTAATGCAGCACTTGCGGGTCTTCGTGGAAAACCTTGCCGACACCGTGGCCGCAATACTCACGCACCACGCTGTAACCCTGCGCTTCGGCATATTTCTGGATGGCGTGCCCGATATCACCCAGATGCGCGCCCGGCTTGATCTGGTCGATCCCGAGCCACATGCAGTCGAACGTGGTTTGCACCAGGCGCTTCGCCATGATCGATCCTTCGCCTACCAGGAACATCCGGCTGGTATCGCCGAAATAGCCTTCCTTGATCACGGTGACATCAATATTCAGCGCGTCGCCGTTTTTCAGCGCCTTGTCGCCGGGAATGCCGTGGCAAATCACGTCGTTTACCGAGATGCAGGTCGCTTTCGGGTACGGCGGATAACCGGGCGGCTGATAATTCAGCGGCGCGGGCACCGTGCCTTGCTCCTTCACCATGTATTCGTGGCACAGGCGATCGAGTTCGCCCGTCGTCACGCCCGCGACAATATGGGGCGTGATGAAGTCGAGCACTTCGCTGGCGAGCCGGCAGGCGATGCGCATTTGCGCGATATCGTGGTCGTTTTTCAGCGTAATGGACATGACTTGTATCGAGAATGCGTGTAAGCGTTGTGAGCGCGAATCGGCCATTATCGCACCTTACAGGCCCCGCCGCACCCGCGCACGGGCTGGCGCGACGGTTTTGAAGCGGTCGATGCGCAAATTTACCGATTGCACTGGCGGCCGTGGCCCTCGGCACGGCGAATGGGAAAGCTGTCTTGCCGCTTATTCGGACGAACGGGCATCTTGAGTCGTGTCATTTGAGCGTGATATACTCGTCGGCTAAGTCTGCATCTACTTTGTAATCGTCTTTTCAATAAGGTTTTCCTGAAAACAACGTTTTCACGGAAAGCCGGTGCGAAAGGCGTAAAGGCAGATCGGACTTTGAATCGCAAGCCGGCGCACCCAGGGTGTCCGGCGCTCCGAAAAGCTAAGAAACACGGGGCGCCCGATGCGGCAGCCGGCTTAAGACCTAACCCTCGCGGAGAACTCTCATGGCAGTAACAATGCGTGAAATGCTGGAAGCCGGTGTCCACTTCGGTCACCAAACTCGCTTCTGGAACCCGAAAATGGCTCCGTTCATTTTCGGTCATCGCAACAAGATTCACATTATCAACCTCGAAAAAACGCTGCCGATGTACAACGACGCGCTGAAGTACGTGCGTCAACTGGCAGCGAATCGCGGCACGATTTTGTTTGTTGGCACGAAGCGTCAGTCGCGTGACACGGTGGCAGAAGAAGCGCAACGCGCTGGCATGCCTTTCGTGAACGCACGCTGGCTCGGCGGCATGCTGACCAACTTCAAGACGCTGAAAGTATCGATCAAGCGTCTGAAAGACATGGAAGCAGCGCTGGAAGCCGGTGAAACGGAGCGCATGAGCAAGAAGGAAGCGCTGCTGTTCGAACGTGAAATCGCCAAGCTGCAAAAGTCGATTGGTGGTGTGAAGGACATGGGCGGCATTCCGGACGCAATTTTCGTGGTTGACGTCGGCTACCACAAGATTGCCGTGACCGAAGCTAGCAAGCTCGGCGTGCCGGTTATCGCTGTGGTCGACACGAACCACTCACCGGAAGGCATCGACTACGTGATCCCGGGTAACGACGACGCCAGCAAGGCCGTCGCCCTGTACACGCAAGGCGTGGCTGACGCGATCCTCGACGGCCGTGCAAACGCGGTCAACGAAGTGGTGCAGGCTGCACGTGGCGGTGACGGCGACGAGTTCGTCGAGGTCAACCCGGAAGCGTAAGGCTGCCCTGTGTCCGGCAAAAAAGGGGGCTTTCTACAGGCCCCCTTTTTTTAAGTCATGACACCTGGCTACAACGCGAGAAAAATACGCGTTGTGCGGAAACGAATTCTTGCCGCCTGCATCGAAG
>NZ_JAQGMM010000037.1 GCF_028292365.1 Caballeronia sp.
CTCGTGATTGCCTGCCCTTGCGCGCTCGGGCTGGCGACGCCCGCCGCGATCATGGCCGGAACGGGCGTGGCGGCGCGGCACGGCGTGTTGATCAAAGACCCGCAGGCGCTGGAAATGGCGCATCGGATCAGGATTGTCGCCTTCGATAAAACCGGCACGCTGACTGTCGGGAAGCCTTCGATGACCGTGTTTGAGGTGGCTGAAGGCGCGGACCGGACAGAGGCTTTGGGATTGGCGGCGGCCGTGCAGCGGCTCAGCGATCACCCACTGGCGCGCGCGGTCGTTGCTGTCGCTGATGCCGAGCGGATTGAAGCCGTTTCCGCAACCGACGCGAAAGCGGTAGCCGGGCGCGGCGTCGAGGCGCGGGTGGGCGAACGTCATCTGGCAATAGCCAGCGATCGCTGGCTCGATGAGTTGCAACTCGCCGCGCCGCAACGGTTGGCCACGCGGGCGGCGGAACTGGAGCAGCTTGGGAATACGGTGTCGTGGCTGGTGGATCTGGGCGGAGAAAGTCGTTCAAGCGCCGCGCCGCAGGTGCCCGATAGACCGCGCGTGCTCGCCCTGCTCGCATTCGGCGACTCGCTGAAACCCGGCGCGCGCGCCGCTATCGAACGGCTGAAGGCGATGGGCATCAAGAGCGTCCTGCTCACCGGCGACAACGCCGGCAGCGCGGCAGGAGTCGCGAAATCGCTCGGCATCGCACCCGACGCGGTTCACGCGCATATGCTCCCCGCCGACAAGGCGCGCGTGATCGCGGAACTGAAGGCATCGGCGCAAGGTGCGGTGGCGATGGCCGGCGACGGCATCAACGACGCGCCCGCGCTCGCCGCCGCCGATATCGGCATCGCGATGGCGACCGGCACCGACGTCGCCATGGAGGCCGCCGGGATCACGCTGATGCGCGGCGATCCGGCCTTGGTGGCAGATGCCATCGATATCGCGCGGCGAACGTATCGCAAGATCCAGCAGAACCTGTTCTGGGCGTTCGTGTACAACCTGATCGGCATTCCGCTCGCGGCGTTCGGACTGCTCAATCCGATGCTCGCAGGCGCAGCCATGGCGTTTTCCAGCGTGAGCGTGGTGACAAACGCGTTGCTGCTGCGGACGTGGCGTGCTCAGGCTGGCTTGGCGCCGGTCGATGCCGATGCTGTGCGCGGTCCCGACGGCAAGCCGATCACGCGGCCCGCGTAACGGGCTTCTTTCGGCGCGTCGCGAAACATCGCTTCAATTCGGCCAGCAATATCCGCATCGAACGCTGCGGATTTCGCGCCGTTGGTTGTATCGACGTGAAGCAGCATCTGTTCGCTCGCCGCGATGGGCTCGGTTCCCTCATCCGCGAACATCTCCATGTACAAGTGGACGCGCTTGGCATCGAACGCGAGTACCGATGCCTCCACGCGAACCGCCGTACCTTCCTTGATCTCGTGCAGATAGTTGATGTGCGCCTCGAGCGTGAACAACGAGCGGCCGCGCGAAGTGCGGCCGGCATCGTCCAGGCCGATGCGGTCCATGAACGCATCGGTGGCGAGGCTGAAGATCAGCATGTAGAACGCGTCACGGAGATGGCCGTTGTAGTCGACCCATTCGGGCCTCACCGTGTCACGATGGATCGTTCGATTGTACGTCACTCGTATGCCTTCGTTAGTCCACTATGCCGTGACGGGATTTCGCTTCCGCTATGGCAGTCATCACGCTCGTGATGCAGTCGTCGCGATAGCGTTCCAGTTGCTTGATGGAGTGCGTGCCTTGCTGATCAGTCGTGCCATCCACCACCCGGTCGATGAGTTCATCCGTCAGTTTTGGCGCAACCAGCTTGGTCCACGGTAATTCTAGCGCCGGGCCGAATTGCTGCATGAAATGCCGCATACCGGCCTCGCCGCCTGCGAGCGTATAGGTCAGGAACGTGCCCATGAACGACCAGCGAATGCCTGCGCCAAAACGAATGGCATCGTCAATTTCGCCGGTGGTCGCCACCCCTTCGTTGACCAGGTGAAGCGCTTCGCGCCAGAGCGCTTCCAGCAAACGGTCCGCGATGAAACCGGGCACCTCTTTGCGGACTCTTAGCGGACGCATGCCTATCGATTCATAAAATGCCGATGCTGCTTGCAACGTTGCTTCCGAAGTCTTCTCGCCGCCCACGACTTCGACCAGCGGCAGCAAATAGACCGGGTTGAACGGGTGGCCCACGATGCAGCGCGATGCGTCTTTGGCGCTCGCGTAAAAATCCGTCGGGAGCAATCCCGATGTCGATGACGCGACGATGGCTTCCGGCTTTGCCGCCCTTGATGCTTTCTCATGCAACGTCAGCTTCAGGTCTTCACGCTCGGGAGCGCTCTCCTGTATGAAGTCGGCATCGGCGACGCATTCCTCGATGGTCGCAACAAAGCGCAATCTCTCCTGCGACGCACCCTTCGCCAAGCCCACTCGTTCGAGTGCCGTCCATGCGTTGGCGACGTTCGCCCGAAGTTGCTGCTCGGCACCCGGCGCCGGGTCCCACGCCACCACGTCAAGTCCATGCGCCAACGCTCGCGATACCCAGCCGCTTCCAATTACTCCTACGCCCAACGCAGCAAACGTCCTGACTTGCATATACCGGATTCCTTATTAATTTGGTTTTTTACTTGCTTTGATGCTTTGTGCTTGCCTTCAGGTTGAGTTTCCCGCTTTCGCACGCCTGCGTCGGCGGGGTTGAGGTTTGTGGCTTACGCGCCCTTACGCGAATTGCTCGATCTTGCGGCGGTCCAGCAAACGCTCACCGCGTGCCGGCAGGTTCAGCTTCTTTCTGCCCTCTGCCGGCGTCAGCGCACGACCGCCGAGACGCTCGATGATCTCCACCGCCCGCTGAACCAGCGTCCCGTTGCTTGCGTGCACCCCACGGTCCAGATACAGATTGTCTTCAAGACCTACGCGCACGTGGCCGCCTAATAACATCGCCTGGGCGACCATCGGCATTTGCATGCGGCCGATGCCGAACCCGGCCCACTGCGCGCCCGCGGGCATGTTGTCGACCATCGACTTGAGCGTACCTACGTCAGCCGGTGCGCCCCAGGGGATACCCATGCATAGCTGGAACAAGGGGGCATCGTCCAGTAAACCTTCCTTTTGCATCTGCTTCGCGAACCACAAATGGCCTGTGTCGAAGATCTCGAGTTCCGGCTTCACGCCCAGCTCTTGTATCCGCTTCGCACCTGCTCGAAGTTGCGCAGGCGTGGATACGTAGATCGTGTCGCCATCGCCGAAATTCAGCGTGCCGCAGTCCAGCGTGCAGATCTCCGGCAACAACTCTTCCACGTGTGCCAGCCTGGTCAGACCGCCGACCAGATCGGTACCCGCGCCGAACTGCATGGGCGCTTCACCCGCGCCAATTTCCAGGTCACCGCCCATGCCCGCCGTCAGGTTGATGATGACGTCGACATCCGACGAACGGATGCGATCCACTACCTCGCGGTACAACGCCGGGTCGCGGCTGCCGCGGCCCGTGCGCGGATCACGGACGTGGCAATGCGCAACGGTTGCGCCTGCTCGTGCGGCCTCGATGGCCGCTTCCGCGATCTGCTTGGGCGTCACTGGAATTGCCGGGTGTTTGCTCGTGGTGTCTCCCGCGCCTGTTACCGCGCAAGTCACGATCACTTCATAGTTCATGTTGCGTCGTCCTTTCAAAGACCAAGATATTGCTTAACTGCCGGCAAACCGTCCTTGCCGTCCACCGTCTTTACACCCGCGAGCCACGCATCCAGCACTTGGGGGTTTTTCTTCAGATAGTCCTTGGCTGCATCGGCAGGACGCACTTTCGCCATGACCGGGATCATCAATTGGTTCTCCAGTTGCGTGGTGAACCGCAGATTTGAAACCAGCTTGCCGGCGTTCGGGCAACGCGCCAGGAAGTCGGGGTTGGTCAGCGTATAGACGCGTGCTTCGCCGTAGTTCGGACCAAATACGGCGTCGCCGCCGGAGAGGTAGTTCATCTTGATCTGGATGTTCATCGGATGCGGTTCCCAGCCGAGGAACACGACCCACTTCTTGTCGCGCACCGCGCGGTCGACGGTGACCAGCATGCCGGCCTCACTCGATTGCACCAGCTTGAAACCGCCCAGGCCGTACTGATTGGTGTCGATCATCTTCTGGATCTGGGCGTTCGCGCTGCTACCCGGTTCGATGCCGTAGATCTTGCCGTCGAGTTCGTCCTTGTGCTTTGCGATGTCCTGGAAGGTCTTCAGGCCTGCATCGTATTCATAGCTCGGCACGGCGAGCGTGGCTTTAGCGCCCGACAGGTTCGGCGGGTCGAGCCTCTCAATCTGCTTCGCGTCGATAAACGGCTGGACCGACTTTTCCTGCACGGGCCACCAGTAGCCCAGTGACACGTCGATCTGCTTGGTCTTCAGGCCGGCGAGCGAGATTGGCACTGAGGCCTGGGTGATCTTTGGATCGTAGCCGAGGCCCTGGAACACGACAGATGCGAGCGCGGTGGTCGAGGTGATGTCGGTCCAGCCGATATCGACGAATCGAACGGTGTGGCAGCTTGCGTCTTCCTTGCTTTGCGCGGACGCGCCGAAGGAGGTCAACGCAAGTAACAGACAGGCGAGCAGCTTTTTCGTTGTCGGGAGTGATGTCATGGCTTCCTGTTCCGGTAATTTTCCGTGAGGGACAGACACGTTCGGATGTGTCCGACCGTGCGTAAAAGTAACGCCGCATAATGGCGGGGAGGCGACCGGTTGCGACCGGGAGTTGACTAATAGCGACGGATTTTTCGTTCGCACTGGATGGGTGACAAGTACCTTATCAAGTGCGAATGAATAACTAAGGATTTGGCCCCATTGCGCCCGCAATATCAGCTTGTTAGCTTGCTAATCCGATTGCAAATCGCCCCCACCGCGCAATGCCCGACACCGAAGACTTTCACTTCCTATTGCTGCCCGAGTTTTCGTCCATCGGCTTCATGTCGGCAATCGAGCCGCTACGCGTCGCCAACCGCTTCCGCGGCGCACTCTACCGCTGGCACATCCTGAGCCTCGACGGCGGCCCTGTCTGCGCCAGCAACGGCATCTCGCTCAACGCAGAAAGCGCCCTCGCCGACGTTGCCGAAGCGACCAACGTCATCGTCGTCGCAGGCTTCAACCCGCTCAGCCAATACACCCGCGAAATGGGCGACTGGCTCAGGCGTTTGGATCGCAAAGGCGCAACGCTGGGTGGTATCGATACAGGCAGTTTCGTGCTGGCGGAAGCTGGCCTCCTCAAGCATGAGCGTGTGACACTGCACTGGGAAGCGGCATCGGCGTTCCAGGAGCGCTATCCGTCACTCGCGGTCAGCCAGGAGCTATTCGAAATCGACGCGCGACGTATCACGTGCGCAGGCGGCACGGCTTCCATCGACCTCATGCTCGACCTGATCGGACGCCGCCACGGCGCTGAACTCGCCGCCCAGGTCTCCGAGCAATTCGTGCTCGGCCGCATCCGGCAACGCTCGGACCACCAGCGCATGCAGATCGCAGCACGCTACGGCATCCACAATCGCAAGCTGATCCAGGTGATCGGCGTGATGGAACAACACATGGAGGAACCTCTGTCGCCAGATGCACTGGCAGAGGAAATCGGCGTGACGCGACGTCAGCTGGAACGCCTGTTCTGCTCGGCAATGAAAGACACCCCTACTCATTTCTATCTCGGACTGCGCCTTGCACGCGCCCGCGAATTACTGCAACAAACCGACATGTCCATTACCACCGTCTGCGTGGCATGCGGTTTCGAATCACCCTCGCACTTCTCACGCACCTACCGCACGAGATTCGGCTCAAGCCCGCGCCAGGACCGCAGTTCGCCACGCGCGACGGCGCCCGTTGGGGACACCGTCGCGGCAGGCTGAAAAACTAGCTGAAACGAACTGATCACGCTTAGAACGAGTGACGGATACCAATGCGGACATCGCTTTGGGTGCTCGACGTCGACGGCGTAAAGCTATAGCCAATCACCGCGTTCACACCACTCGATGCCTTGAGGTAGTCACCCGACACATAGATGTCGGTACGCTTGGACAACAGGTAGTGCAGCCCGAGCGAGCCCATGTTCCACTTGTGGCCTTCAAACGCCGTGAACTGATAACCGCCGTACAGGATCAACGCAGGCGTGAAGTTATATGACGCGCCGCCTTCACCAACGTGCATGTGCGACGACTGTCCGAAGCCCTTGATCGTGGTGTAGGTGTAGTTGCCCAGCAGCATCAAATTGCCGAGTGCATACGACGTTCCAATTCCGAAGGTTGCCTGGCTGTCGACGTTGAACGCGGTGCCGCTGAACAAGTCGGTCACAGCGCCGGTCGCGGGGTTCACGGTTGCAACGGTTTGGCCGAGGAACGTCTTCGTACCGATCATCGCGTACGGGTCGAACGCGTAGATACCGTTAGGATTGTTCAGGCGCGTGTACGCCGTACCGACCGTGAAGTCGCCGTGCGCGTAGTGCGCGCCCAAGCTGTACGCGCTCTTCTCGTGGAAGTCGCCTGCAACGTTGCCGAACGAGTACAGGCCGCCGAAAGTCAGGCCGCTGATATCGGGCGACATGTACTTGATCGAGTTCGGCAAGCGGTCGCCGTTCATGCGGTCGAAGTCGCCCTGGTGAATGGCATAGCCGCTGCCGAACGCGGAGATGTTGTAACCCTCCATGAACTCGTTCGTCAGGTCGAGCTGGTTACCCGCCGAGATCGTGCCCCACTGGTTCTGCAAGCCCACGTACGCTTGACGGCCGAACTCCGCGCCACCAAAAGCATATTGGCCACTGCCGATGTGAAAGCCGGACTCGAGCGCGAAGATCGCCTTCAATCCGCCGCCCAGATCTTCCGTGCCCTTGAAACCGATCCGGTTGCCGTAGGAGACGCCGTCGTCGAATTTGACGACATGCGAGCCGCCCGTGTTGTTGACGTAGGTAATGCCGGCGTCGAGGATGCCGTACAGCGTCACGCTGCTTTGCGCGTGAACCAAGGCAGGTGCAGAGACGGCACCTGCGCTCAACGCCAGGGCCGCCAGCTTCACGGCATTTCGCTTCTTCATCGTTGATTCTCCCTGATACCCGCTTTTGCACGTTTCGTTGGACCGAGCGAGGTCCGCGTTGCTCCGGCGATGGATTGACATCGCGCAACGCTTCTCACTCGAATTTTTTATTGCAGAGACTGGTGTATTACAGTGATCTGACGCATGGGATGCTGGTGCATGCACTGAGATTCAAGCGCATGCACCAGCCTTGCAAAAGTAAGAGGCCATATTTACTGGGGCTCGACCTTTTGCGACGCAAATCTGTCCAGTTGCGACCCACTGTTGTTATTTGGAACCCAGCGCTGTTTGCACGGCCTGCCACCCATTTGCGCCCGTAGCCGTGGTAACGCCGTCGAGCCAACCCTTCACGAGATCCGGGTTGCGTTTGAGCGCCGCTGCAGCAGCGGCATCCACGTTGGTCTTGTTTTGAAGGACATCGGTGATGATGCCGTTCTCCAGGTCGACGTTAAACGTCATCTGCTTGAAGAGACGTCCCACGTTCGGGCATTCGCCCGTGTAACCCGCTCGCGCGACCGTATTGACCGTCGCTCCGCCGAAGTTCGGGCCGAAGTATTTATCGCCGCCATCGAGGTAGGTGAGATGGAACTTCGTGTTCATCAGGTGCGGTTCCCAGGCAAGGAACACGATCCATTTCTTGTCGCGCACGGAACGTTCGACTTGCGTCAGCATGCCGGTTTCACTCGACTCCACCAGCTTCCAGCCATTCAGTCCGAAGGCCTTTTCATCGATCATTCTCTTGATGTTCTGATTCGCCGGTGCGCCGGGTTCAATGCCATAGATCTTGCCGTCGAACTTGTCCAGATTCTTCTGCAAGTCAGCGAACGTGTGCACGCCTGCTGCGGCCACGTAGTCCGGCACGGCCAGCGTGAACTTCGCGTTGGTCAGGTTCGGATGCACCACGTCGATCGACTTCTCATCGACGAACGGCTTCACCAGCGGTCCTTGCGCGGGCATCCAGTTACCCAGGAAAGCGTCGACCTGGCCTTTCTTCAAGCCCTGATACGTGATCGGCACTGACAGGTTCGAGACGCTCTGCTTGTAGCCGAGCGCTTTCAACACGACACCGGCCATGGCGTTGGTGGCATCGATATCGGTCCAGCCCGGGTCCGCCATCTTCACCTGCTGGCAGCTTTGAGGCTCGGCCGCGACCACCGAACCAATGGATGCGCAGAGTGCCGCAATGCAGAATAGCGCGTGTTTAAAGGGCTTTTTCATGTTGGCTTCCTGTGGGTGAGGTGGTTTCGCGTGCGGTTTATTTTGGTGTTCAGCGGCTTGGGCTTTAGCGCGTGACAGCGGGGAAACGCGCCATGGCTTCGAGCGTGTCGAGGTCAATGTGATTGCGCATGTAACGTTGGCTGGCATCTACCGACGGCTGCCAGTCCCATGATTCGATACGGCCTTGCGTGGTCGCTTCAAAATGAAATTGCCGGCGCCGCTGGCTCTGCACGACCTCTTCGCGCAACGCATCGAGATCCCAGCGTGCGGCGATCTCCTCACGAAACGCCGCCACCCTTACCGCGTGTTCCGGCAGCATCGCGAGGTTGGTGCGTTCGAGTGGATCGGCTGTAACCTTGAAAAGCTGGTCAGGATCCGAGGGCGTATGGATGAACTTGAAGTCCCCGCGGCGCAGCATCACGATGGGCGCAATTGCACCTTCAGCCAGGTACTCGCCGATAGCTTCATCGTGTGCCTGCGGCTCGCCGCGCAGATGCGGCACGAGGCTCCGGCCATCGAGCGCATCGGGCCATGTGGATCGCGGCGCGTCACGGCCCAGTTCCACGAGCGTCGGCAGCAAGTCGAGATGTGAGACCGAAGCGCTCACATGCGCCGCCTTGAATTGTCCTGGCGCGTGCACGATCAGCGGCACGCGGCAGCCGCCTTCGAAGAACGTCATCTTGTACCAAAGGCCACGTTCGCCCAGCATCTCGCCATGATCGGACGTCACGATCACGATGGTGTCATCGACCAGTCCCGCTTGGTCAAGCGCTTCAAGGATCGCGCCGAATTGCGCATCGACGTACGAAATCGCCCCGTAATAGGCATGGCGTGCATTGCGAATCTGCTGGTCCGTCGGCGGCGTCTTGTCCGTTTCGCACACATAACGCAGGCGCTTCGAATGCGGGTCGGCGGCGTCCAGCGTGTCCCGGTACGCCGGCATTTGAATGTCTTCGTCGCGGTACATGTCCCAGTATTTCTGCGGAATCGCGTACGGATCATGCGGATGCGTGAGCGACGCCACCACGCAAAACGGCCGATCGTCTTTCCCGGCTTGCCGCTCTCGCGCGATGTCGAATAATTTCTGGCGCGTGGTGTAGGTCACTTCATCGTCGAAATCGAGTTGATTGGTGCGCACGCACGGTCCCGCATCGATCACGGAACTCATGTTGTGATACCAGCTCGGACGCGTCTCGAAGTCGTCCCAGTTCGGCGTCCAGCCGAAATCCGCGGGATAGATGTCGGTGGTCAGGCGCTCCTCGAAACCGTGCAATTGGTCCGGGCCGCAAAAGTGCATCTTTCCCGAGAGGATCGTCCGATACCCGTCCGCGCGCAGGTAGTGGGCGAACGTTAATGTTTGCGACGGAAATTCGGCGGCGTTATCGTAGGCACCTATCGCCGAGGGTAATTTGCCCGACAAGAATGAAAAGCGCGACGGCGCGCAGAGCGGGCTCGCGCAGTAAGCTGAATCGAAGACCACGCCTCGCGCTGCGAGCGCGTCCATGTTCGGCGTCTTCGTGACGTGGTGGCCGTACGCCGACAACGCGAACGGGGTCATTTGATCAGCCATCAGAATAAGGATATTTGGTTTGCGTTTAAGCATCGGGGCGAGGCTCGAATAGAATCAGGAAGGTGGCGCAGCATGGGCATCGCGCGGTGGACGGTCCGTGCCGCACATCACTATTGCCGTTCATTTCGCCGCTGTGAAGAGAGCAAAACGTTATGAACTCATAAGGGAGACTTATGTCGAGACAGGATCGTTTGCCGCCCATGCAGGCGCTGTCGATGTTCGAGTCCGCCGCGCGTCTCGCCAGCTTCACCGCCGCCGCCCGCGAACTGGGCTCCACACAGCCGGCAGTCAGCCAGCGCGTGGTGCAACTCGAGGAGAACCTCGGCGCCGCTCTATTCGAGCGCGGGCACCGGGGCGTAACGCTGACCGAGGACGGCGTGCGCCTGTTCGAAGCCGTTCGCCAGAGTCTCGACACCATCCGCGTTGCCACCAACGACATCCGGGCGCGGCACGCGGCGCCCGCGCAGCGCTCGCTCAAGCTCCTCACCGACTTCGGCTTCGCCACGTATTGGCTGATGCCGCGCCTGTCGCAATTCAAGGCGTTGATGCCGGATGTGGATGTCAGGATCACCACTGCGCAAGACGTGCTCGCCGCCGATCACGATCATGCGGATATCGTGATTGGCTTCGGCGATGCAGCAACCGACTGGGCCGGACGCGGAACGGTCAAACTATTTCCCGAGCGAGTCACGCCAGTATGCAGCCCGGCGTTCCTCGCGCGACACGGCAAGCCCCGTGATCCTTCAGACCTCATCAGCCTGCCGCTGCTGCATCTGGAACCGACGAACCCGGAGCGCTGGCTGTCGTGGCATGGCTGGTTCGCGGCGCACGGGTTGGCGGCACCACCTGCGCATCGCGGCATCACGTTCAATAGCTACGGCTTCGTCGCGCACGCGGCCATCATGGGCCAGGGCGTGGCGCTTGGCTGGGAGCCGCTGGTGGATGAACTCGTTGCAAATGGTCAACTGATCCAGTTGTTCGACACACCGGTCACAACCGACGGCGGATATCTTTTGAATGCGCCACGCGCTCAAACTTTGACCGTCTGTGCGTTTCGCGACTGGCTGCTGGCTGAATGCGGCGTGGCCGCCTGAACTCGGGCGAGTAGCCACCTGACGCTCCGATACCAGCGTCACGGCGTTTAGCTTCTAGCCGCCGCACCATGCAATTTGTTCTACTGCAACGTATGCGCGCTGCGTTCGCGGCGCTGCCATTCGCATAGTGGAGAACCGCATGGCCGGCAGCAACCTCACTAGTAACGTCACTGACACCCTTTCTCATCAACTCGTACTGACGGTCGCGTGCCCTAGCGCAGCGGGACAAGTCGCCGCCGTGGTGGGCTTCCTAGACCGGCACCAGTGTTACGTCGATGAACTCACCGTCTTCGACGACGACCTCAGCCAGCGCTTCTTCGTACGCTGCGTGTTTCACGGCGTGGATCATGATGAAACGCTGCAGATCGCCGCGTTGCAGCAGGAATTCACGCCGATCGCCGAACGTTTCTCCATGACCTGGGCCATTCACAAGGTGGCGGCGCGGCCGAAGGTGCTGATCATGGTGTCGAAGCTCGAGCACTGCCTCGCGGACCTGTTGTTCCGCTGGCGCATGGGCGAACTGAAGATGGACATTGTCGGGATCGGGTCAAACCATCGTGATTTCGAACCGCTTGCCGTGCAGCATGGCCTGCCGTTCCACCATCTCCCGATCACTGCAGAAACCAAGCCGCAACAGGAAGTGCAACTGCTCGATTTGTTCGAATCGTCCGGCGCGGAGTTGATGATTCTCGCGCGCTATATGCAAATATTGTCAGGCGAGACGAGCCGGAAACTGGCCGCGCGCGCGATCAATATCCATCATTCGTTCTTGCCCGGGTTCAAAGGCGCGAAGCCTTATCACCAAGCGCATACGCGTGGCGTGAAGCTGATCGGTGCAACGGCGCATTTCGTGACCGATGACCTCGACGAAGGGCCGATCATCGAACAGGTAGTTGAGCGCGTGGACCACTCGTACAAGCCGGAGCGCTTGCTGGCGACCGGCCGCGATGTGGAATGCATCACGCTTGCTCGCGCGGTAAAGGCGTTCATTGAACGGCGCGTGTTTATCAACGGCGACCGGACCGTGGTGCTGTAATCAGCCTTTGAAATTGGGCTTTGAAATAAAACAACGCCGCTAAAAAGCGACGTTGTTTCGTTGGAGCTAAGGCTCAGGGTTTTTAATTAGCAGTCCAGCTAGACACACGATCGCCATGTGCGCTCACCCACGCGTCCGCAGCAGCGGCCGGCTTCGCGCCGTTCGTGGTAGCCAGCATCACGCTGTCGATCTCACCCGGTTTCCATTGGAACTTCTTCAGGAAAGCGACCACAGTGGGAGCCTTCTGCGCGAGTCCCGGATTCACCACGCTGTCCACATGCTCGGCTTCACCGAATACCTTCTTCGGATCTTCCAGGAATTTCAGCTTGTACTTCGCGAACATCCAGTGTGGTTTCCAGCCCGTCACAATGATCGGCTTCTTCGCGTTTTCCGAACGCGCCAGTTCCGCCGTCATCGCACTGCCAGAACTCGGCATTAACGTGTAGTCCAGACCGTATGCCTTGATCGCTTCGCTCGTCTTCGACATCACGCCCGCACCGGCATCAATACCGACAATACGCCCGCCGAACTCAGCCTTCTTCGCTTCGAGATCCGTCAAGCTCGTCACGTCCGCATCTTCCGGCACGATCAGGCCAATCTTCGCGTCAGGAAAGTTGGTACCGAGATCGACGACCTTCGTCTTGAAGTTTTCCCAGTACGCGCCGTGCGTGACCGGCAGCCACGCTGAGAGCGTAGCGTCGAGGTCGCCACGCGCCACGCCCTGCCACATCACGCCGGCCGCGACCGGCACGAGTTGCACCGGATAACCCAGCTTTTTCTCGATGATCTGAGCCGCCACGTTCGACGTCGCCACGCTGTCGTCCCAGCCTTCCACGTAACCGATCTTGATGGTCGGTTTCGCGTCGGCGGCAATCACACCCGCGCTGGTTGCAGCCAGCGCAGCACTTAAAGTGCTCAAAACAAGCAGTTTTTTGATCAGTCTCATTGTCGTACTCCCCTTTGCGGTCCACACCATTGAGGCTTTAGAATCACCGGCCAGAAAAACGCCGACTGGTTATTTTTCGACACCCAGTTGTCTGGATGCGACCTCGTTTAATCCGGCTGCGTCGCCGGCCCTGATGAATACCCTACTTATCGACGACAAGATCCGTCAGCGGCTTGCTGCAACACAACAGCACCATGCCCTGGTCGATCTCGCGCTGGCGAATGCCGCCGTTATGCTTCATCTCGACTTCGCCCGATAGCAGCTTGACCTTGCAGGTGCCGCACATGCCTTGCGTACACGATGCCGGCAAACGGACGCCCGATTTCTTGGCCGCGTCCAGAACGTGCTGCGTGCCGCCGCACTCGATCTCGCGATTACTCTTGGCAAAACTCACCTTGAACGTGGTCTCTATAGGCGCGGCGACGATCTCAGGCGAGAGGTCAAAGCCAACCGCGCTTTCGCGCATCTCCGCGAACGCCTCAGTAGATTGCAATGCATTCGCGACATGAGCGGTCGTCAGTTGCGCCGCGACTTCTGAAATCGTCTCGAAGGAGAAGCTTTCCTCGTGATAATGCGAAGTGTCGAAGCCACCTTCCGCTAGCAGATCGCGCACCGCTTTCATGTACGGCGCCGGACCGCACGTAAAGATTTCCCGCTCCATAAAATCCGGCGCGACAAGCTTGAGCAGCGGCAATGTGAGGAAACCCGTCACGCCGGGCCAGTTCGTCCGCGTGCCCACCCGTTCGCACACAAACGCCGTGCGGAAGTTCGTCTGGTTCGACGCAATCAGGTCGAGTTCGCGCGCAAAGATGATGTCGTCGGGCGTGCGGGCGCTGTGCACGAACACAATATCGCGATCCTCGCCGAGTTCGTGATGCGCACGGCTCATGGACATCAACGGCGTGACACCCGATCCCGCCGATAAAAACAGGAACTTGCGTGCCGGATGCCGCGCGCACGTGAACTCGCCGGCGGGTCCCAGCACGCGAACCTTGCCACCTGTCTGAAGATTGTCGTGCAGCCAGTTCGACACCTTGCCACCCGGCACACGCTTCACCGTGATGGAAATGGTGTGAGGACGCGTAGGCGGCGAGGAGATCGTATAGCAGCGATTGATCGATTCGCCGTCGATCTCCAGCTCCAGCGTAATGAACTGACCCGGCTCGAAAACGAAGGTCCGTTCAGCCGGCGCACGAAAGAAAAAGCTCTTTACGTCGTGCGTTTCCTGACGAACGTGGCAGCAGACGAGCGTCTCGTCGGTGTCGCTATCCCAACGGGCGGGAAGCGTGCCCCAGAACTCAGGCTGAGTCACTCGGTTCGGGGCAGGCTCGAACGTCGCCTGATCGCGCATCATCTGTTTCTCCGCTGTAGC
>NZ_JAQGMM010000137.1 GCF_028292365.1 Caballeronia sp.
TCCGTTGATGCCGCTGCACCATCATTGTTTGTTCAAGCTCGGCTTGCCGCTTGGCGAGCTTTGGTATCTGCACGATCTGGCGGTCTGGCTGCGCGCCAACGGTCGCTCGCACTTCATGCTCACGGCGCCGCCGCTGCGCTTGCCGGGCGCGATGGGTTCGCCCGTGACGCCGATCGCCACCGTCTGATTTTCTAAAGTACACGACATGACACGAGAACGAGTTTTGATTACCGGTGGCGCAGCCGGGATCGGTGCGGCCTGTGCCGAGCGCTGTGAAGCGGATGGCTTCGAAGCCGTTGTGATCGACCGCGTAGGCAGTCGGATAGGCAGCGGTCTGATCGCTGATCTTTCGGATACCGAAGCAACGAGGAAAGCACTTGACCAGGCACTCGCGGGCGGGCCGGTCACGCGGCTGGTCAACAACGTCGGCGTGGTGGTCCCGGCCGGCGCGGGTGAACAGAGTCTCGAAGAACTCGAACTCGCCTGGTCCCTGAATGTACGTTGCGCGATGCAGTGCATGCAGGCGCTGCTGCCGGGCATGCAAGCCGCGGGTTTCGGCCGCATCGTGAATATGTCTTCGCGCGCGGCGCTAGGCAAGGAACTACGTACCGCGTACTCGGCGACGAAGGCCGCGTTGATTGGCATGACCCGCGTATGGGCGCTGGAACTCGGCCGTCATGGCATTACGGCGAACGCGATTGGCCCTGGCCCGATTCGCACTGAACTTTTCGATCGCGCGAACCCGCCGGACAGTCCGCGTACGCGCGCGATTGTCGAGAGTGTGCCGGTGAAACGCGTGGGCACGCCGGAAGATATCGCGCATGCCGCGTCCTATCTCCTCGATGCCCGCAGCGGTTTTGTCACCGGTCAGGTGCTCTATGTGTGCGGCGGGATGACGGTCGGCGTAGCGGGAGTCTGAGATGAGC
Organism: Caballeronia sp.; assembly: GCF_028292365.1. Taxonomy (GTDB): domain Bacteria; phylum Pseudomonadota; class Gammaproteobacteria; order Burkholderiales; family Burkholderiaceae; genus Caballeronia. The sequence goes on from NZ_JAQGMM010000137.1 coordinate 927, forward strand.
ACGGCAGATATCCGGCGTGTGGCAATTGTGGGGGCGGGGAGTATCGGGGTTGCGTTCGCTGTGGTGTTTGCGCGGGCGGGATGGCCCGTGCGACTGTTCGATCCAGACGCGTCCCGCCGCGATGCAGCCCTCGGAGAGATCACGCAGCGCCTGAATGAACTGGCGCGTTTTGGATTACTCGACGAAGCCGCTGACGCCGTGGCGGCGCGCGTCCAAATAGCAGCGTCCGTGGAAGCAGCGGTTGCCGACGCGGATCTCGTGCAGGAGTGCGCTCCCGAGCGGGTGGACATCAAGCGTGAGTTATTTGAACAATTCGATGCCGCCGCGCCCGCGACGGCGATCTTCGCCAGCGCTTCATCGGCTTTGACGACGTCAAGCTTCGTTGATGACCTGGCCGGAAGGCATCGTTGCCTGATTGCGCATCCAGGCAATCCACCGTATTTGATTCCCGTGATCGAGATTGTGCCCGCGCCTTTTACCGCGCCTGACGTCACGCAACGCACGCTGCAACTTTTCCGCGATGCCGGCTTGCAACCCGTGCTGGTATCGAAGGAAATCGAGGGCTTCGTCTTCAACCGGTTGCAGGGCGCCGTGCTGCGCGAAGCATATTGCCTCGTGCGTGACGGCGTCGCGACGGTCGAGGACATAGATACAGTCATGCGTGACGGCCTTGGCTTGCGGTGGTCCGTGATCGGACCATTCGAAACGGTGGATCTGAATACGCGCGGCGGTATCAGCTCGCATGCACAGAAGATGGGGCCTGCATACGAACGAATGGGCGCGGAGCGTGGTCAGCACGATCCCTGGACACCGGAGCTGGTCGAGATCGTGGCCGCGGCAAGGCGCGCGGCGGTGCCGCTTGAACAATGGGAAGAGCGCGTGGCATGGCGCGACCGGGCAATGATGGCGCTGACCCGCCACCGGCGGTTAACGGGTTCAGAAAAGAGTTCAGAAAAGGAGGCTTCAGGAAAGGAGCCTTCAGGAAAAGAGTCTTGAGAGCCGAACGAGCAGCTTTGTTCCAGCGGTGCCCATTTTCAGAAACTTCGCTTAACTAAATAATACTCCAGAGACATTGCAATGCAGAAAATAACGGGATTCTTCACCGAACTGATGCGCAAGTATTTGCCCGATCCGTTTGTATTTGCGATCGGGCTGACGCTTCTCACCATGATCCTTGCCGTATTGGTGCAGGGCCAGGGCATCGTGGCGCTGACAACAAGCTGGGGCAAAGGCTTTTGGACGCTGCTTGCGTTCACCACGCAGATGGCCGTGATCCTCGCGATGGGTTACGTGCTCGCGACCGCGCCGCTGACCGAGCGATTCCTCGATCGCATTGTTGTGCGGGTGCACGATCCACGCATGGCGATCATTGTTGCAACGCTGGTAGGCGGCATCGGCAGTTATCTCAACTGGGGCTTCGGGCTGGTGATCGGCGGTATTGTCGCGCGCAAGCTGGCGCTCAGTGTGAAGGGCGTTCACTACCCGTTGATCATTGCATCGGCGTATAGCGGTTTCACGCTTTATGGTCTCGGTTTGTCGGCGAGCATTCCCGTGCTTATCTCGACCAAAGGCCACCCGATGGAAGCACAGATGGGCGTCATTCCGCTCTCGGAGACCATCTTTTCACCGACCATGCTTGTTACCAGCCTGGTCGTGCTGATCACGCTGCCCTTGCTTAACGCGTGGCTGCATCCGAAGCCGGGCCAGCCGGTGACCGAGATCGACCGTACGCTTGAGGAGCGCACGCGAGCCGCGCAAGCGGCTATTCCCGCCGACGCCGGCGACGAAAAAACATTTGCCAGCCGCCTGAACAACAGCCGGTTGCTGAGTGGCTTGATTGGATTGATCGGCGTGGTATACGTCGTGCTGTATTTCCACGGCGGCGGCACGATGGATTTGAACCTGATCAACTTCATCATCTTGTTCCTCGGCATCATCTTGCTGGGCACGCCGATACGCTATGTTGAAAAACTCAACGAAGGCATCAGGACGATCAGCGGCATCATCCTGCAATATCCGTTCTACGCGGGCATCATGGCGATCATGGCGTCGTCGGGACTGGTCAATACGTTTTCTGAGTTCTTCGTCAAGATCGCGACGCCGCATACGTTGCCGTTCTGGGGTCTCATCAGTTCGTTCTTCATCAATTTCTTCGCACCTTCAGGCGGCGGCCACTGGGTCATCCAGGGGCCGTTCATGATCGAGGCGGCGAAGGCGATTGGTGCGTCCGTGGGGCATACGGCCACCGCGGTCATGCTCGGCAACGCCTGGAACGACCTGATCCAGCCGTTCTGGATCTTGCCGGCGCTCGCGTTGTCGAAGCTCAAGCTGAAAGACATCATGGGTTATACCGTCATCATGATGTTCTGGATTGGTATCGTGTATACCGTCGCGATTCTTGCATGGGGCTAGGCGGTTCAATCATCTTCCGGAGGGGCGATCATGTTGTTCCTGGTTCATATGGTGGTACAGATTCCTCTCGACGCCGACACCGAGCTCATCAATAGCCTGAAGGCCGACGAGAAAGCGTTCTCGCAAAAACTGCAGCAGGAAGGGAAGTGGCGTCACTTGTGGCGCGTGGCGGGGCAGTACGCGAACTACAGCGTCCTCGACGTCGAGTCCAACGACGAACTGCACACCTTGCTCAGCTCGCTGCCGCTTTTCCCTTACATGGCGATCCAGGTCACGCCGCTTGCGCAGCATCCGTCGGCTATCGCGCAAAACTGAGTTCCTTAAGGGAAGTGTCATGGCGTTCATTATCGAAACGTGGGACAAGCCAGATCACGCTCCGGTGCGCATTCGGGAGCGCGACGTGCATCTGGCCTATCTCGAAGCGAACAAGGCGTTGTTGCTTGCGTGCGGCGCGAAACTCCAGGACGACGGCAGTAACGCGGGAGGCGGCGTGTATGTGGTCGACCTCGACACGCGCGAAGATGCGGAAAGATTCATCGCCAAGGACCCGTTCGCGCTTGCGGGTTTATTCGAGCGAGTGACAATTACACGCTGGCGCAAGGCCTATGTAGACGGCAAGGGTTATTTATAGGCCGTGCTGCGCGACGCTCGGCCAGGCAACGCAATTTTTTCAACATCATTTCCCTGAGCTGACTGTTCAGCGCACGTTCTTGGCTGCGCGGCTTGTCTCCCGCTAGCGTCCGATTTGCCAAGGCCGTAATGCTGGCGCGGAAACACCGGGGTGCGCGGCAGAAAAATCCACTTTCCGATACCCTGCAGTATTCGTAGGTAACGACTATCTCACTACGCTGAGTCCGTTAACCCTCGCTTCAAGGAGCACGAAGCCATGCAGACCAAAACAGTCAAGATTCCCGGGCCCGATCACCCCATCACGATCGAGCCCAACCCGGCGCGCATCACTATCTCTATGGGCGGCCGGGTTATTGCAGACACGCGCGAGGCGCTGACGTTGCGTGAAGCGTCGTACCCGGCGGTCCAGTACATTCCGCGCAAGGACGTCGACATGGCGTTGTTGCAGCGCACGGACCACGCAACCTATTGCCCGTACAAGGGGGATTGCTCGTACTACAGCATTCCGCTGGGCGGCGAGCGTTCTGTGAATGCGGTATGGACCTATGAAGACACCTATCCGGCGGTCGCCGAGATCAAGGATCACCTGGCTTTCTATACGGATCGGGTAGACAAGTTCGACGTGCAGCCGGCAGCCTGACGCGCTGGGTGGCGTCGCTGAGTCGCTGAAGAATCCGGACGCATCGGCGACGCCACACGCTTGCCCAAAGACGAACGACTCACCAAACCGCTCTTGCACCAATACCCGTTTGTGCACGGATTCGTCATTCGACGTATTTTATCGATGACGCCGCGCGCGCAGCGTTTGCCTTGCCGTCGAGGCAATCTTATCAACGCTTGAACGGAATCCAATGACCACGCAACGTCGTTTGCGGCTCGGCGCTTTCATGCGCCCGGCCACCATTCATACCGGAGCCTGGCGTTACCCCGGTGCATTCCCGGACGCCAACTTCAATTTCGCGCATCTCAAGCGTTTTGCGCAGACGCTGGAGCGCGGCCGTTTCGACGCCTTCTTCATGGCAGACCATCTCGCCGTGCTCAACATGTCTACCCAGGCGCTGAGGCGAAGTCACACAGCCACGTCGTTCGAGCCGCTGACGTTGTTGTCGGCGCTCGCGGCGGTGACCGAGCGCATCGGCCTGATCGCGACAGCGTCCACCACGTTCGACGAGCCTTATCACGTCGCTCGCCGTTTCGCCTCACTCGACCACCTGAGCGGCGGCCGCGCCGGCTGGAACCTGGTGACCACCGCCAACCCGGACGCAGCGCTCAACTTCGGTCTGGAAGAGCATGTGGAGCATGCCGAGCGATATCGGCGGGGCCGGGAGTTCTTCGATGTCGTGACCGGCCTCTGGGATAGCTGGGCTGACGACGCCTTCATTCGCGACGTTGAAAGCGGCACCTTCTTCGAACCCGACAAGATGCATGTGCTGAACCACAAGGGCGAGCATCTGTCGGTGCGCGGGCCGCTCAATATTGCGCGGCCCGTGCAGGGCTGGCCGGTCATCGTGCAGGCGGGGTCATCGGAAGCGGGCCGGCAGATTGCCGCCGAAACGGCGGAAGCCGTGTTTACCGCACAGACCACCCTAGCGGACGGTCAGCGGTTTTACGCCGATATCAAAGGGCGCATGGCGACACTCGGGCGCAATCCCGAGCATCTCAAGATCCTGCCGGCGGCGTTCGTCGTGGTCGGTGATTCGTTGGACGAGGCACTGGAGAAGCGCGCGCGCCTCGATAGCCTGGTTCATTACGACAGCGGCATTGCCTCGCTCTCGATCATGCTGGGTCACGATGTCTCAGGCTTTGACCCCGACGGACCGTTGCCCGAGATACCTGAAACCAACGCAAGCAAAAGCAGCCGCGAGCGCGTGATCGAATGGGCGAGCCGCGACAATCTCACGATCCGCCAGCTGGCGCAGCGGGTCGGGGGTTATTCTGGGCTTGAAATGATCGGCACGCCCACGATGATTGCGGACCAGATGGAGCAATGGCTCGTGGAGGACGGATCTGATGGCTTCAACGTGATGTTCCCTTATCTGCCGGGCGGACTCGACGATTTCGTCGACAAGGTCGTGCCTGAACTGCAGGCAAGAGGTATCTTCCGACGTGAATACGAAGGCGTCACTCTGCGAGAGAACCTTGGATTACCGAGGCCCGAGAACCGTTTTTTCAAGGCCTGAAGAGCGGATGACGCCGTCTGGCCAACGGCGTCATCGGGAAGCATAATTTAATTTTCATTAATTACGTCGCATGCCTAATTAATATCCTGTTGTATTGCGGAAAATGACACGAACATGCAAGCGGCGACAAATATTGCGTTGAGCCAGCCCGCCTGCGTCATTCCAGTTCTGCATTAAGATTGATGTCCCGGGGGTGCCTATGGTCACCTTAGTAGGCACCCCATCACAGGACAAACGAAGGTCATGGGACATTCACAGGCAGAGAAGGCGGCAACACATCAGCGGATAGTCGATGTGGCGGCACGACGCTTTCGGGAACTTGGGCTGGACGGCATCGGCGTCGCCGACGTCATGAAGGAGGCCGGCATGACTGTCGGCGGCTTCTACAAGCATTTTGAATCGCGCGACGAACTCGTGACCGAGGCGCTCGAGGTTGCATTCAAGAGCCTCGATGTATGGGAGGCACGTGCAGAAAATCTCGCGCAGGCGGTGCGCGACTACTTGAGCGAGGCGCATCGGGATGCCCCTGGCCAAGGTTGTGCGCTGGGCGCGTTGCTGGGTGATGTCGGACGCGGCAACGACGCCACGCGCGAGGTATTCACGGAACGGGTCAAGCACAATCTCGCGTTCTCCGAGGGTTTGCTCGATATCCCGGACCCGGCCGAGCGCCGTGCCCGCGCCATGCTGCAGCTGAGCGCCTGTCTCGGCGCGATCGGCTTGGCGAGAGCGGTCTCGGACCCGGTTTTGTCGAAGGAGATCCTGGACGGCGTCGCCCGGCAGCTGATGCCCTTGTTGCCGGGGCCGCCGGTTTGAGAACACGTATCGCTGCGAGCTGTGCTACAGCGGGCGTGTGTCGGATTAATGGAAACAATTATTGAAGCGGTGCTTGCAATACATTACATTCGACCCGTTGTCTGCGAGTCGGTCATCAGGCGCGAGCCCGGAGGCCGGCAACCGAATGCTAAATCGTGCTCTATGCGTGCTCCTTGGAGTTTGACCATGAAAGTACTTAACCTGATTTGCGTATCTGCAATCCTCCTTGGCGCGTCCGGCATGGCCGCGGCCCAGGGAAATGGCAACGGTGGTTCGGGCGGCGGCAACGCGCACGGTGCAGCAACGGCCGGTCCGACCACGGGCGGCGACAATAGCTCCACACCGGGAAGTTCGAGAGGCAAGCCTCACCTCTTCAAGCATAAGCAGAAGAAGCCGGCAACCCCCGCAACCCCCGCTCAATAAAGCTGGGCGTTAAAATCCAGACGCCACCCGCGTTAGGCGGCGGCGAATGCAAAAGGCTGTTGCGATTCGGGAAACCGGGCGTGACGGCCTTTTTTGACCTTTCCTTTGTTTGAATGGCCGAGGCTCGGGATCTCGCGCGACTTGACCGCCAGTTCGGCGGAGCTCAGCCGCCGGACTTTTCAGCAACCACCGGAAAGTGCCGGCTGTTGCCCCTCGCACTGCGCGGCGCTGGCCGGCGAGAGTTTGTCCGGTTTTGACCTTGTTCGACCTCAACAGCCCGCGCCCACGCGATATTCCAGTGGGTTAGTATTGGAGATGCAAACGTAAGCAGTTTTATGGGGCTTGCGAATATTCCGAAACTGATTTTTCGTGCGAAATTTGAACTCCCGGGAGCTGCATTGCTCGAATGGGAGCAAACGATGCGCGGTGCCGCCATCTGGCATTATGGTGTTACCGAGCGGCAGGAACGGTAGCATTCGGTCAGCGCAAGTCGTTTCTCCGGGACTTAATAGTGAGTCCGGCGCAGCGCACTATCGAATTGTCGAATCGTGCAACGCGCATCAAGATTCCGGTGGATGTCTGCCGGAACAGTCTGAAATACTAACGTCAGGTCGAATGAGAATGGCTACAGAACCCCAGCAGCAAAGTCAGAGCGACGTGCTTAACGCCGCCCGCAAAGAACGCAAGCGTGTCGCAATTTTCCTCGTGAACGGGGTACGACTGGTTGGTCACATCGAATCGTTCGACCAGTATCTGGTCATGCTGAGTTCCGCCGCCGGCATCCAGGCGGTCTACAAGCATTCGATTTCGACCATCCAGGAAGACACCGGCAAAGCATTCACCGCCGGGGCGGCCCGCACCGGCGCGGGCGCACCGCGCGACGCGGACTCCAAGCGTCCCGTCGCCATTTCCCATAAACGGCGCTTGCCGATGAATACGGGTGGCGAATGAAGTGCCCGGTTCATGCGCCAAGGCGGGTGAACCACGGTTGTTGCTTGAAAAGCCGGTATAGGTTTGCTCGAGCGACGAACCGGTGAAGGCTTGGGAGGGAAGCACGGGAACGCAGTGAACCCTGCTAGGCCGGCCGGATCTTCGCAAGACACGATACGCAGAACGCAGAAAAGGCGAAGCCCAATTGGGCCTCGCCTTTTTTGCCTAACTGTCACTGTTTCACTGTTTTGTCACAATGAACGTTTCGCTCGACGGCGCTTGCTTTGACCGCTCGTACGCGCTCATCGTCCCGACGACGTTTTCTTGCGCATCACCAGCACGGCGCGGCGGCCGGCATGGACGATGTCGTCACGCTGCTTCTCTTCAGGAGCTGGCCGCGGTGCAAGATCGAGCGCGTTGACAATCGATTCCAGCCGCGTGTCAGCGGCAACTTCAGCGTTGTCCACTTTCACCTCGATATCCTCGATATCCGCGGCAAGCGCATGCCGCACGTCGACGGTACGGCACCGGACGTCAAAACCGCTCGCGCGGATAAGCGTCTCGCGCGTCTTCCAGAAAACCTCGGCGGAGCGGGTCATCGGCCGCATTGCAACATATTCGATAACCACCGGATAGCCGCGCACCCGCGGGTAAGCCGCGAGTAACTGACCCGAACGGATGTATTGCGTGTAACGATCGATTTTCTTGGTCAGCAGCGCAAAATGCTTCGCTTCGTCGTCCCAGTCGAGGTCGTCGAAAATGCCGACGTACACGCGCTTGAACAAAATGTTCACGCCGACGTAATCGATAGTGTCCACGTCGAGAAGAGACATGGTATTTCCCCAGCGCCCGATGCCGGGCAAAGATTGCAAGCGCCTATTGTAATGGACTGCGTCATCCTAAATAACCGCGCCGAGCACGATTGCAACAGTGTACGACCTTTAAGCTTTACCACTTCTAACAGGCTTCGAAATTGATTGTTTTGGTGCACATCCTAAATCGACGTCTTGAAATAGGAGGATACCTAAAAACCAGCCGGGTTGATTGACAGTGGTCATCTCGAAAAACAAACTGGGTTCACGTTATTTGAACAGTTTGTGCGATTAGATCGGACATCGCATGAGCCGAACCTTATTTGTCCGGCAGGAGCAATAGCATGAAATCGAAAGCAAGGAAGGCCCTTGGGTCATTCAAGTCCGCACTGATCGCGGCTGCATCGTCAATGGTCATGACCGGCGCGTTTGCCGCGACTATCGACGGCACCACGGCAGTGCAAATTGGCGGGCGTGTGCAATCAGTGGATGTGAGTACGCACCAGGTCACGGTCATCAATGCACAGGGCCGTGCCGAAGCGTTTCAGGTCGGCAGCGATGTGCAGAATCTCGACAAACTGAAAGCTGGCACGAAGGTGGTTGGCACATCCCAGCGCGCGGTCAGGCTGACGGTGCTCGACTCGTCGTCGCTGGCGCCCGTGCCTTCAGCGGACGGCAATCAGATCGTGGCCAGCGTGGCACGCGTTGATGGCAACGTGATGACGCTCAAGGACACGCAGGGCGCTGTCCTGACGGTGCAGGCAAATTCGCCGAACGCAGCCGCCACGGTTATTCCGGGTACGCGTGTGCTGGTCGATCTCGTGCAATCGGGTCCGCTAGGTTCAGGAAGAGTGCTCAAGTAAAGCAGTCGGATTCCTCCGATAGCCTGCGATTCGTCGAAACATCATCATGTGTACATCGTTGGTGATCCAGATCCCCGCTGGATAACGAACGGCGAATCGCCCGGGTAAAACCGGTTGGTTCGAGCTTCTACGGAAGCGCGGCAACGCGGCAATCAAGGTACCTCTGCGACCACGCGTTGTCGCTAAAAAATCCATTCGGTGCAAGCCGGATGGATTTTTTTTGCATGCGCCTGGTTAGCCTCTTGTTGAAGCGTGAAGCGGGTTACCCGATAGCACGTCAAAGTTCACCCTGTCCTTCGGATTTACCGTCGCTATCTGGTGCGTCTGTCGGCGCTGCTTATCGGCCATATATCAGTGACACGCCCCGGATTGGGGCAACGTCAAGACGACGC
>NZ_JAQGMM010000162.1 GCF_028292365.1 Caballeronia sp.
GTGCTCGCCGAAGCAGGCATGGGCTCGCGTCGCGACATGGAAGAATTGATCGTAGCCGGCCGGGTATCGGTGAATGGTGAGCCGGCGCATATCGGCCAGCGCATCATGCCGACCGATCAGGTTCGCATCAACGGCAAGCCGGTCAAGCGCAAGCTCGCGAGCAAACCGCCGCGCATCCTGCTGTATCACAAACCGACGGGCGAGATTGTCAGTCATGCCGATCCGGAAGGCCGTCCTTCAGTTTTCGACAACCTCCCGCCGATGAAAACGGCCAAATGGCTTGCGGTTGGACGGCTCGACTTCAACACCGAAGGGTTGCTGCTGCTGACTACATCGGGAGACCTGGCCAACCGGTTCATGCACCCGCGGTACAGCGTCGAGCGTGAATACGCGGTGCGGGTGGTGGGCGAGTTGTCGGAAGGTATGCGTCAGAAGCTGCTGCACGGCGTGGAGCTGGAAGACGGCCCAGCGAACTTCCTTCGTATCCGCGATGGCGGCGGCGAAGGCACGAATCATTGGTATCACGTGGCGCTGGCTGAAGGCCGGAACCGCGAAGTGCGCCGCATGTTCGAAGCCGCCGGCCTGATGGTGAGCCGGCTGATTCGTACCCGGCACGGCCCGATCGCGTTACCCAAGGGGCTCAAGCGCGGTCGTTGGGAAGAACTCGAAGACAACGAAGTGCGTGGTCTCCTGGCATCGGTCGGACTCAAGGCGCCGGCGGAAGAGCGGGGCGCGCGCAGCGCTGCACCGCGCATTCAGCCCGATCCGCTGCAAACGTCGATGGGCATCATCACGCGTGAGCCGGTGCTCAGTTCGCATGGCCGATTCGCCCAGACGACGCCTCCACGCGGCGGCCCTGGCGGCCCGGGCGGACGGCGTGGTGCACCAGGCGGCTTCGGTGGCGGTTCCAGCGGCGGTTATACAGGCAACGGCGGCAGCGGCGGCGCTGGTTATGGCGCGCGTGGCAGCAATGGCGGCCGGGAAGCAAACGGCAATCGTGCAGGTGGCGGCGAAGCGAATGGCAACCGCGCGATGCCGCGTCCAGGCGGCTCCGCTGGCGGCCCGCGCGGCAGTCGTCCGCCGGGTTCACCTGCCATGGGTAGTGGCAATGGCGCAGGCGGACGCTCGGCAAATGGCGGCGGCAAGCGCCCCGGCCAGGGCGGCCGTCAAGGTCAAGGTCCGGCTGGCGCGGGCGCGCAAGGTAATGGCGGCAACGCGGGCGGCGCAGGCCGCGGCGGCGCCCGCCCGGCGCCGCGCAACCGAACGCGCGGGCGCTAAGAGTCAAACGTCGCGCCCGACTCAGAGGTTTGTGTGGCGCGGCATGTGACTTGGGCCGAAAGGCGGGCAACCAAATTGCCCGCGCAGTCGTCAATTAAATTCAGCACGATGACTTTAGCCTCGGAGAAAGTCCGACAAAAGCGTGATGAATGCCTTCGATTTGCCTTGTAAATGGCCGTCAAATGGCTATATACAGGGCGCATTGGTTGCGTTTATCCCGAAAAATGGCTAAAATCACGAAGTCGCTGGGCATGGCGTTTGTTTTGCCACCCGGATGTGATCTCGGTACAGAAGGATGGGCGTTGCGCCCATTTTTTTTTGGCCGTTCGGTTCAGCATCTTGGGCAACGAAAGTGCGCCAGCTCAAGGCGCGGTCCGCAGGTGTTCGGCGTGGAGCGCGCGAACATCTTGGAGTCTTTCACTGTGCAACTGACGGAAATCATCGAAACCACGGTCTTGGGCCTGGGCTATGAACTTGTCGATATCGAGCGCGCGGGGGGCGGTTTGCTGCGTATCTCCATCGACCAGCCCGCCGGCATCGCGATTGAAGACTGTGAGAAAGTCACACGTCAGCTTCAGTATCTGTTCGAAGTGGAGAATATCGATTACTCACGGCTCGAAGTCGGGTCGCCGGGCCTCGATCGTCCGCTTAAGAAATTGGCGGATTTCGAACGCTTCGCAGGCAGCGAAGTCACTATCACATTAAAGAAGCCGCTGGACGGGCGCAAGTCGTACCGTGGCATCCTGCATGCCCCGGAAGGCGAGTCGATTGGTTTGGAATTCGAAGGGAAGGACGGCGGCGCTGCGATGCTCGATTTCACGCTCGCAGACCTCGATAAAGCACGTCTCGTCCCCAAAGTTGACTTTAGGAGCCGCAAACAATGAGTCGCGAAGTTTTGATGCTGGCGGATGCGCTGGCGCGCGAGAAGAACGTCAACAAGGACGTGGTGTACGCAGCGCTCGAAGCAGCGCTTGCTTCGGCAACGAAGAAGCTGTTCGAGGAAGACGTGGATATCCGCGTGGCAATCGACCGTGAAAGCGGCGAGCACGAGACCTTCCGTCGCTGGAAAGTGGTGCCGGACGAAGCCGGCCTGCAGGAACCCGACCAGGAAATCCTGTTGTTCGAAGCGAAGGAAGAGAAGCCCGACGCGCAAATCGATGAATACATCGAGCAACCCATTCCGTCCATCGAGTTCGGCCGGATCGGTGCGCAGGCCGCCAAGCAGGTGATTCTTCAGAAGGTTCGCGACGCTGAGCGCGAGCAGATCCTGAACGACTTCCTGGAACGCGGCGAAAAGATCATGACCGGCGCGGTGAAGCGTCTGGACAAGGGCAATTTCATCGTCGAATCGGGTCGTGTGGAAGCGCTGTTGCGCCGCGACCAGCTGATTCCGAAGGAAAACCTGCGGGTCGGCGACCGGGTTCGCGCCTACATTGCGAAGGTTGACCGGACGGCACGTGGTCCGCAGATCGAACTCTCGCGCACGGCGCCCGAGTTCCTGATGAAGCTGTTTGAAATGGAAGTGCCGGAGATCGAGCAGGGTCTGCTCGAAATCAAGGCCGCCGCGCGTGATCCTGGCGTGCGTGCGAAAATCGGGGTGATTGCTTACGACAAGCGCATCGACCCAATCGGTACCTGCGTCGGGATTCGCGGTTCGCGGGTCCAGGCGGTGAGAAATGAGCTCGGTGGCGAGAACGTCGACATCGTGCTATGGTCAGAGGACCCCGCACAGTTCGTGATCGGCGCGCTCGCGCCGGCTGCCGTACAGTCGATCGTCGTCGATGAAGAGAAACACTCCATGGACGTCGTCGTTGACGAGAACGAACTCGCGGTTGCTATTGGCCGCAGCGGCCAGAACGTGCGTCTTGCCAGCGAATTGACCGGCTGGCAAATCAACATCATGACGCCGGACGAGTCCGCGCTGAAGCAAAACGAAGAGCGTGGCACGTTACGCAGCCTGTTCATGGCGCGACTCGACGTTGATGAAGAAGTGGCCGACATTCTCATCGACGAAGGCTTTACCAGCCTCGAAGAGATCGCGTATGTGCCGCTCAACGAAATGCTCGAAATTGAAGCCTTCGACGAAGACACTGTTCACGAGTTGCGTAACCGCTCCCGTGACGCGCTTCTGACGCTGGCGATCGCGAATGAAGAGAAGGTCGAGGGTGTGGCGCTCGACCTGAAGAGCCTCGAAGGTATGACGGATGAGTTGTACGCGAAGCTCGAAGAACACCAGATCCGGACGCGCGACGACCTCGCCGAGCTGGCTGTGGATGAACTGGTCGAGATGACCAGTATTGAAGAGGATGCCGCTAAGGCGTTGATCATGAAAGCACGTGAACACTGGTTCCAGTGAGAAATGACCATGGCGCACTGACATATCGCGGCCGTTAGGCCGCATGACCCGATCAAACAGCAGGGAATTTGTCCTTGCATCAAGAGGAATGAATGGCGAGTAACAACGTAGCCCAATTTGCCGCGGAACTCAAAATGCCTGCGGGCGTCCTGCTCGAGCAGTTGCAGGCGGCTGGCGTCACGAAAGCGAGCGAAGACGACGATTTGTCCGAGACGGACAAGTCGCGCCTGCTCGAACACTTGCGCAAGTCGCACGGTTCCGCCGATGCCGACAAACGCAAGATCACTTTGACCCGCCGGCATACGTCGGAAATCAAACAGTCCGACTCTACGGGTAAAGCTCGCACCATTCAGGTCGAGGTCCGCAAGAAGCGCGTGTTCGTGCAGCGCGATCAGAGCGGTGTTGAACAGGTCGTTGAAGGTGCGAACCACGTCGAAGAAGACGAAGTCGACGAAGCCGAATTGCAGCGTCGCGACGAAGAGGCGCGTCATGCTGCCGAATTGCTCGAGAAAGAAGCGCTGGAGTTGAAGGAACGCCAGGAACGCTTCGAGCGCGAAGAGTCTGAGCGGGTCGCGCGTGAAGCGGCTGCTGAAGCCGAGCGTCGCCGTGCCGAGGAAGAAGAGGCGAAGCGTGCTGCCGCTCAGGCGGAAGCCGCGGAAATCTCGCGTGCTGCTTCTACAGCACGTAAGGAATCCCGCACGGAGTCGAAGACGGAACAGGCCGCTGACGAACCGGTGAAGGCTGAAGTTGCCGTACCGCAAGTCGACGAGAAGGCCGCTGCCGAACGTGCCGCTCAACGCGAAGCTGCGAAGAAGGCAGAAGACGCCGCGCGCGCCGCGACTGAAAAGGCGCGTGCCGAGCACGACCAGATCGCGAAACGCCGTGCAGCGGCTGAAGCCGAAGCGCGTGCTATCCGCGAAATGATGAATACGCCGCGTAAGGCTCAACAGGCGAAACCGCCTGAGCCGTCGCCTGCTGCCGTTGCTGCTGCCGCTGCAGCGGTTGTCGCCGCCAAGGTGGCGGAAGGCGCGAAGGCCGCGGAAGCCAAGGG
>NZ_JAQGMM010000173.1 GCF_028292365.1 Caballeronia sp.
CCCATGTTGCGCAAACGCGGATTGCTGCAGACTGAGTGAAGAGGCCTTGTTGACCGGCCGTGCCCTTCGCTTGCGGGTTGGCGCACTGTGGAATTCGGGGCGTGGATCGCTTCATAACGAGCAACTAGCGTTAGCTCTGCTGGCATCGCGGGGAGCCATGTTCGCCGCGATGCCGTGGACATTGCGCGAGCAAGACGCTTGCCCAAGGAAATATTGATCGGCTGGAGCATCTGAAGAACAGTCTGCAAGCCACTCGTACGTGATTGCAAACGAGTGCAAATCAGCGCAAGTGAGGGCAAGTGAAGTGCATTAATCCCAGCTACTGGCCGGTCCGACCTCGCCTATGCGTATAGGGCGCCTTGACTGTCCGTTAAGCAATAATAGTGGCTCGTCATTTGTCGACGCCATCAAACAGGGAGGCATTCATGAACCGTCGCTATGTCACGGCAGATGTATTCACCGACAAAAAATTCAAAGGCAATCCGGTCGCTGTCGTGCTGGACGCAGAAGGTTTGTCGAAGGACCAGATGCAGTCAATCGCAGTCGAATTCGGGTATAGCGAGACTACGTTTGTATTGCCACCCCGCGATCCCGCCAACACGGCATGGGTGAGAATCTTTACGCCGAGCCGCGAGATTCCTTTCGCCGGACATCCGAACATCGGTACGGCGTTCGTACTTGCTGCTAGAGCGGCATCGAATCAAGCACCTCTGCCAGATCAACTCGTATTTGAGGAAGCCGCGGGCCTGGTTCCGGTCACTCAACTGAAAGAGAACGGCAAACTGGTTGGAGCAGAACTCATTACGCCGGAGCCGCTAAGCGTGCTGTCGCAAGTGCCGCAAGGTCGCGTAGCAGAATGTCTTTCGCTCAATTCCACCGATATCCTTATCAACGCTCACCCACCCCAGGTCGCCTCGGTCGGCCTCCCGTTTGTCGTGGTCGAACTTGCGTCCCGAGATGTACTCCGCCGATGTACACCTAACCCGATCGCTTACAAAGGCTTGCTGCCCATCGACGGCGCGACATCTATCTACGCCTATACACGCGATGCTGGCGGGGACACGACTGACGCCGGCTGCGATCTGCAAGCTCGCATGTTCACGCCCCGGATGACAGAAGATCCGGCGACCGGCAGCGCAACTGCCGCCATGGCGGCACTCGTGGCCCAGGTCCGGGGTCAGTCGAATCTCGTGTTACGAGTGGGTCAAGGCGTAGACATGGGGCGGCCGAGCGTCCTGATCGCCAGCGTGGAGGCTGACAACGGCAAGACAAGGATTCGCATTGGCGGCAAATGTGTCAGCGTGATGGAGGGCTCGTTTTGGCTCGCAGCGTCTGACCCGAACCTAAGAGGCAGCGCGGTGGCCTGTTAGTGGCTGCGCGGCGCTTCGTAGAGCTTCGTAGCCTTTTCCCGGCAATGCACCGTGCACCGCACCAGTCTCTGCCCCTTCACCGCAGCATGAACGACATCGCCGACAAGCAGTTCAACGTGCGCACCACATGTTCGACGGACGCTGCGTTAAAGCGCAGCGTCACGCCATCCATTCGCGTAATCGACGGCCACTGACAAAACAGATCGGCAAGCGCAGTAGTCTGCACACGCAGTTCGCATTCAACCGGTGCGGCTAACACATGCGCGGAATTCCTGATCGTGCCCGCCGCCACGTGACGTTCAACCACCGAGCGTGCCGCGCGCTCGATCTCCATGCACGCGCTTTCCGGTGTCTGCGTAATGCCGCTCCCATGACCGGTCGCGGTCTTGGTCACGACGAAACTGGCGTCCGGAAACTGGGCTCGCGTTTCTTCAGCGAAGACATCATCGCCCGAAAGCAGCGCGACCCGTGCGCCGTATTCCGCAGCCAGTGCGCCGTACAACCCTGCTTCACCGGTCTCCACACCGTTCAACAGCACCCGCCCAAACGCGAAGCTGTTGATCGTGTGGGCAAGAATGCCGCGACTCTGCGACATCGCGTGGTAGCCGATCATGAATACCAGTTCGGCTCCGTATTCCAGCCCCGCCATCATGCCGAGTGTCCGGGGTTTGCCGAGCACAACTTGCGCACGTGCATCGAGCAGGTCCGGCAGCAAGTTGCGAAACCCGCCATGCGAATCGTTGACCCAGACATGGGCAGCGCCGCCCGCAAATGCCCCTTGTATGGCGGCGTTTGCCTCAAGCGTCATCCAGCGGCGAGCGCGTTCATATTCACCGTTGCCCGCACGCGTTTGCTCGGGATGGAATACACCGGCAACGCCTTCTATATCGACTGAAATCAGGATGTTCATTGGGGAAAGCCAAGCCAGGTCAGATCAGGAGTTGCGCGATATCCGGCGCAGCATCGAGTAAGGATAGACGTCGATGACCATCGCGGCCCGACAGCGAGGTAGCGCTCCAAAGCGCATCGACGATAGCCTGTTCGACGCTATCCGCACAGGCTTGGAAGAGCGGGTCGAGGAAGGTGTCGACGAGGATGGGCGGCAAGGAAA
Source organism: Caballeronia sp. (assembly GCF_028292365.1). Taxonomy (GTDB): domain Bacteria; phylum Pseudomonadota; class Gammaproteobacteria; order Burkholderiales; family Burkholderiaceae; genus Caballeronia. Next base: position 2,482 of record NZ_JAQGMM010000173.1, read on the forward strand.
TGTGGGTGGCGTCGTGTGGGATGGTGTAGGCCGTCGAGAACGCCAGGGCAATGTCTCCGCTGCCGTGTCCGTAGACTGAACCGGTGCGCGCCAGACCCGCGGCCGCACGCATGGACAGGCGTTTCAGTTGCCGTGCATCGAGCGCTGCATCTACCGCGATGATCATGATGATCGAGCCTTGCTCCGGTTTTGCATAGGGGGCATGAGCGCTTCGCTCAGCCAGTATCCGGCCGACCGGTTTGCCTGCAAGCGTGAGCATAGGCAGCCGGCCGAAGTTCGCCAGCACCAGAGCGCCGAGCGTGACCGTCTTCCCCGCGACAGATACCACGCGCGACGCGGTGCCTATGCCACCCTTCAGATCGAAGGACGACATGCCGCGCCCCGCGCCCACTGAACCGCTGACGACATTGGCGCTTGCGGCGTCACTTGCTTGCCGAAAGTGTTCGCCCGTGACCGCCAACGCCTGGATATTGTTTAGATAACCGTCGTTGCATTCGAAGACAAGTGGATTCACCGTTGACCATTCGCGCCCGACTTGTGGATTGGCACGGATCGCCGCACGAATCTGTGCCTCAGCAACCGCCCCGACACCAAACGTGTTCGTCAACGCAATGGGCGTCTCGAGCACGCCAAGTTCTTCAACCTGCATCAGACCGATGCTCTTGCCGAACCCGTTGACCACGGTAATGGCAGCCGGCACCTTGCCGCGAAACGGATCACCCCCATGCGGATGAATGACCGTGACACCGGTTTGTACAGGTCCGTCCTCCAGCGTGCAATGGCCTACCCTCACGCCGGCAACATCGGCAATAGTTCCAAGCGGACCGCACGTCAATACGCCAATAGTGGGCTGAAGCGCCAAACGCATATCGCTCATGGCCGGTCGAGTTTTGGATCGAGCGCGTCCCGCAAGCCATCGCCGAGGAGGTTGAACGCAAGCACGGTCACGAAAATAGCGAGACTCGGAAACAGCGCGATATGCGGTGCCGTCACCATGTCGGCACGTGCTTCGTTGAGCATCGCGCCCCACTCCGGCGTGGGCGGTTGCGCGCCGAGCCCGAGGAACGACAGGCTGGCCGCGGTGATAATCGACGTTCCAATACGCATCGTGAAATAGACGACGATCGACGATATGGTTCCCGGCAGGATATGCCGCATGATGATGGTCCAGTCCGACGCGCCTATGCTTCGAGCCGCCTCGATATACGTCAGTTGCTTGAGCATCAGCGTATTGCCGCGCACGAGTCGTGCAAACGCCGGAATGCTGAAGATGGATACCGCGCAGATCACGTTGACCATGCCGTTGCCAAGAATTGCCACCACGCCGATCGCGAGCAGGATGCCGGGAAACGCGAACAGGACGTCTGCCACGCGCATGGTGATGCGATCCCACCAGCCTTCGTAGTAACCGGCAAGCAGACCGAAGAAAGTGCCGATCGCCGCACCGATGGCAACCGACAGGAAACCCGCAGCAAGCGAGATGCGCGTGCCCGACAGGATTCGGCTAAAGATATCCCGGCCCAATGAATCAACGCCGAACCAATGCGCTACGGAGGGCCCCGCGTTCAGCGCATCATAGTCGAAGTAGTTTTCCGGATCGTACGGAACGATGTGCGGAGCCACGATCGCCACCACTACAAGCAGCAGCACCACAACTCCTGCCGCGAGCGCAACATGTTGCTTGCGGAACTTGCGCCAGAACTCGCCCCAGGGCGTGCGGATCGCGCTGTCTGCCTGCGTTACCGGCACCACACTATTCGTCTCACTGCCTGTCGTGCTCATGCGGACCTCACTTGAAACGGATGGTCGGATTGATGACGGCATACAGCACGTCGACAACCAGGTTGATGACAATAAACTCAAGCGAAAACAGCAGCACTTCAGCCTGGATCACCGGATAGTCACGCATGGACACAGCATCGATCAGCAGGCGTCCAAGGCCCGGCCAGTTGAATACGACTTCAACTACAATCGAGCCGCCTAGCAGGAAGCCAAACTGGAGCCCCATCATGGTGACGACTGGAATCATCGCGTTGCGCAGGCCATGTTTCACAATCACAAGCCACTCAGGCACACCCTTGGCACGTGCAGTGCGCACGAAGTCCTCATGCATCACTTCGACAAATGACGCACGCGTGAAGCGCGCCATGACCGCGGCGACCGCTGCGCCAAGTGTCAGCGAAGGCAATACGTAGCTCTTCCATGAGCCATCGCCGACCACCGGCAGCCAGCCCAGCTTCACCGAGAAGACTTCCATCAGCAGCATGCCGAGCGCGAATGCCGGGAATGAGATTCCCGATACCGCGAGGGTCATGCCGAGGCGGTCTGGCCATCGATTACGCCACACCGCAGACGTTATCCCGATTGCCATCCCAAAGATGACCGCCCACGCCATGCTCACCAGCGTCAGCAGCAACGTCGGCATGAACCGCTCACCAATCTCGGCGCTGACAGGCCGCTTGCTGCGTGTCGAGATACCAAAATCGGCATGCGCGATGCGCCAGAAAAAATGCACGAATTGCTGCGGCAGCGGCCTGTCGAGACCGAGGTCGCTGCGTACAAGGGCAACGGTGGCTTCGTCGGCTTCGGGACCGGCGGCCAGCCGCGCCGGATCGCCCGGCAACAGGTGCACGAACAGGAACACGAGCACCGCGACGATGAAAAGCGTCGGCAGCAGCCCCATTAGACGTTTGACGAGAAAGTTCAGCATGAAGGCGACCCGGCTGTGTTGCGCGCTGTGGCCGGACGCTCCCGGCCACAGCGCACAACAGCAAAAGAGAATACGGAGGAGTCCGGCTTAACGAACATTGAGAGCACTAAGAGCACTAAGAGCCGGACCCGAAGCGAACACGCTTACTTGATCGCGATCTCGTCGAAGTTGAACGAACCGTCCGGCGCTACATACGCACCCGACAGACGTTTGCTGCGTGCATAGAGCAGTTTTTCCTGGACCAGGAAGATCCACGGCGCGTCGGCCCAAATACGCTTTTGCGCGTCCGTGTATAGCGCCGCCTTCTGCGCGCGGTCGGGGGTCTCGAGCGCCTTCGACAGATCAGCGTCGACTGCATCGTTCTTGTAGTAAGCGGTATTCGTGAGTTTTGGCGGGATTGACGCCGACGCCAGCAACGGCGAGATGGCCCAGTCGGCCTCGCCGGTCGAGGACGACCAGCCGATGTAATACATCCTCACGGGCGCGGTTGCCGGGTCCGGTGCGCTCTCGACCTTCGCCACGCGCTGCCCTGCTTCGAGCGCTTCCACTTGCACCTTCACGCCGACCTGCGCGAGTTGTTGCTGCACGAATTGAATGACCTTTTGCGAAGTCGAATTGTTATACGCCGACCAGAGGGTGGACTCGAAACCGTCCGGATAACCGGCCTCTTTCAGCAGGGCGCGCGCCTTCGCGGGATCGTACGGCCAAGGCCCGGTTTTCGTCGCGTAATCCACGCCCTGAGGCACGACACCGTCGGCCGGCGTAGCGTAGCCTGAGAACGCCACCTTCGTGAGTGCGTCCTTGTTCACTGCGTAGTTCAGTGCTTCGCGAACCTTCGGGTTGTCGAACGGTTTCTTTGTCGTGTTAAGGCTGATATACCGCGCGATGATCGACGGTCCCGCAAACACGTCGACCTTGGGATCGGTCTTGAGCATGGCGGCCTGTTCATAGGGAACCTGAAAAGCAAAGTCGGCTTCGCCAGTGCGCATCAGCGCGGAACGTGTGTTGTTGTCGACCACTGGCTTCCAGTCGATAGCATCAATCTTCGGATACCCCGTCTTCCAGTAGCCGGCGAACTTCTTCACCGTCAGGTCGCCCGCCGGGTCCCACTTCACGAATTCAAATGGGCCCGTGCCCACCGGATGAAAGCCGATGTCCTTGCCCCACTTCGTCATGGCAGCCGGCGAGATCATCACCGCCGATGGATGCGCGAGCACGTTGATGAACGCCGAGAACGGCGTCTTGAGCGTGACCTTGACCGTATAGGGATCGACCACCTCGGTTTTCTCGATACGGCTAAAAAGATTGTAGCGCTTGAGCTTGTTTGCCGGGTCTGTCACCCGGTCGAAGTTGGCCTTCACCGCCGCAGCGTTGAAGTCGGTGCCATCCTGGAACTTGACGCCTTGCCGCAGCTTGAACGTGTAGACACGCGCATCGGGACTGGCTTCGTAGCTGGTTGCCAGCACGTTGATGAGCTTCATCTCCTTGTCGAAACCGAACAGGCCCTGGTAGAACGATTTCGCGGCAGCTTGCGAAAGCGTGTCGTTGGCGTCGTAGGGGTCCAGGCTCGTAAAAGTCGATGCAACGGCCATCACGGCCGTTTGTCCGGCGTGCGCCGACCCGCTCGCGAGCATCGAGAAAACTACCGCGCTACCGGCCAGCAGCGCACGCAAACGAAATGAAGAAGACGGGACAAGCGAGTTCATAGGGGTGGGCTCCAGGCAGCTTGGTAAGAAAAACAGGTAAGCAAAGTCGCAATAAAAACGTCCGGCGCGTAGAGTGATCGGCAGCGATCAGTACGCTCCGCCAATTCGATGCTCGGCTACAAAATGGTCCGGGCCAACCATCACAAGCGGGGCGAACACCGGCTCGTCGTCGAGTGCACGGATCGGGCTTGGCATTTCATCGACCGCAAGCACGCGCTTCGCGTGCCGCCGCGCCGGGTCGGCAACCGGCACCGCGCCCATGAGTTTTTTCGTGTAGGCATGGCGCGGTCCTTCGAACACCGCGCGACGCGGCCCGATCTCGACGATCTGGCCGAGATACATCACCGCGACACGATGACTGACCCGCTCGACCACTGCCATGTCATGCGAAATGAACAGATAAGCCACACCGAGTTCACGCTGCAGATCGAGCATCAGATTCACGATCTGCGCTTGCACGGACACGTCGAGCGCTGACACGGATTCGTCGGCGATCACCACTTTCGGGTTCAATGCGAGCGCACGGGCAATGGCTATGCGCTGGCGTTGTCCGCCAGAAAACTCGTGCGGATAACGGCGTGCGGCTTCGGCCGGCAGACCGACCTTGTCCAGCAGCCATGCAACCCGCGCCTGCGCTTCGGCGCCTTGCGATACGCCGTGCACGAGCAGGGGCTCCATGATCGAGAAGCCGACAGTCAGACGCGGATTCAAGGACGCGAACGGGTCCTGGAAAATAAACTGGATGTCGCGGCGTAATGCCTGCAGGGCGGGACCTGTCAGCGAACTGATCTCGTTTCCGTTGAACTCGATGGAGCCGCTCTGGCTTTCAACGAGTCGCAGCAGCGAGCGGCCCGTGGTGGATTTACCGCAGCCCGATTCACCCACCAGCGCGAGCGTTTCTCCCGGACGCAAGTCGAAACTGACACGCTCCACGGCATGCACGCGGCCTGTCACGCGGCCGAACAAACCTGTCCTGACCGGAAAACGCGTGACCAGATCACGCACGCGAAGGATCGGTGGCGTGGTGTCGGCAATAGTCGGCTGCGCTTCGTGCGCGACCGCTGGCGCTGGAACCAGCGTTTCATCGGCGCCGGCCTGTTCCACGGTGAGAATCGGAAACTTGGCAGGCGAGTCCGTGCCCGACATCGCACCCAGACGGGGAACCGCAGCCAGCAACGCCTTCGTATAGGGATGCGAAGGTGCTGCGAACAGTGCTCCGGACACGCCCTCCTCCACTTTCTCGCCGCGGTACATCACCAGCACACGGTCAGCCACCTCGGCGACCACGCCCATGTCATGCGTGATAAAGATCACGCCCATGTTCATCTCGTCCTGCAAGCCGCGGATCAGTTGCAGGATCTGCGCCTGGATGGTGACGTCGAGCGCGGTGGTTGGTTCATCAGCGATCAGCAGCGCGGGCTTGCATGACAGTGCCATCGCAATCATCACGCGCTGGCGCATGCCGCCGGACAACTGGTGCGGAAACCGCGCTGCCACGCGGCGCGCTTCGGGAATTCGTACGAGGTCAAGCAGACGCAAGGTTTCTGCGCGGGCGGCGCCGCGGTTCTTGTGCTGATGCAGCGCGATTGCCTCGCCGATCTGATCGCCCACGGTGAACACCGGGTTCAGCGATGTCATCGGTTCCTGGAAGATCATCGCAATGTCGGCGCCACGAATCGAACGCATCGTGCTGGACGAGGCGCGCGCGAGATCGAGCACGTGGCCGTCACGCCGCCGGAACGCGATGGATCCGCTGGCGATGCGCCCACCGCCGTGCTCGATCAGGCGCATCAGCGCAAGCGACGTCACCGACTTGCCCGACCCCGATTCACCGACGATCGCCAGTGTTTCGCCACGATCGACCGTCAGCGACAGGTTGCGCACCGCATTGAAAGCTTTGTCGCCCTCACGGAACGCAATCGAAAGATCGTCAACGGCGAGCACGCATTGCGGCGGCAAGGTGTCGAGACGCGAGCGTGCAATGTGCGGTGAAATCGGCACGATGTTTTCCTTAAGGAATGAACGCGGCCCGGGCGATGATTCGCGCAGTGACCACGCGTGGAACCAGACAGATGAACAAACGTCAGCGATAAATCGCCGTAACCGGTGCAGCGCCTACCCGCGCAAAACCGCGGTACATGCCCTCGGTGTTGAACGGCAACGTGACGTTGCCGAGCGCGTCGACGGCGATCAATCCACCACGGCCATTAATACGCGGCAGGCGTTTCATCACGACATCGGCTGCCGCTTCTTCCAGCGATACACCGCGATACGCCATTTGCGCCGCGACATCGTAAGCCGCGACCATCCGCATGAACATCTCGCCGGAACCTGTGGTGGACACGGCACAGGTTGCATCGTCCGCATAGCAGCCTGCGCCGATCAACGGGGCGTCGCCCACCCGCCCGACTTGCTTGTTGGTGACACCGCCTGTCGATGTTGCGGCAGCAAGGTGTCCATGCTGATCGAGCGCGACCGCGCCAACCGTACCGAACTTGCGATTCGGATCGATGGGTTCGTGTGGCGTGGGATCTTCTCCATCGTCATCCGAAGAGGGGGCGGAAAGTGTCGCGCCGTCGTGATCGAGCATCACGCGTTGCTGGCCGCGTGCAAGCAGCCATTGCTTGTGACGGGCGTCGGTATGGAAGTACGAAGGGTCGACCAGTTCGAACCCCTGTGCTACCGCAAATGCTTCTGCGCCCGCGCCTGTGAACATGACATGTTCGCTTGCTTCGAGCACGCGGCGCGCGACCAGGACTGGATTGCGCACGCGCTTTACGCAGCAGATCGCGCCGGCTTCGAGCGTGCTGCCATCCATGATTGAAGCGTCCAGTTCATGCGTGCCGTCGGCCGTGAACACCGCGCCACGTCCCGCATTGAATAGCGGGTTGTCTTCGAGAAGACGAACGGCTTCGCTCACGGCGTCGAGCGCGCTGCCGCCAGCGGCCAGCACACTCTGGCCTGCTGCCAGGATGTCATTCAGGCTTGTGTGATAGCGCTGCTCTGCTTCGGGCTCCATCAGCGTGCGCAAGATCGTGCCTGCGCCGCCGTGAACGGCAATGACTGCGGTCGAATTCATTGTTTCGGTTTTCTGTTGGTTCGTGGGGTAGCGGATGTCCGGGGTTTGCTCGCAGCACGATTCGACGGGCCTGGCGTTGACGGGCTTTCGATGGACGGCGTCTTGGTCAGCCACGGCAACACGAATTCAGTCATGTCCGCTGCCGCTTTCGCCGAGCGTTTAGTGCGATACGCAACCGCGTCGCAGAGTGCTTCGATCACGGCAAGCACCGCCGCGTCGGAGTTGGCCGCGAGCCGCCGTTCTGAGCGGACGCACAGCGTCAGGTCCGCGAACTGCCCGAGCGGCGAGTTGACGCTGTCGGTCAAGGCAAGTACGCGGGCACCCAGGCTCGCGGCGCGGCGTGCGAGCTGGATGGTGTCGTCTACATATCGCGGAAATGCAATGCCGATTACCAGATCGCCCTCGCCTGCGCTGAAGAGACGGCGCGCCGCGTGTGTCGGGCCGCCAACGAACGCAAGCGATTGCACGTTGTCGTGATAGGGCATCAGGCCATGCTCCATCAACCCGGCCAGAAACGCGCTTGCGCCTGCTCCGAGCACGAACACACGGCGCGCGGCAAGAATGGCGTCTACCGCCGCATCCGCGGCGGCGCCGTCAATGGCGCTGCGTGTCAACCGCAGATTGACTTCGGCCTGTTCAAGCGACGCGCCGAGCAATTCGTCACCGCTCGCTGGCGATTCCTGCGCTGAACGCAAGCGTTCAACCGGTGCAAGCGTCGCTTCGAAACCACGCACCAGCGCGCTCCGAAATGCCGGGTAACCGTCGAAGCCGAGCGCCCGCGCAAAGCGGTTTGCAGTCGCCACGGAGGCGCCGACAGCATCCGCCAGTTCGTCGATACGCATGGTCGCCGCGCGGAACAAGTTGGCCTGCACATAGGCGCCCATGCGGCGATGGATCGGCGTCAGGCCCGGCGTTGCCGCTACGATAAGCGCCGCGATACTCAGTCCGGACGGACCGGATACAACGGGCGGGTGATCTGCCATGAAGAAGGATCAGCCAGAAGCCGAAGAAGTCGTGATGAAAGTATATTTACATAAAATTCTTGTTGAAAAAAATGTATTTTCATTAGGAGGGTTTCCCCTAGTGGATCGGGAGGGCGCAATACTCCGACGGTGGGGGACGAAGTTGCGACGCTTCTAACCGCGTTATCACGCGGTTAGAAGCGTGCAGGATTTGCTGTTTCTGAGATGGAAGGGAGCGTCTCGGGGCGCGGAATGGATGCTAAGAAAATGGCGATACCTCTGAAAACAGTAGGCATCCTTATTATCATCTCGAGCGGCTTGAGTTGGCGAGATCAACACTCCATCGGCCGGCGCAGAGGTCTGCTCAAGCCGTGCCGAAAACAACGCCCGAATCCTGCTCAGTGCCGATGATGCATCCACCAATGCCGAGGATGGTCATCCATGCGCTCGCGCTTTTCTCCAGGCCACTTCGACTCGTTAATTAACAGGATAATTGCCACCAACGCCAGGCCGCCGAGGCCAACCAGGACGTTGATCAGATCGATGGCGGAACTGTGCAGGGTTAGTCGAGACGCGGTTCCAATAATGTCCATTACGGTATTCACAAACTCGTTCATGATGCCCTCCCACGTCCTCTGCACCTACCTCTACATGATAGGTAAACAGAGGCTTAAGAGTAAGTGGTCAGACTGCAAATTCCTGGCGCTTCCCGCCTCCTTCGACAAAGAACCACCAACCTCGCATCAAACCACCGGACTGGTTTCCCGCACTTGTCCTCTCGGGCCGAACATCACGAAACTGGCCACGGCCAGCACCCATGCGCCGACACAGCCGTACAGCATGACCAGACCGAAGCCATGCACGAGCGCTGCATGAACGGCCGCTCCTGACGAATCCAGCGACGCCAGCCCCGGAAAGCCGTGCTTCAGCGAGACAGCATCGCCTGCGGCTATTCGTTCAGCCAGGGATCTCAATTGCCGTCCATCGAACGACCCGGAAAACGTGCTCCTCAATTCCGACAAGATGCCTTCAATCAGGATGTACCCCATCAACGCGATATTGATGGCCAGCGAGATGAGCCTCGCACTCATGTCGATGCCCGACGCCATGCCTGCGCGCGTGCTCGGCACCGAGCTGGTTGTCGTATTGGTCACAGGCGTATTGGTCAGTCCCAATCCGATGCCGGCCAACAGGCAGCCGGGCAGCATGGTCAGCCAACTGGCATGCTCCGCGCCGCCGCCGGCCCTCATCAGGATGAAGCCCGTACCAATGGTGAACAGGCCAAGCGGAATGACGACACCCGGGTGATATCGAAGTGAAAGGCGTTCGGCCAGCGGCGGTATGACCAGGGTAGGAAGCGTATAAGCCAGAAGTGCTGATCCGGCAGTCACGCTGTTGTATCCGAGGCCGCTCTGGAAATAAATCGGCAGATAAATCATGAATGGCCAGAAACTGAAATTCATGCCCATCGATCCAAATAGCGCCCCCGAAAAATTGCGTATCCGGAACACGGAAAAATCGAACATCGGATGAGCGTTGATCTTTTCCGCGAATATGAAAAGTATAAAGCTGATCGCAGACGCGGTAATGATCCCGATACCCGTAATACTCGTAAAACCAAGATCGGACCCTTGCGTGATGAAATACGCCAGACCGAAAACCGACAGCGAAAGCGTGACCATTCCCAGCAGGTCCAGCTTTTTTGCCTGTGGATCTCTGGATTCCTGAACCCCCTTGAACACAAGAATCACGGTCACTATCGCGATCAGAACGTGGATGAGAAACACCCACTTCCAATCCGACACCGCGACAATTATTCCGCCCACAATCGGCCCAAAACCCAGGCCAATGCCAAATATGATGCCCCAGGCGCCAAAGGCTCGGGTACGGGCTTGTCCTTCCCGGAACTGATGCGATAAAACTGCCACCTGGCAAATCAGCATTGCCCCGCCGGCCATGCCTTGAAGAAAGCGGCTCACGATTAACACGGAAACGCTCTGCGCGAATCCGCATATCAGTGAGGTGATCGCGAACAGCACAATGGCGATCATGAAAATACGCTTCCTGCCAAACCGGTCCGCAAGCGTTCCGGTCGCCATCAGAACTGTCGTGCAGGCGATGGTGTACGCATTCATGATCCATTGCATTTCCTTGAAACTACCCCGCAATACTATTTCCAGGGTTGGCAATATCACAGGCACGCTGGAAATTTCCAGGCCGAACATGAGCGAAGCCAGACAAATGCCAGCCAATGCGATGGCGTTTTTGTTGGGATGAGTGAGTGTCATGAATATCAAGGGATGGCCAGATGCTCTGGCTACCCGCGCCTCCCGTATGTCGACGTAAAACGTGGGGATGCCGACTTACAATTCACACGGGATAAACCACTGAGATCGATTCGATAACTCTGCATGTTGATTCCGACAGGAAGGTTGAATGGACCCGCGATAAAAAGTAATGCGGGCAACGCATGGCGCTAGCGGGTGAAAAGGTAATATAGAGGGAACTGAAGTCGTCATTGATTCATTGATTTCCTAACAATGAATCCGTAACGGAACCAATAAGGGTCGGGTATGAGTGACAAGCTCCACGGCGTGAGTACGTTCGTCCAAGTGGTCGAATCCGGCAGTTTTGCGCTGGCCGCCGAACGGCTGAACCTGACGCGCTCGGCCGTCGGCAAGGTAATCGCGCGGCTCGAATCGCGCCTCGGTGTGCGCCTGCTCCATCGCACCACGCGCAGCCAGAGCCTGACCGAAGACGGGCAGACTTACTACGATCGGTGCGTGCGGGCGCTGGCCGAACTCGATGCGGCCGAGGCCGATCTGGAAAGCGGTCGGCGCGAACCGCGCGGCAGGTTGCGCGTCAGCGTGCCAATCGCTTTCGGCCATCTCTGCGTGGCGCCGGTTCTGTTGCGCCTCGCATCGAGGCATCCGCAATTGCAGATCGACATCTCGTTCACCGATCGTGCGGTGGATCTGGTGGAAGAAGGTTTTGATCTCGCCGTTCGCATCGGCGAGTTACGCGACAGCGTGAGCCTCGCCGCGCGCCGTCTGGGCGTGCAGTACTCGAGCATCGGCGCCGCGCCATCGTATGTGGCACGGCACGGGTTGCCTGCGAGTCCCGAAGAAATGGATGGACATGCAGGCATTGCTTACTCGCGCTCCGGCGCGACTTCGCCCTGGCAGGTACGGGATATCGACGGCCAGGTGCGGCAGGTGAACATCCAGCGGCAGGTGAGCCTGGACGATGTGCAGGCGATAGCCGCGGCGGCCATCGAAGGCTTTGGGTTGGCATGGCTACCTGGCTGGCTGCTGTCGCGTTACGAGAAGACCGGTGAACTGGTGGTGGTCATGAATAGCTGCGGGATGCAGCCGCAGGATATTCATGCCGTGTGGCCGCAGACGCGCTACCTGCCCTCGAAGACGCGCCGCGCTATTGACGCACTGGTCGCCGAGATTCCCGAGATGATCGCGGGCAAAAACCAAAGCGGCAAAGGCGACTAAGCCGCCGGAAAGTCCGTGTCTTTCACCTTCACCAGTGTGCGACTTTCGGCAACTGCCATCCATACGTGACAGACGCCACGCGCAAGATGAAACACGCGGCGCCGCCAAGGAGCGCGGCGGCCATCGGCGAAAGTCCGAAGCGGCGGCTGACGACCAGGACGACCCCTCCCGCGAACGCGGCGCTAGCGTAAATATCGGCGGACAAAACCATGGGCACGCGGGCCAGCAGGATGTCGCGTATGACGCCACCGCCCACGCCGGTGATCGTACCCATCAGCGTCGCTATGAAAGGCCCAATGCCGTAGCTCAGCGCCTTCTGCGCGCCCGCGACGGCGAATAACGACAGCCCGGCCGCGTCCAGCGCCATGAGCAAGTTCGGCGAGAGCGTGCGCGCCTCGCTGTGAAAGATGAAAGTCAGTAAGCCCGTGAGGAACGCAAGCGCCGGGTAACGCCAGTCGCGCACTGCGTTAGGTGGCGTCGCGCCGATCAGCAGATCGCGAATCACGCCGCCGCCAAGCGCCACGACAAACGACAGGACCATCACGCCGAGCAGGTCGAGTCCACTCTGCATGGCGCTGATCGCCCCTTCGGCGGCGAACACGGCCGTGCCCGCAAGATCGGCTACCAGGACTATCGTTTCTATTTTCTTCATCGTTCAGGTCTGCGATAGATATTTTGGGGTGTCGCCGGAGTATCGGGAAACGCGCAGCTTGCCATCAAGTGGCACGGTCAAGATAGCGCTTCACTTCGGCGTCGATCCATTCCATGAAATGCGCCTGCTTCACGCTCAACACTTCACGCTGCTGCCAGACGAGCCAATACGGATACGGGTATGGAACGTGTGTATCCGTAATCTGAACAAGCTCGCCGCGAGCAAGGGCATCTGCAACGAGCGTGCGCCGTTCAAGCGCGACGCCCTGTCCCAGAAGCACCGCCCCCAATACGATGTTCGAATCGTTCGCGAACAGCCCGCTCACGTTGCCGGGTTCGCGCACGTTGGCCGCGCGGCACCAGTCGGTCCAGGGAGCATCGGTGCTCCGTATCAATGGGCACGCCACGATCTCAACAGCCGAGCGAGGAAGCTGACCGCCATTGAAATGCGGCGCAGCCACGACCAGCAGTTCGTCGCTGAACAACTCTTTCTGGGCGAGACCGGGCCAGTGCCCTTGTCCCATTCGAATGCTGACATCGGCCAGACCGTGCCGCATGTCCTGTATCTCAAGACTCGTCTGCAAGCGCACACGGTAATAAGGATGACGCTCGCGGAAACTCGATAAGCGAGGCAGCAGCCAATGCAAGGCAAACGAAGGCAGCGTTGCGATGACCAGTTCGCTCTCTTGAGGCCGGGCCTGGGCCAGAAGCGTTGCGTTGGCAATGTCGCGAAGCGCCGAGCGTATCTCGAGCGCATAGAGGCGCCCCTCTTCAGTCAGCCGCAATCCTCTCGCTTCACGCACGAAGAGTGCAACACCCATGGTGTCTTCGAGAATCCTGATCTGCTGGCTGACTGCCGAGTGCGTCACGTGAAGTTCGCGCGCAGCGAGCGTGACGCCGCCGAGCCTGGCAGCCACCTCGAAACATCGGAGCGCGGTTAAAGGCGGAATGTTGTTCATGTAAGTTTGTCTTACCGAAGACGTTTGTTTATGTCGCTTTTCATGCGTCGGTTAAATGGTTAACCTAACGGGAATGGCGGTCCTGATTCCTTGCATCAACACTTTTAGCAACACGCTCAAAGACATCCACATGATAGATATTCTAACGGGAAGCCAATGAAACTGATCGGAATGCTGGACTCGCCATACGTGCGCCGGGTGGCTATTTGCCTCAAGCTGCTTGAGCTCGATTTCGAACATCGCCCGGTTTCCGTGTTCAGTGACTTCGAGGAATTCCGCAAGCTCAACCCGGTGGTGAAGGCTCCCACCTTGATCCTCGACGATGGTCAAAGCCTGATGGATTCCACGCTGATCCTCGACTATGTGACGGGCGTTGCCAGGTCATCCATCAAGCCGGCACCGGACCGCGCGGAGGATCGTTTGCGCGCAACCAGACTCACGGGCCTCGCGTTGGCGGCGTGTGAAAAAACGGTTCAGATTGTCTATGAACGCAACCTGCGCCCTGCCGAAAAACAGCACGAGCCGTGGATCGATCGCATCAGTACTCAGTTGCTAGCGGCGTACGCGGAGCTCGAAGCCGATATGGCGGATGTCTCATTGAGTACCCTGCCCCTGGACCCAGAACGGCTTGGACAGGCGGGCGTGACGGTCGCTGTCGCCTGGAGATTTACGCAGATGATGGTGCCGAAGATTGTTGTCGCGGCCGACTATCCCAAGCTGCGATCGTTCTCGGCTTTCGCCGAGCAAACGCCTGCGTTCGAGAGCACGCCGCCTGAATGAGCAGTGTGAGCCGTGGCGAGGTGTCGATCCCCGCTAGCGGATATCAGCACTCACTTTTAAGCGTAAAAACCCTAAAGTTAAAGTGGTTAACTGCCGTTATGTCCTTGTAACGCGAGAAACGACAAGCCGTTCTCGCGTCACGTTCCAGATCGGAGAAAGGACACAATCAATGCGAAATAACCAGCCCGTCTCGCAGCAGGAGTACGATTTTCCGGCATCAGACATGCTCGTTTCGGCCACGGATCTTTCAGGCAACATCAAATACTGCAATCCCGCCTTTATCGAAGTCTCCGGCTATTCGAGAGAAGAACTCATCGGCCAGCCGCACAATCTGATCCGTCATCCCGACATGCCGGGCGAGGCTTTCGGCGACATGTGGGCGACGATCCAGGAAGGCCGCCCCTGGACTGCTCTCGTCAAGAACCGCCGCAAGAATGGCGACTACTACTGGGTTCGCGCGAACGTGACACCCGTTATCGAGCATGGCAAGGCAGTCGGTTTTCTTAGCGTGCGCGTGAAGCCGGGCCGCGACGAAGTGGCGAGTGCATCCGACTTGTATGCGCGGATGCGCGCCGGTGCAATGGGTGCGCTGCGTCTCAAACAAGGCGCGCTTGTACGCACGGGACTCGCCGGCAAGCTTGCGGAACTGGCGCGCATGCCGGTCGCGTCGCGCATTGCAATCGGCTATGCAGCCGGGCCACTGGCGGTGCTCGCGACCGGATTGATCGCGTACCAGGGACTTCCGCCGCTACCCTTGTGGATCGCCTTTGGCGTAAGCGCGTTGGTGGGCGCGATCGGCTGGGCGACCGTTTCACATCACGTCGGCGCGCCCGTACGCATCATGTCCCGATTCGCGACGCGCATGGCAGCCGGCGATCTGACGGCGGCGATGGAAACCGGCGCTCGCGACGACCTCGGCGACGTCCAGCGCGCGCTGAATCAGCTCAAGGCGAACCTGTCCGCCATCGTCCTCGATGTCCGTGGGCAGATCGGCGGGATGATGGATGCAACGCGGGAAATTTCGAGCGGCAACATGGATCTGTCGCGCCGGACCGAGCTGCAGGCAGCATCGCTGCAACAAACCGCCGCGACGATGGATCAGCTGACCGCCACGGTAAAGGGCAACGCGGACGCGAGCGTACGCGCGCTGGATCTGGTGAAGGACGCGCAGTCCGCAGCCAGCGACGGCGGCAAGATTGCTATCCAGGTCGAACAGACCATGGCCGGCATCCATACGGCTTCGCAGCGTATTGCGGACATCATCGGCGTGATCGACGGCATTGCGTTCCAGACGAATATCCTCGCATTGAACGCGGCGGTGGAAGCAGCACGTGCGGGTGAAGCGGGCCGCTCGTTCGCAGTGGTCGCAACCGAAGTGCGCAACCTGGCGCAACGCTGCGCGGCGTCGGCGAAGGAGATCAAGGCGGTGGTGGAAACGAGCGTGGCGCAGATTGCGGAAGGGACCGACCTGGTGTCACGCACGACCAGCCAGATGCGTGCAATCGATGCCGCCGTGCTGCGGGTCGCGACGATCATCGGCGAGGTGGCGAATGCGAGCAGTGAGCAGGCCGAGGGCATTCGTCAAGTGAACCAGGCGGTCGCGCATCTGGATGGCTCGACGCAGCAGAACGCCGCACTGGTCGAGCAGGCTGCGGCCACTGCGCAGCGGCTGGCGGAACGAGCGGACGTGCTCGATGACGCGGTACGTTTATTCACGGTTGGGCATTGATGAGAGGAGCGCTCGCGGTACGTTAATGCGAGCGCACAACGTAGCTTAATCAGCGTCCAAATCAGACTCGGCATCCAGCGCCAGCACGGTCACGCCCACATCTATCCGATGTGACCCGCCGCCGAGAATCATCCCGCGCAGCAGGGACACATCGCTATAGTCCCGGCCCGTCGCAAGCGTCACATGTTCGAGATCGGCGAGCACATCGTTCGTCGGATCAAGATCGATCCATCCGCTGCCGGGGCAAAACACCGACACCCACGCATGCGATGCATCTGCGCCAATCAGCTTCTCCTGCCCTGGCGCGGGATCGTTACGCAGATATCCGCTTACGTACCGTGCCGGCATCCCGAGCGCGCGCATGCATCCGATCATCACCTGTGCGAAATCCTGACAGACGCCATGGCGCATTTCAAACGCGCGATGGGCAGGCGTGTCATACGACGTAGCCAAAGGCTTGTACTTGAAGTCGCCATGAATCCGGTGCATCAGGTCGATCGCCCCTTCCGCCAGCGGCTTGCCCACAGGAAAACTTTTTAGTGCGTAATCCCGCAAATCCTGCCCGAGACTGATATTGGGCGACGCAAAGCAAAACTCGGTCTCAGGGCGAAACGGCGAGTGAGCGCTAAAACGCATGCCCTCCGCGACCTCGTCCCATGCCGGCGTGGTCGCCGGATCGAGCGAGGCCCATCGCGGCGTCAGTTCAACGGTCGTTTCACTGACCATCTGCAATGACCGGTGCGGTGACTCGAGCGAAAAATACAGCACGTCGTTACCGAAGGTATCCACGCGATGATTGATGTACGGCGGCTTCGGCTCAATGCTTTCGGTGTGTGAGATCACCCGCTGCCATGCGCAGTTCTGTGGCCGGATAGTCGCGAGATGCTGAGCCGTCTCTACGTACGTTGAATAGCGATAGGTTGTCCGGTGCGAGACCCACAACACGGTTTTCGGAATCTTCACGACGACACCTGCAATGCCTGCGTATTCGCGTGGCTGAAGTAACGCGCGCTGATTTCATGCGCGGCGGCGCTCACATGATCGCCGAGCGCCTCGCAAGCCTGGATGAGTTCGCCATAGTTGCCGTCTTCGTCGGTCGTGCACAGTTGCTCGAGCCCTCGCAGCGACTTCAGCAACAGCGTCGCGTCGCTGAACGCACCGTGGTTCGTGTTGCCGGCCGCAACCGAAATCTCGTTTAGCTTCGTGCATAAGCGCGAATACACGCCGTAGAGGCCGCGCGGGTTGGTCGGCTCGACCACCAGCAGGTCAATCAGTGCGGGCACTTCGAAACGCCCCGGGTAAAGCGATCGATACGTGAGCGTGCTGTCGAACAATTGCAGCAGCAGGTCGAACCCGGCTGGCGTGGTCATCTGACCATGTTCGGCGGCCACGCGCAGGAAGGTGGTCATGGTCCATACACGTTCGATGTGCCGTCCCGCGAACACCAGCTTCCACGCTTCGTCGCGCGTCATGCGGTCGCCTTGGGCACCGCTGATGGCGAGCAGTTGTGTCGACAATGTTTCAAGCGTTCGCGTGAGCTTCACGCGGTCATAACGCTCCACGCCCGGCCCCGGCTTGAACTGCTGGATGGCGTCGCGGAAATCGTTGCGCGCGGCCAGGATCGTGCGCCAGTGATCGGTCGAAAGACGCCCGCGAATCTCGCTGCTCGCGCGCACCTGGCTCGCGAGGTTCTGGCCAATACTCGCCGCTGCGCCATTCTCGCCAATGTTGGCGACCAGCAAACGTTCGAGCCCACGCGCCGTGTGCCCCTGCAGCGGCGTGCCGGGGGGTAGCAGGCCACATTGCCACGCGAGGTCCACCATGGTCTCCAGCATGCCCTCGGAGTCGTTGCTGTCGATCGACGAGAGGATCACGCGCAGCAAGCGCACGTTGTTCTCGGCGCGCTCTCCGTATCGTCCGGCCCAGAAGAGGTTTTCTGCGGCGCGGCTCGATACAGTCCGATGCTTGCGTGCAAGGTCCGCTGGTTTGATCGGCGTGGGGAGCAGCGAGAAGCTCGAACCCGGCTTGCTCGACAGCACCCAGGTGTCGACGCTGCTGCTGCCGTATTGCATCGATACCGACGGTTGGCGCTCCGCCCCGAGCCGCGTGAATCCGCCCGGCATCACAGACCAGCCGCCATCGATGTTCGCAATTGCATAAACGCGCAGCACCGACGGGCGTCCGGTCAACGTGTTGTCTTCATAACGCGGCGCGTGCGAACTCGGGAACAGGTTCTGGATGGTGAACGCGTCCGGCATGGCGTCGATCCGCGTGCGCCAGCCGGCCAGCGGTTGCAGGCCGTCGCCGAAACCGCGCGGGCCGCCGCCGTTAAGTGGCAAGCCCGGCCAGGTGGGAATCACGAACGCTTTGTCCAGACGTGCCAGCACCGCTTCACGCGCCGCTTCTTCACCGCACCACCAGGTGGGTACGCTGGCGAGCTCCAGCGGCTCGTTCAGCAGCGCGCGCGAGATGGCCGGCAGGAAACCATGCAGCGCCGGCGATTCGACAAAACCCGAGCCGGGCACGTTGGACACCATGACGTTGCCGGCCCTCATCACCTGCAACAGGCCGGGCACGCCGATGGTCGAATCAGCGCGCAATTCGACCGGATCGCAGAATGCATCGTCGAGGCGACGCATCAATACATGAACCCGTTCCAGTCCGGCGAATGTCTTGAGGAACAACATGTCGTCGCGTACGGTCAGGTCCTTGCCTTCGACCAGCGTGACGCCGAGATAGCGAGCAAGGAACGCATGCTCGAAGAAGGTTTCGCTGAAAGGGCCGGGGGTCAGCAGCGCGATGTGCGGCGAGCCTTCGCCCGACATCATCGCCCGGCCGCCCTGGACCAATGCTGCGATCAGTTGCGAGTAGAACGGAGCGAGCCTTTGAACTTTCATCGACCGGAACGGCTCGGCGAATACATCCGAGACGATCAACCGGTTTTCCAGCGCATAACCGAGTCCGGAGGGCGCTTCCGTCCGGTGCGCCATCACGGTCCATGCGCCGTTGGGGGCACGCGTCAGGTCCACCGCAACAAGCTGCAGGTACTGCGCGCCGGGCGGCACGAAGCCCTTCACCGAGCGTAGATACCCTGGATGTCCGAACACGAGCGCGGGCGGCAGCAGACCATCATGCAGCAGCGTCTGCGGCCCGTAGATATCGGCGACTATGGCGTTCAGCAACTTCGCGCGCTGTGTCACCGCGCGCTCGATCACCGACCACTCGCCTTCTTCGATAAGAAACGGCAGCAGGTCCAGCGCCCACGGACGAGGCTCGCCCTTGTCCGCATAGACGTTGTAGCTGATGTCGTTGTCGCGGACCTGCTGTGCGATGGACGCGGTTGCCCGGTCGAGGCCGGCTATGCCGTCGTCGCCGAGCAGCTCGAAGAATTGCCGCCAGGGCGCGCGCAACTGGCCCGACGCGTCGCGCAGTTCGTCCCAATGGCCCTCCCGGACCGGTACCGCGCGAAGGCGTGACGACACACTCGCGCGGTTCGTGATTGCTTCAAATGGAAGCGTGGATTGGAAGGCCAAATTGAGCAGTTATCGTTGATGAGGCTACCGTCGGCGCAAATCGAGCGTGAAAGGAAACTCCAGGCTGCGTTTCGGTTCTTCCACGACCATCCGTCCAGGCGTATGGCCGATTCTGAAAAAGCGCGCGCGCCGCCGGCTTTCCGCCTCGTATGCGTTGACCGGATAGGTCACGTAATTGCGGCCACCCGGATGGGCTACATGATACCGGCATCCGCCTATGGACCGGTTGCTCCAGGTGTCAACTATGTCAAAGGTGAGCGGTGCATCCACGCCAATCGACGGATGCAGCGCCGTCGGCTGCGACCATGCCCGAAAGCGCACGCCGGCCACATGCTCGCTCACCCGCCCGGTGGGTTGCAACGGCAATGGCACGCCGTTGACCGTCACCACATGGCGGTTGTCGTTGAGCCCAAGCACCCGCACTTCCATCCGTTCCACCGACGAATCCACGTAGCGCACCGTCCCGCCCGGCGACCCCTGCTCGCCCATCACATGCCACGGCTCCAGCGCGCTGCGCACCGTCAGTTCAATGCCGTTCGTCTGGACCGCGCCCACCAGCGGGAAACGGAACTCGAAATGCGGCGCGAACCACGCGGTATCGAACGCATAACCGGCTTCATTGAGGTCCGCGATGACGTCGTGGAAATCCATTTCGATGAACGTGCCGAGCAGGAAACGGTCATGCAGTTCCGTGCCCCAGCGCGTGAGGCGCGTGGTGTAGGGCTTGTCCCAGAACCGCGCGACCAGCGCCCGCAACAGCAATTGCTGGACGAGGCTCATACGCGCGTGCGGCGGCATTTCGAAGCCCCGAAGTTCAAGCAGGCCGAGGCGGCCGGTCGGGCCATCGGGGGAATACAGCTTGTCGATGCAGAATTCCGCGCGGTGCGTGTTGCCCGTCACATCGATCAGCAGGTTGCGCAATGTCCGGTCGATCAGCCACGGCGGCAGCAACGCGCTATCGCGCCCGCCCAGGCGTTCCAGTTGATGCTCGATCTCCTTGAACGCGATCTCCAGCTCGTAGAGCTGGTCGTTGCGCGCTTCATCAACACGCGGCGCCTGGCTCGTGGGTCCGAGGAACAATCCCGAGAACAGGTACGACATCGACGGATGGTTGATGAAGTACGCAATCAGGCTTGCAAGCAGGTCGGGACGCCGCAGGAACGGGCTGTCGGCAGGCGTCGCGCCGCCAAGCACGAAGTGATTGCCGCCGCCCGTGCCGGTGTGCCGGCCGTCGGTCATGAACTTCTCGGTGCTGAGATAGCTTTCGTGCGCCGACTGATACAGGAACTCGGTGTGATCGACGAGTTGATCCCAACTCGACGCCGGATGAATGTTCACCTCGATCACGCCCGGGTCCGGCGTCACTTGCAGCATCTTGAGACGGGCATCGCGTGGCGGTGGATAACCTTCGATCACCACCTTCATGCGCAGATCAGCTGCGGTTGCTTCGATAGCCGCGAGCAGGTCGAGGTAGTCATCGAGTTCGGTCAGCGGCGGCATGAACACATGCAGCAGGCTCTTGCCGCTTCCAAACGATTTCGCTTCAACGTCCGGTCCTGCCGCACGCGCCGGATCTCGGGCTTCAACGCATAGTGCCGTACGCCTGATCCACGACGCGGACTCGCCGCGTGACGGCTCGCGGGTTGAGGTTGTGGGCCGTTGCCCCGTGCTCGCTGTTGCCGCTGTTCCCGCTTCCAAACCCTCGCCCTTTCTTCCTTCGATACTCTCGCCAGGAACCGCGCCGCCGCGATATTGCATGCGCAATTCCATCGCCTGGCGCAACGGCGCCGGCGGTCCGAACGGGTCGTGTGGATGTTGATGCGGATAATCTCCCGCACTCACCCACGGCAGCGATTCAAGGGGTAGCCGATACCCCATCGGCGAGTCGCCGGGAATCAGGTACATGCGGCCATCGCGGAAAAACCAGGGGCCGCTGACCCATGTTGGCGCTTGCATGGGAACATCGCGCTCGCGCGCAATAGGCAGCACATAGCCCGTTACCTGCGACAAGCCTGCGTCGAACACACGACGCAAGCGCATGCGTTCCATCTCGTCATCGAGTTCAGATTCGAACGGGTCCACGTTCACCGGCAAGCGGCGTTCACGCCACAGGTAATAGAACGTGTCTTCGTAACCGGGCTGGATATACGCAGGATCAAGCGAGACCTTGTCCGCCAGATGTTCGATAAACCGCCGTGCATCTTCTGCTGTGTACTGGCCGGGATCGCGCTCATCGGCAAAGAGCTTCGGGTCTTCCCAGATCAGCTCGCCATCCGCGCGCCAGAACAGCGACATGGCCCAGCGCGGCAACTGCTCGCCCGGATACCACTTGCCTTGACCGAGATGCAGGAAGCCGCCCACGCCATAACGCGCACGCAACTTGTCCATCAGCGAGACGGCATAACCACGCTTCGTCGGACCCAGTGCGTCGGTGTTCCATTCCGCTGCATCGCGGTCGCTCACGGCGACGAACGTGGGCTCGCCGCCCATCGTCAGGCGCACGTCCATGTCGGTCAGTTGCTGGTCGACCTGCGCGCCCATCTTCTGAACCGCGGTCCACACTTCTTCCGTGTACGGTTTCGTCACGCGTGGCGTTTCGAGCACCCGCTGCACCTGCATGATGTGCTCGAACTCGACTTCGCTTTCATCGACAGCGCCAAAGATCGGCGCGGCGCTCCCAGGCTCAGGCGTACAGGCGACGGGGATATGCCCCTCGCCGGCCAGCAGCCCGGAGGTCGGGTCGAGTCCGATCCAGCCCGCGCCGGGCAGGAAGACCTCGCACCACGCGTGCAGGTCAGTGAAGTCGACTTCGGTGCCACTCGGGCCATCGAGGGACTTCTGGTCGGGGGCAAGCTGGATCAGGTAACCCGACACGAAACGCGCGGCCAGCCCGAGCTGACGCAAGGTTTCGACAAGCAACCAGCCTGTGTCGCGACATGATCCCAACGCTTTGTCGAGCGTCTCCTCCGGCGTCTGAACGCCGGGTTCCATGCGAATCACGTAGCCAATGTCCTGCTGCAGCCGCTGGTTCAACGCGACCAGGAAATCGGCCGTGGTTTGAGGCGTTTTGTCGATGCTCTCGACTAATTTGGCCAGCAGCGGCGTTGCTTCGCGCTTGATCAAATACGGCGCAAGTTCAGCCGCGAGTTCGGGTTCGTACGCGAACGGGAATTTCTCGGCGTAGGGCTCGAGAAAGAAGTCGAAGGGGTTGTACACCGCCATCTCGGCGACCAGGTCGACTGTGATCTTGAATTCCCGCGTTTTCTCGGGGAACACAAGCCGCGCCTGATAGTTCGCGAACGCGTCCTGCTGCCAGTTGATGAAGTGTTCGGCTGGCTCGACCCGCATCGAATAGGAAATGATCGGCGTACGGCAATGCGGCGCGGGCCGCAGGCGCACGACCTGCGGTGAAAGGCCGACGAGGCGGTCATAACGGTAGTGCGTGACATGGTTCAACGCGACACGGATTGACACACCTGACTCCTGGACGAATTTTGGCAATCTTCAAAAGCAAACTCCATGCCGTTTGGCCGAACGCACCATCGGGCAAGGCTGCGGGGAACTTCCATGCACGCAATACTGCGGTTAAGCCATTTCAAATGTCCGTTGATGCACCAAACTAGCGCGCAAAACGCCCTTTGCGTCTGGGCCAGACCGTTCCTGCGGCGGCACGTGGCTTGCTTGATAGGCACCATCGAGCCGGCATCACGCCACCACGCCCTATATTCCAGCCTATCTCTTCAATATGAAAACATTCCATTGCGGCCGTTGCCAGCATCACGTTTTTTTCGAGAACGTGAAATGCGAATCCTGCGCGGCATTGCTGGGCTTCGTACCTGAATTGTCGGAAGTTTGCGCGTTCGAACCGGCCGGCGACACGACAAATAACCCGGCGGGTAACACGCTATGGCGCGCCCTGAATCCATCGGCTAATGGCGCGCAGTTTCGGCAGTGCAATAACTACGCGCTGGAGAATGTCTGCAACTGGATGATCCCGGCCGACTCGCCGGACGTGTTATGCCCGGCGTGCAGCCTGACGCAGACCATCCCCAATCTCACTCAGCCAAACAACCGGGTCTACTGGTACAAGCTGGAGACGGCCAAGCGGCGCTTGCTGTTTGCGCTCTCGTCACTCGGCCTGAACACGGACTCGCGGCGGACCAATCCCGAAGCCGGTTTGCAGTTCGAGTTTCTTGAAGACGGCAACATGGGGGCGAAGGTCCTGACCGGTCACGACAACGGCCTCATCACGATGAACATAGCCGAGGCCGATGACGCCCTGCGCGAACGCATGCGCTCGGATATGCATGAGCCGTACCGCACCCTGCTCGGGCACTTCCGGCATGAGATAGGCCACTATTATTTCGATCGACTCGTGGCGAATACACCGTGGGAAGAGCCGTTTCGCGAGATGTTCGGCGATGAGCGGGTCGACTACGCCCAGTCACTGCAGGCGCATTACGACAACGGACCGCCCGCCGACTGGGACCAGTCCTATGTGAGCGCGTACGCCACCACGCATCCGTGGGAAGACTGGGCCGAGACGTGGGCACATTACCTGCATATCGTCGATACGGTGGACACCGCTGCGGCCTGCGGATTCAAACTCGATCCGAAGTCCGACAACGAACCGTCGCTCACCGAGATCGAGCCGGTCGAGAACACCAGCTTCGATGAGCTCATGAAGCAATGGTTTCCGCTCATGTATGCATTGAACAGCTTGAACCGAAGCCTGGGACTAGCCGATGCGTACCCGTTCACGCTCTCGCCGAAGGTCGTCGCCAAGCTGCGTTTCGTGCATAAGGTGATTGCGAGCGTGGGTGCTCGGCAGCAGGTGAAGGATGACGTTCAGCAGGAAACCAGGCAAGACCAGCCGGCGGCGGCAGCCGGTTGATCATGGCTTAATCAGGAGTTCGATGTATTTGACTCCTGCCGTTCACGCCTCAACCCAAGCGCCCCAACCTAAAAAGGTCAGTCCGATGAAGCTCCGCGTTGGTTACGAACTGGTCTATGAATGCGTGCAGCCGACACCGATGCTGCTGATGTTGAACATGCACGCGTCGCGTGCGCAGAGCATCCTTGTCCCGGACATCCTGAGGGTCAACCCGCCGGTGCCCTACTCGCAGTATCACGATTCATTCGGCAATCTGTGCAGCCGGCTGGTTGCACCGCAAGGCTGGCTCACGCTGTCCACTGAGGGATTGATCGACGTGCCGCCTTATCCGGAGTTGCCGGAGCCAAACGGTTATCAGCATGCCGTTGAAGAGCTGCCCGACGAGTGCATGCAGTTCCTCCTCGGCAGCCGCTACTGCGAGACCGACCTTCTGTCCGATGCCGCCTGGCAGATGTTCGGCCATACGCCGCTCGGACGTGCCCGGGTGCAGGCCATTTGCGATTTTGTTCATCGGCACATTCGCTTTGACTATAACTGCGCGCGTCCGACCAAGACGGCGTTCGAAGCGTATCGGGAAGGTGTGGGCGTGTGCCGGGACTTTGCGCATCTCGCGGTCGCGTTATGCCGCGCGATGAATATTCCGGCACGCTACTGCACGGGGTATATCAGCGATATCGGTCTGCCGCCGCCCTACGCACCCATGGATTTCTGCGCCTGGATCGAGGTGTACCTGGGCAATACGTGGCAGACATTCGATCCGCGCAACAATGCGCCGCGCACCGGACGTGTGTTGATGGCTCGAGGCCGCGACGCCGCCGATGTCGCATTGAGCAACACCTTCGGAACGACCACGCTGGTCAGGTTCAGCGTGGTCTGCGAGCCTCAGTGATCTGCGTTAGTTATTCAACCAAACTCAGCAAAGCGCGGGCGCCGTGCGAGCCAGCCGATGGAAGTGGCGACCGAAATAAATCAGGCTGTCGCCGTCGCCCCGCACCACGATGTCGTCCACTTCCACGAACATCACCGAATGCGAGCCGACCGTTTTAGTATCGACAATACGTCCTTCAAGGCTGGCAAGCGCATCGGCGAGAACGGGCAAACCGAGGCGCCCCGCGGTCCAGGTCTGCTGCTCGAAGCGCTCGCTCATCGGCAGGTTGGTCATGCCGGCGAAATGACGCGCCAACTCCTGGTGATTGGCAGGCAGCACGTTGATGCAGACGTTGCCATTGCCCGCGAACACGGAGTGGGCAAAGCTCGACTGGTTCACGCACACAAGCATGGTGGGCGGTGTGTCGGTCACCGAACATACCGCGCTTGCGGTCATGCCGCAGCGGCCACCCGGACCGTCGGTGGTGATGATGTTGACGGCCGCCGACAGGTACGCCATGGCTTCCCGAAACAGCTTGCGGGTGCTTTCGTTATTCATGTCCTGTTCCCCGGTTCACGCAAATACACCTGAAACACCGGAATGCAACGGGCTCGTTTCAGAGTCTTGCCGCGCCTCGCGCTGTCGGGTCGCTTGACTATCTACGACCGTGCCAACCACGCAATGGGCAAGACAGGCGGCTACATCCGGTAATGGCGGTAGAGTGCCGCGATCCTGGCAGGCCGGTATGCCTGCTGGACCACATCCGCGGATAAATGATCGGGGAACGGACGCGCAGCTTCAGCCTTAAGATCAACGAAAATAGTTGAATAACAATAGTATTTTTATCTCAGCATCAATAAAATCGATTGATTGAAATCTGCAAAAAATCCACTCAAGCGGTCGATAAAACCATGATGCGAGAGCTAAAAACCTTTCTGGCGGTGGTGCGTTTCGGGACCTTCGCGAGCGCCGGGGCACATATCGGGCTGACGCAATCGGCTGTCAGCGCACAGATCCAGCGGTTGGAGGAAGACCTGGGTTTCCCGCTATTCGACCGGACCGGGCGCTCCGCCACGCTCAACGCTGCGGGCAAGCAAACGGTCGAGTCGGCCGAGGAATTGTTGTCGGTGTACGCCCGCCTCGCGGCGCGTGGCGGTACAGCGGAACAGTCCGGTCTGCTGCGGGTTGGGGCTATTGCTTCGGCGCAGGCGTCGTTTCTGGTTAGTGCCATTGAACTGTTCCGGCAGACTTCGCCCGGGTGGCGAATCCGCGTGGTTCCTGGGGTGTCGCTCAACTTGCTCGCGCAGGTGGACTCCGGCGAGATCGACGTCGCGGTGATCATCAAACCCCCTTTCGCGCTGCCGGCCGAACTGCACTGGCGCACGCTGCTCACCGAAACTTTCGTGCTGCTGGTCCCGCGCGAACTGGCGGACCAGCCGTGGCGCGCGCTGCTCAAGTCAGAGCCTTTTATTCGATACGACCGGAGCTCATTTGGAGGCCGCCTCGTCGACCGCTTTCTCAGAAGAATTCGCGTCACGGTGCAGGACGTGGTCGAGCTGGATGAATTGCAGGGAATTGTCGGGCTCGTGGCGCACGGGGTGGGCATTGCGATCATCCCGCAATCGTCCGCGCTCCATGTGCCGGAAACGGTGCGCGCATTGTCTCTTGATGACGAGACCTTCACGCGTGAAATCGGCCTCGTCCAGCGGCATACGAGAAACGAGCAAACCGTCACCGTGCAATTCGCCGGGTCCGTCTGTGCTGTTCTGCCGCGATGAGGGATGCCGCGTTAGTGGAAACGGGTGCCTGGGTTGTTTGAGCCAGAACAACGCCGTCGTGATTTATTGAACGACAGGTCATAATATCCACGCATGACAAAAACCTCTTCTCTGCCACAACCTGCCGACCGCTCGCAAGAACGTGGTCGACCCCGTGAGTTCGACCTCGACGAAGTCGTCGATTCTGCCGGCCGGGTGTTCTGGGAAGGCGGTTATCACGCGACCTCGGTCGGAACCTTATGCGATGCGACGGGCCTGCTGCGAGGGAGCTTGTACGGCGCATTCGGCGACAAGCACGGGCTGTTGATCGCGGCGTTCGAACGTTATGCCGACGGTGCGGTTGCCCGCCTCAAAGAGCGTCTGGCAGCCGATCTGCCGCCGCGTGAGTGCCTGCGCGAGGCGCTGCTTCATTACACCCGGCTCAGCGCCGACCTGGCCGGGCGCCATGGATGTTTCATCACCAATGCGGCACTCGAACTGCTTCCGGCAGACGAAGTATTGCGGCCTTACATCGAAACCACGCTCCAGCGTATTGGCGCCCAACTGACAGCAGCCGTCGGCGCTGATTCTCAACAACCTCTATTTACGCCGCCGCACGCGACGCATGGCTGCCGGTTCGTAGAACCGGGCCGATACCGATACTTATACTCAGGCCCAAGCGGTACCGGCCCGCGTCGTCAAACCACCTGAAACGGCGCTCGTGGCATTGCATCTCCATCCAGACTGGCTATCGCCCAGACGACAGCAAAATTCGTCGCGGCATTATGCGAAGCGAAACGACCGAGCGTGCCGTGCGAGCGTTGATTTCCATGCTCGTCCCGGATGATCACGGATGAATCGAAGGCGCCTTGGGCGGGAGCGACCATGGGTCGTATAGTCGATCCTCGGTATTGCATTTCCATATTCAGCCCTCTCTCGTTAGGTTGATGCAATGGAAGCTGGAGTAACAATCAGAAATTTTCGTTCTACGACTTGCTCCACAACTTTCTGCGCCACGATCAAATTGCCGTGTTCACGCATTCGAGTATTCGCTGCACAGTTGCGTGCTGAGTGGGCGTCAATTCCGAACAACGCGTCAGATCAATGACACGCTTGCGCCAATAAGCCTGGCCGAGAAGCGAACTGCCACCGTCGTCGCTCCAGCGCGGAACGATCCGCTCCAGATGTGCGATCTCCTGCTCGACCAATAATGGATGTCGGGGGGCGATTTGGAAGGTCTGGTCAAAGCTCACGGCTCATGCTCCAGTAGCAAAGGAGCCGACATTACCGGGTCTTCACCGATAGCGAATCCTCAATTCTGAGGATTTACGTTAGGCAATAACGTCTAGTGATCGCCTAGAGGCAAAAAACGATAAATGAAAATGCAGAGGCGCACCGGGCCAGTGCGATAAAAGACCGTTATTGGGCGAAGGGGAATATTGTCCAGGGCGTGCGAGCGTTGCGCATCACAGGCCGAATTCAATTTCGTTGGCTCACCAGGCTTACATTTTCGCGGGCATTCTGCTGAAGCGCTTATCTAACCGTCTTCGCATTCAATTCAAGCAGCACGATGGCTGGGCGCAGCATTCAGCGAATATTATTTCCGAATAGAGGGCATTTATAAAAATACTTTTCGCCCGCGCGCCGCCTTACTGGTGTCGGTTTGTCTGGACGGCGCGAATCAGTTTGGAGCGGCTTCCAACACCGAGTTTATGGAAAGAACGGTCAATATGCGTACGGACCGTCGTATAAGAGATGCCCAGCCGGAATGCAATTTCCTTGTCGAGTAACCCTTCCACTACCAGGCCGACCACATCGCGCTCACGCGCCGTCAGGTTCTTCAGCACGTCCTCTGAAATCAGCTTGGCTTGCGGTCCAGACGCCTGTGCCATGCCAGCTGCGGCGCGTGCTCGCGCGAGTGCGGCGGTAAAAGCGGGGCGAATGAACTCGGCCATGGCGAGGTCGTGATCGGAGAAATCTTCCCGATGCTTACCGCGCCAGATACGCAGATCGCCAATATTCTCATCGCCGGCCCACGCATACACATTCATACCCCAGTGCAAACCGTCACGACGCAGAAAGTCGTTAAACAGTTCAGTCCGCATTAATTCGCCTTGCGGAATCACGTTGGTCACACGAACCGCCTGGCGGCAATTCTGCAACCGGGGGGTCACGGTATCGCGGTACTGATAGTACTTCTCGTACTCGGACAGGTTGTCGTCCGACATGTTGAACGAGACCCGATTGACGAATTCCTTCTTCGTCTCGTCCCAGACATACGACCCGAGATGATCCGCGCGCAGCAAGCTGAGCATGCGCACGCCCACTTCCTGCCGCATTAACTGCTCAGGAAGTGAGTCGGCAAGCACGGCGAAGATATCGGAAACCAGGCCGGTTTCTCGGCTCGTCAAATACATTTCACGGACATGCTGGTGGGTCCCGGGTCAATGGCTCGCGGACGTTTTCTCCACGCGCAAGCCTCCATATTTTTTTTGATCTTGCCTCGCAGATTACACGGACGATATTTCCGATTCAAGTCTGTTCTATCCGTGCCGTTAAATAGTTCGCCGTCATTTCACCTGACGGGCCAATTGTTTGAACGCATTGCGAGGCGGCGGAGAACAAGATCAGGCCGCCTGCGCTCAGTCCCAACTTATATCAATGCCGAAATACTTCCACCAAACGTCGACTAAACGTCCATCAACGTCTATTAAACGGGGAAATGCATGGCCTTCATTCCGAATCTACGTCGCCGCAAGCCGATTATTACAGCCGGCGAAACTACTCCAGCCGTACAACCCACCTTCGGTTATATCGATACCCTGTTCGACTATGGCGCGTTGCTGGCAGCGTCGCCAGATTCGCTGGGCAAACTCCCGGCGGCCGGCAATCCGACGATCGCGATTATTGGTGCGGGCATGAGCGGCCTCGTGTCGGCGTATGAACTTCTGCGTGCCGGTGCGGCGAACGTCGTGTTGTATGAAGCGTCCGGGCGCACTGGCGGACGCGCTTACAGCGTTCCCTTTACGAACCAGGCGCCGGCATTCCTGGCCGAACTCGGCGCCATGCGTTTCCCTCCCAGCGAATACAGCCTGTTCGATTACCTTGACCGCTTCGGTATCCAGGCAAATTCGAATTTCCCCGACCCAGGCGAAGTGCTGACCAACCTCGGTTATCAAGGACAGACCTACACATGGCCGGCCCAAGGCAATCCGCCCGATATGTTCGCGACCGTCCATGCGGGCTGGAGCGCGTTTATCAGCGACGGCTTCACGCCCTCCTCCGGACCGGCCTTGCTGGCGCCAGTTGCGATCACCGAGCTCTTGCGCAACGGACAGTTAGGGGCGGCGCGGAGCGCGTGGCAGGCGTATATCGACATGTTCGGGAACCAGAGCTTTTATAGTGCGCTGCAGACCCTCTTCAGCGGCGCGAATCCTCCCGGCGGCAAGCCATAGCGCAACCCGGACGACTACGAGCTGTTCGGCGCGCTCGGCGTTGGGTCAGGCGGATTGGGGCCGATGTACCCGGTCGCCTTCCTGGAAATCGTGCGCCTGATGGTCGATGAACTCGAAACCGATCAGTTGTTCATTCCAGCGGGCATTGAATCGCTGGCGGACGCATTTAGCGCGCGGGTATTCGGCGGTCGCTCGATTGCGCAACGTGTCGTGAACACGCCGGTGTCACGCGTGACCCGTAATAGCGAGGGTGTGATGCTCACGCTGGCAGACGGGTCGATCCAGTTCGCCGACCGTGTGATCATGACGGCCAGCACGCGCGCGATGCAGATCGACATGGCGTTGACCGCGCCCGCGTCGGCGCTCTCGGCGCAGCAGCGCTCGGCAGTGAATGATGTGCATCTGACCAGCTCGTCGAAAGTGTTCGTGATGACGCCGCGAAAATTCTGGCTCGACGAGAACCTGCCCGCGAATATCCAGACCGATACGCTGGTACGGGGCGTATATTGCCTCGATTATGCGCCGACCGACCCCAATGCACCGGGCGTCGTGCTGCTCAGTTACGCGTGGGAAGACGACGCGATCAAGCAGCTTGCGCTCGGAAACAATCAGCAGCGTGTGCAGCGGCTCGTGGCTGATCTGGCGCAGACCAATGCCGCGTTCGCGCAGTATGTCGTGCCGATCAACAACGACTACGAGACCTATGTGAAGACAGTCGACTGGGATCTGGAGCAGGGGTATTACGGCGCGTTCAAGCTGAATTTTGCCGGTGGCGATGCCCAGAGCCAGCAGTTGTTCTTCCAATTCCAGGACAGCCTGCAGCCTAAGACGGACCCCTTCATCTATCTCGCTGGAGACAGTTGCTCATTTACCGGCGGATGGGTGGAAGGCGCGCTGCAAACGGGGATTAACGCGGTGTGCGCCGTCATCCGCAGCTTGGGCGGCAGTGTCGTGCCGAACAACCCGCTGGATAATATGTCGCCTCCGTATGACTACAGCGGCGCATCGACTAACGAGGACCGCGAGGCCAGCGGCGGGCGTTGAGACTCACGTTCGGGGGGCTGTAAAAGCGCTAAAAGACAGCCTAAGAGGCGGCCAAAAAAAAGACCCGCACAAGGCGGGTCTTAGTCTCTCAGTTTCGTATGGCGGAACGCGCGGGCATTCTTTGGCACGTTCGCTTAGCCATCGGAGTTCGGTGTAGACCTGTGAAGCCCCCCCGGCTCTTGGTGACAACTTAACTGATTAACATGCGCTGCGCGTCCTCATTTCTGAGGATAAGAAGTGAGGACGCGGCCGAAACAGGTGGATTGAGAACCGCTGGTTTCGGCCCAAACTCAGCTCGACCGTGCTCAGGCCTCTTCTTTCAACGACGCCATATCGATCACGAAGCGATATTTCACATCGCTTTTAACCATGCGCTCGTAGGCCTTGTCGATCTCGTCCATGCGGATCATCTCAATGTCCGACGTGATGCCATGCTTGCCGCAAAAATCGAGCATTTCCTGCGTTTCCGCAATGCCGCCAATCAGCGAACCAGCCAGCGTACGGCGCTTGAAAATCAGGTTGCCGACAGACGGCGACGGATGCGCATGCTCCGGCACGCCAACGAGCGTCATCGTTCCGTCGCGCTTGAGCAGCGCGGTGAACTGATCGAGGTCGTGCGAGGCAGCAACGGTGTTGAGGATGAAATCGAACGAGTTGACGTGTTTCGCCATCTGCTCCGGATCTTTCGAAATAACGACCTCGTGCGCGCCCAGCCGCTTCGCATCTTCAATCTTGCTAGCGGACGTGGTGAACAGCACCACGTGCGCGCCGAATGCAGCCGCGAGCTTCACGCCCATATGACCGAGCCCGCCCAGGCCGACGATGCCGACCTTCTGCCCGGCCTGGACATTCCAGTGGCGCAGCGGCGAGTAAGTGGTGATCCCCGCGCACAGCAATGGCGCCACGGCTGCGAGTTCAAGGTTCTCGGGAACACGCAGCGTGAAGGCTTCGTCCACGACGATCGACTTCGAATAACCGCCGTAGGTCACGCCACCCGTGTGCTTGTCTGGCGCATTGTAAGTGCCGACAAAACCACTGCCTTCGCAATACTGCTCGAGGCCTTCCTGGCACGAAGGGCACGTCCGGCACGAATCGACCATGCAGCCGACACCCGCCAGCGTGCCGACCTTGAACTTCGTGACTTCAGAGCCGACTTCAGTCACCCGGCCGACAATTTCGTGTCCTGGCACGTTCGGGTACACCGTACCCGCCCATTCGCCGCGCGCGGTGTGCAGGTCCGAATGACACACGCCGCAATACAGGATCTCGATGCGGACATCGTGCGGACCGGTATCCCGGCGATCGAAGGCGAAGGGAGCAAACGGCTCCTTGGCGGAATGCGCGGCGTAGCCATAGGTCTTGTACATGGTGTGATCCTTGAAATAGTTCGTTGATTCGAGGTGCGTTCGTCGATGCAGGGGGCGCCGTCCGTGCAATCCTGTTACCCCGCGTCATAACGGCTGGAACGAAAGGCAACAAGCTTGGTAAAAGGCGTTCTCGACTTGACGACATCTGAAACTGCGCCAAGGCTCGATCTGACTTGTATCGATATCGCCCGGCTGTGCGATTGCACAATGACTGCCGCGAATGACGTGCTGACTACAGAGTTTCGTTTCCGAACCTGATCTGCAGTCGAACACCCGGGAGACCCGAGCGCCCCCTTCGCAGGACAGTATGCGAATTGTGGACCATCCACTCAATGGAAATATTGCGATTTCACAATTCCAATTAATGGAATGTGGAGTTGCAGCAATTATGCGATTGATATCAGGGCGTTATTCGAAGGAAAGAGACGCGCCTTGTGAGAGCGGTTCGATCAGGCCTGTTCCACGATCATCGCATTCTTTGCGCTAGCCGGGTGACGCGCGTCTCTACGATCGCACCCAAATTCGATATCGAGGCGTTCAGCGTTCGCATCGCAGCCTGAAGATGTAAACGCGCCAGTCTGCTTCTAGTCACGCAGGAGCGATTTGGCCACCATAACGTTTCGTCATCCTACATGTCGTGAAGTATTCTCATGCGTCAGTTCGCCGGCGTATCCCATCCGAACTCGGGATTGAGTGTCCCCGGAGGAAGCTGCTGAACACGCATTGGCGGTTCGTGCACGGCCCAGGATAAATGTCCGTTGCAAGCCAGCCGCCATTCGCGCACACCGATCCTCATACGAATCGTCGTGACGGTCGTGAAATACCCTTCCCCCAAGCGGCCTTGTCAAGATTTCTGCCGGCGTGCCGTAATTGTGAATAACGAGGCGGAAACGTTCTGCGCTGCGACGGGGAGAAGGAACATGACAGACTTGGACTGGCCGATGGTTGGGGTATATCTGGTGATGCTGATGGGCGCTGTACTGCTCCTGAGCGCACTGTCCATGCGTGGGACAAGACTGCCACTCCCGAACGCCTTGTCAACGAGCGAGTAGCGAATTCGGCGGCTGCCGGTGCGGCGCCCCCGCTCCAAAGATTCCGGCGGGGGTGTCGACGCACTATGTGGTCGATCGGCAAGAAACGATCGGCCATCGTTATCTGAAGTTGATGTTGTTGTCGGATCAACACCTGCGCTTCACACGAAAACCGTCCCTGCCAACCTTCGTGGCAGCAGGCATCACACTGCTAAAAGGTCTCACGGTCATCGTCAATAACGGGCGAATCGAATGGGTCATTCATCCCATGTTTCCGCTCAATCGGAATGCTGCGGATCCTCTCACCCTACCGAGAGCACACCGAAAAACCAGTCAGTAGCGATTCTGAAAACCGGCCTGCCGCTCTCGTGTACGATGGCCTCATATCGAGCCGAGGCAAACCGGGCGTTACGCACAACGCATGCCCCGAGCACGGTGCAATAGCCCGCGCGCCTGAGCCGGATTCGCGCGACGATCCGCTGTTAGCCGTCACTGGGTGGGGATTTCCATGCCGCGTTCCGACTGGACCCGTGAAGCCATTCGCAAGATTGAAGCGGACTTCAACCGCTCCGCTGATACCCATCTGATTCCACTCGACCTGCCCGGCTATCCGGACATCCGTTTCTATTTCAAGGATGAATCGAGCCATCCGACCGGCAGCCTGAAACATCGTCTGGCGCGATCCCTGTTTCTCTATGCGCTTTGCAATGGCTGGCTGCGCGAGCACAGCACGATTGTTGAAGCGTCGAGCGGTTCAACGGCCATTTCCGAAGCGTATTTCGCAAGACTGCTCGGCCTGCCGTTTGTCGCGGTGATTCCGGCGGGCACGTCCCGGATGAAAATCGAGGCGATCGAGTTCTACGGCGGGCGCTGCCATCTGGTGGCGAACCCCGCGGACATTTACGCGGAATCGCATCGGCTCGCGGCGGAAACCGGCGGTCATTTCATGGACCAGTTCACCTATGCCGAACGTGCGACCGACTGGCGGGCCAATAACAATATCGCCGAGTCGATCTTCAAGCAGATGGACGACGAGGAATACCCGGTGCCGACGTGGCTCGTGTCCAGCGGCGGCACCGGCGGCACGACTGCCACGTTGGGCCGCTACGTCGCGTACCGGCGGCATACCACGCGCATTCTTTGCGCCGACCCCGAGAATTCGGTATTTTTCGATTACTTTAAAAGCACGTTGGCGGGCACGCCCGACAGCAGCCTGACACTCGATGCCGGGTCGAAGATTGAAGGCATCGGCCGTCCGCGGGTTGAGCGCTCCTTTATTCCGACATGTATCGATGCCATGCTCAAGGTGCCCGACGCGTTGTCCTTTGCTGCAATGCGCTATCTGGCGGGGCGCTTTGGGCGTCGTGTTGGCGGCTCGACAGGGACCAATTTCGTCGGTGTCCTGTATCTGGCCGAGCGCATGAAGCAGGCGGGCAAACAGGGTTCCATCGTCAGCCTGCTGTGCGAGCGGTGAACGTTATGGCAACACCTACTACGACAATGCCTGGTACCAGGCGCAGGGAATTCCAGTCGCGCAGCCCGACGCACTGATTGCTCGCGCGGTAGCGGGCGAAGCGGTGCTGACCCAGCAGAGCATTGCGGGGATGGAAGCTGCGGGAGTGGGAATTTAAAGCGCGGTTCGTTTGGGATCACACATGACCGTGCCGTATGACCATACCAACGCGGTCCGCAGCAGATGAATCACGAGGTTTCCCGCACCCAAGCCTACTTTTGCGGACTCGTGTCCTTGCAACCCCAATTTATTCGTCCACACACGATGAGGTTCCGATGACCCGTACTGTCGCCGAAAAACGCGCTGCCTTTCGCGCGCTTCACCAGCAAGGTTGTTTTGTGTTGCCCAACCCGTGGGATGCCGGCAGCGCGCGCATGCTGCAGCATCTCGGTTTCGCCGCGCTGGCATCGACCAGTTCAGGCTTCGCCTGGTCCACAGGACGGCCCGACTACGCGATGAACTGTTCCGACGTCCTGCAACATCTGGGTGCCCTCTGCGAGGCTGTGGACCTGCCGGTCAACGCCGATTTCGAGTCCGGGTTCGCTTCCGACCCGGCCACGCTCGCGGCCAATGTCAGCCTCGCGATCCAGACGGGCGTGGCGGGCTTGTCGATTGAAGACCGCGACGTGGAAGCCCCGTTCGGACTCTACGAGACCGCGCTTGCAGTCGAGCGCGTACGTGCGGCCCGTGCGGCGATCGACCGGTCTGGCGACGACGTCATCCTGGTTGCGCGCACCGAAATCCTGCTCAGTGATCCGGGCGCGCTCAGCCAGTCCATCGACAAACTCGTGGCCTTTGCGGCCGAAGGTGCCGACTGTTTATACGCACCGGGTGTGGTCGACAAGGCCGATATAGCAGTCATGGTGCGCGCCGTGGCGCCCAAGCCGCTCAACGTACTCATGATGCGGCCCGGCCTGGGCGTCGCCGAACTGACTGACCTTGGCGTGCGTCGAATCAGTGTTGGTGGAGGGTTGGCACGGGTTGCGTGGCAGGCCATGCTGACGGCCGCCGAACAAATGAAAGCGGGGTCGTTCGATGGCCTCGCCGGCGCCGCATCCGGCAAGCAGTTAAACGATGTTTTCGACGGCTTCGCCTGAGCCGAAGGCTCGGTGCGCGTCCGCTCCTTGCATGAATGTCCCTGCAGCGCAGGGACATTCTGCATCGGGGTCAATCTTGCAGCGGCCATGGTGCGCTCGCTCGCGCTGTATCGGTTCGACAACATGTGCGTGGCCGAAAGGGGTTGGCAAGCGCCATAAGCGCCTGATAATATTCAGTCGTGGATGACCGCCCGGTCCCACGTCAGGTCCCACATCACTCAAGTTTCATTTCTCAAAGGGAGGCGAAAAGATGCTCACATTCAATTGCGCCGTCCCTTGCCTGATGCGCCGGCCAGTTTAGGTCGCCGTCAGCGCGGGCACTGCAGCCCGCGCCATTTCCAGACAGTCCGTTACAGTTCGCCCGCTCTTGCAGGCGTGCTCTGGCTGTCGCTCTCATTTTCTCTCGACCGGAATAGCCCTGTTGCGCTTGGCGCCTCGGGCTGTGGCAAATGGCTTACACAAAAAAACTCGACTTCGGCGGACGGGCGTTCAAAGACGTTCTCGGTTTCACTGTGGTTCACTGGGGCAAACAACCGTGGCGCATCGTAGCCATTGTTGTGCTCGCCTTGCTGTCGGCACTCGCCGACGTCCTTACGCCGCTCTACGCAGGCCGGCTCGTGGATGCACTCGCCGCCGGCGCGGCCGGCAAGGAGCTGGCATGGCACGCGGCCACAACCGCGTTCAGCATCCTGGCCTGCCTCGGGCTGGCCGGCACGCTGCTGCGTCAGCTTGTGTTCATGAACATCATCGTGTTGACACTCAAGATGATGAGCGAAATTGCCGCCAACGCGTTTCATCGCGTGCAACGGTTTTCCGCTGACTGGCACGGCAACAGCTTCGCCGGTTCGACCGTGCGCAAGATCACGCGCGGCATGTGGGCGCTCGACCTGCTCAACGACACGTTGCTCATCGCCCTTCTCCCGTCGCTGGTCATGCTGGTCGGCGCAACCGTGCTGCTCGGCATGCACTGGGCCGTCATGGGCGTCGTCGTGGGCGTCGGGTCGCTGCTCTATATTGCGGTGACGGTCGCCCTGTCGCTCGGCTTCGTGGCGCCCGCAGCCCGCCTGGGCAACGCCTGGGATACCCGCATGGGCGGTGCGCTGGCAGATGCGGTGAGCTGCAACACCGTGGTCAAGGCCTTCGGTGCGGAAACGCGTGAGGAAGCGCGGCTTGCCCGCGTGATCGGCAAGTGGCGTCACCGGACGCGGCGCACGTGGGCACGCGGCACGATCAACGGCGGCGTGCAGGGCGGCATGCTGGTGGCCATGCAGGCGGCAATCCTGGGTGCCGCGCTGTTGCTGTGGGAAGCCGACAAGGCCAGCGTCGGTGACATCACGTTCACGCTGACCATGTTCTTCATGTTGCAGGGTTATCTGCGCGAAGTCGGGATGCACGTGCGCAATCTGCAGCGCTCGGTCAACGACATGGAAGAGCTGGTGTCGCTTGAAGGTCAGCCTCTGGGAGTGGAAGACAAACCGGACGCGGGCCCTATCGCGATCCGTGAAGGCGAGATCCGCTTCGAGCATGTGACTTTTAGCTACGACGGCCACGCGAAGCCGCTTTATCACGATTTCTCGGCGCGCATTGCGCCGGGAGAGCGCGTAGGGTTGATCGGGCACTCCGGGTCCGGCAAGACGACGTTGATCAAGCTGATCCAGCGGCTGTACGACATCTCGGGTGGCAGAATCATGATCGACGGGCAGAACATTGCCGATGTCAGCCAGGCGTCGCTGCGTGGTCAGATTGCGATCGTTCAGCAAGAGCCGGTGCTGTTCCATCGCTCACTAGCGGAGAACATTGCGTACGCCCGGCCGGGCGCAACCCGCGCGGAAATCGAGCGGGCCGCGAGGCAGGCCAGCGCCCACGATTTCATCGCGGCGCTGCCCCAGGGTTATGAAACGCTAGTGGGTGAGCGCGGCATCAAGTTGTCGGGTGGCGAACGCCAGCGCGTGGCCATCGCTCGCGCGTTCCTCGCCGATGCGCCCATCCTGATCCTCGACGAAGCAACGTCGAGCCTCGACAGCGAAAGCGAAGTGCTGATCCAGCAGGCAATGGAGCGGTTGATGATCGGCCGCACGACCCTGGTGGTTGCTCACCGGCTTTCAACGGTGCGTGCGCTGGACCGGCTGCTGGTGCTCGACAAGGGCAGGATTGCGGAGGAAGGCAGCCACGAGAAGCTGATCCAGCTTCACAACGGCTTGTACCGGCGGTTGTTCGAACGGCAAGCGCTTGGGCTGACGACCGATCGCGCGGACCCGGCGAGCGTGGTCAAAGCCGAGCTGACACAATAAGAGGGATCTAGATGAAACTCCTGGCATTGACCTACGGCACCGAGGGCGACACAAGACCCCTCGCTGTGCTGTGCCGCGCGTTGATGGATGCGGGACACGAAGTCACTTTGCTCGCCGATGGAACGACCCTGGGGAGCGCCGGCGCCCTGGGGTTCCTCATGCGGCGTTGAGCGGAAACATCAGAGCCGAGCTGGTTGCCCTGGTGTCCAGCGGCAAGGGTGTCAACGCTACCGTGACGGGTTTGGCGCGGATCGCAAACGCCAATGCGCACAGCTGGATGCAACAGATCGCCCAAGCGGCTATAGGTTGCGATGGTCTTATTGTTTCCGGGCTAGCCGCGTTCGTGGGCTTATCAGTAGGCGAGCATCTTGGCATAAGCGTTATTGGCGCGGGCCTCATACCCATCTCTCCGACCCATGCGTTTGCCTCGCCGTTCCTTCCTGCTCGCTGGATCCCGGCAGCGTTGAATCGGGCAAGCCATCAGGCATTGAACAGGCTGCTATGGCACGCTTTCCGCAAAGCGACCAATCAGGCAAGACGGACGGTGCTAGGACTGCCGCCACGCCGGAAGCCATGGACCACGCATCCCATGCTGTACGGCGTCTCCCCTGCTCTGGTGCCTGAACCGCGGGACTGGCCTGCGCACACCAGACTATGCGGGCAATGGCTGGCTCCTGCAGATTCCTGGCTGCCGCCTGCTGCTCTTCAAGCCTTTCTGGATGCGGGTGAACCGCCCGTTTATCTGGGGTTCGGCAGCATGGTCGGATTCGACCAGAAAGCCCTGCTTGATGTTTTCATAACCGCATCGGAAGGGCTCCGGGTGCTGCTGTATCCGGGCTGGTCGGGCACCCCTGACATGGCGTTGCCCGATAACTTCTTCATCATCGAAGAAACACCTCATCAATGGCTGTTCCCACGTACGTCGCTGGTGATACATCACGGTGGTAGCGGCACGACCCACTCGGCGTGCCGCGCAGGGGTGCCATCGGTGGTGTTGCCTTTTGCAGGAGACCAGTTCTTTTGGGCTCATCAACTGAACCGCTTGGGCGTAGCAGACGACGCGGTATCGACGCGCAAGCTGGACCGCGAGAAGCTTGAACAGGCGATCAGATTCGCGCAGGGTGCGGAGACCAGGCAGCGGGCTTCCACACTCGGGCGACAAATGTCGGAGGAAAACGGAACAGCGACAGCTGTTGCGGAGATTGAGATCATCCTAAACATATGAACCCGGCTTCTGGATCTTCATCGTCAATTACTTCGCATTGCTCGACATATCAACAGACCGCTCATCTATTCGATGCCCGGCAGATGACCCGCAGCCACCGCCGGAATGCCCACGACCCGATCAAACATAAATAAAATTTCATGCTTCGATAGCATTGTTTCAGACTTCACGACTTCCGGAATTCCATAATGAATGGACCGATTACACATTGGGAGTTTCGCGATGTATCAAACATTACTAGTCGAGGCAGTCCACGATTCCGGGCGGCAGGCGGTACGCTTCGATATTGGCTCGAACGCGGCAATCCTCGATGTCAAGGATATCGACTTGCTGATCGAACGTCTCGGTCACATTCGTTCGGGGCTGTCGCCGGCCTTACCGCAAGAACCGTCGCGCACGCATAACTATGTGATCGAAATTGATCCGTGCTGGTATCTCGACAAGAACCCGCTGTTCGACGGGGTCGTTTTACTATTGCGTCATACCGGGCTGGGTTGGGCCGGGTTCGCGATTCCTCAATCCAGTCTCGAACGCCTGCAGGACGCTATCGTCAAGCCTGTGCCACAGACATTCGAGGTGAGCCAGATACCGAGTTGACGATGCGTGCAGCCGGCAGGTTTGTCGGGCGCGCGCGGATGCAACGCTAGCGGCATTGCTAGAAAAAACCCTGAGGCTAGCCGATTTTATTGTCGTCTGGCCTTAAGGTGTTTCTATTCACGTCGCATTTCCATCCATAAGAAAAGGTCGACGCCACATGAAACCACGCGGCGTCGACCATTCCTGACTTAAACCGTGCAACTTAGAACCGGTGACGCATGCCAACCGTCACAGCCACTTGCTTGTTCGTGGAAGACGGGCTCAGGCCGTTGATCGCCGCATCGCCCAGCACCGTGCCATCGCCACCGGATGCGTGCTGAAACACACCTTCCGCGTACACGTCCGTGCGTTTGCTCAGGTCATAGTCAGCAAGCAGCGAGAACTGGTGATATTTCGGCTTGGCATCGCCGGCCGCCGTGTTGAACGAGCCGTTGGTGAACGTGTAAGCGCCTTGGAGACTCATGGCCGGTGTCAGCGCGTAACGCGTATTCACTTCATAGTTGTCCAGACGCAGGCTATTGCCCGACAAGGCCGTATAACCGTCGTTCATGTTGATCGCATCGAGGCCGTCAAGCTTCGTGTGGGTGTACACGAAGCCGACCGTGGCCGGGCCGAAAGCGTAGTTAACACCACCGCCGAACGTGCGTTGACGCGCAGCAACGAAGGTTGATGTGTTGTTCGCTCCTGACACCGCACCATTCGCGTTATCGCCCTGGCCGGGATTGTTGATCTGCAAATACGACGCAGCGATACTCAACGGGCCATTGGAGTAAGACGCGCCTGCGCTATAAGCACGATTGTCCGCGAACGCGCCCGCCTTGTTCGAAAAGCCGTACAAGCCGCCGAACTTGAAACCGGCGTAATCAATGCTCGCAAACTTCACCGAGTTGCTGATGCTGAAGCTGTTGTCCAGATTGTCGTTGTCGAACGGATGGGCGGCAAGGTTGTTGCCCAAGCCCTGGCCGGCTTCCGACAGCGGCGCCAGATAATCAACCGTGGAATCATATTGCTTGCCGAGCGTCACCGTACCGTACTGGTTCGATTGCAAACCCACATACGCCTGACGGCCAAAGATTTCGCTCGACTGCGCAAACGCACCGTTGTTCACATTAAAACCATCTTCCAACTTGAAGATGGCGTGCATGCCGCCCCCCAGGTCCTCGCTGCCTTTCAAACCCCACAGCGTGTTGCTGACGTTGCCGCTACCCACACCCCACGATTGACCCGACGAGGCCGTTCCCGGCGTGTGCGAGTTGTTCGCATACACCACGCCGGCATCAATCACGCCATACAGCGTGACGCTGCTTTGTGCATGAGCGGCTACGGCGAAAAGGCCGGAAACAGTTGCAGCCAACAGAACTTTCTTCATCTTGAACTCTCCACATAGATAACGGGTTCCGGGCCAGGAGGCGGCTTGCAATGCTGCGTGACTTGGACATTGCGCTTAAGCAAGGCCCACAACGCTTCGAGCGGGAGGACATGCAGCGTTGAGTGCGGCCCTGACCTCAGAGCATCGAAGTCTACGGAGCGAGCTGCGCCAGGCAGCGTGGTCGAACTGAATGACAGATTTTCAGTTTCCGCAATCAAGGCTTGGGCAATGAGCTCGAGCGCAGACGTGCGCCAGGTTGGCGCGATATTCTTGTTTTGTGGTGTTTCCATCATTGAGGGTTTGTGTGTATCGAACGCGCCACGCCGTTGATTTATGGTTGCCTTAAGAACAGCCGACAAAATTAAAAAAGACTTAATAAAGCAGGCGTGTCCTTGTTACGTCGCGAAGCAGATCATGCTCGCAGTCAAATCGATACAGGCTGCCCGTCATGAATCAGCTACAAGCAATGCGCGTGTTCACCCGCGTGGTCGATCTCACCAGCTTCAGTCTGGCCGCCAAGCAACTCGG
This sequence comes from Caballeronia sp., assembly GCF_028292365.1. Taxonomy (GTDB): domain Bacteria; phylum Pseudomonadota; class Gammaproteobacteria; order Burkholderiales; family Burkholderiaceae; genus Caballeronia. The sequence continues at coordinate 45,130 of NZ_JAQGMM010000173.1, forward strand.
CATGTCGGCCGCCGCGGTCACCCGTAGTATCAGCATGCTGGAAGCGCACCTGAACATGCGCCTCCTGAACCGCTCCACGCGCCGGCTCTCGTTGACCGAGGCGGGACAAGCCTACGTGGATGGTTGCCGCACGATCATCCAGCAACTCGATACGATTGAAGAGGGCCTCGTGCGCTCGACCCGCGATCTCAGCGGAACGTTACGCGTAGCGGCGTCGACCACGTACGCCGCATGCGGCTTGAGCAATCTGCTCGCGGCGTATCGCGCAGCGTATCCGCGCATTGGCTTTGACGTGACGACCTATGACTCGCCAATAGAGTTAATAGAAGGCGGCTTCGATGTTGGTTTTTCCGCCGATCGCAACCTGCCCAACTCGTCACTGGTATGCCGTCAGCTGACCACATTCAAGGAGGTCGCAGTCGCCTCGCCCGGTTATCTCTCTCAACACGGCACGCCCGTGAATCCTGCGGCGCTCGCGCACCATCATCTGCTGTCGATCTCCGACGGCTCCGCACGCAATTGGGAGTTCTCGGACCAGAACGGCGTGTATCGCGTGGCGACGGGCAACGCGCTGCATGCAACCAGCAGTGCAACGGTTCGTTCCGCAGCGCTGGCGGACATGGGGATCGCGTTGCTGCCAGTACCGCTCGTGAAGGACGACCTGGCAAAGGGCCTCTTGCTTCCCATCCTCGGCCAGTTTCAGATTGCGGGTGGCGTGCGCCAGGTGTCCATTCTCTACACGGGCCGCAACTATCTGGCGGCGAAGGTCCGGCATTTCATCGACTTCTCGGTGAGTCAGTACCGTGCCCCCGATTACGCGGTGGGACTGCGTGCCGCCGCGTAACGTGCATTCCGTGCATCCCCCACTCTGGAGCGCGTTGTAATGCCGAAAGTACTTGCCATAGAAGACGACGAACTGATGGCGCAGGAAGTGTTGCGTGCATTACCCGCACCGGGCTATACGGTCCAGGTTGCCCGCACAGGCCGCGACGGTATCGCCAAGGCCATTGGCGGCGGTTACGACATCGTCACGCTTGATCGCATGTTGCCGGACCTGGATGGTCTCACCATTGTGACGACCATGCGAGGCGTTGGCATAGACACGCCTGTGTTGGTCGTCAGTTCAATGAGTCACGTGGATGATCGCGTGCGCGGGCTACGGGCAGGTGCCGACGACTATCTCACCAAGCCCTTCTCTCACGATGAAATGCGCGCCCGAGTGGAAGCCTTGCTTCGACGCAAGGCCGGACCTGCATCCGACGACACAGTCTTGCGCGTGCATGGTCTTGAGCTCAATCTCGTGCGCCGCCGCGCCACGCTTCACGGTCGCGTGCTTGACCTGCAGCCGACCGAGTTTCGCGTACTCGAATTCATGATGCGTCATGTTGGCCAGGTGCTGACACGTACCATGATCTTCGAGGGCGTGTGGGGCTGCCGTTTCGATCCGGGCACCAACCTGATCGATGTCCACGTGGGGCGTCTGAGAAAAAAAGTGGACGACTCCAGTGGCCGCCCAGCGATTCGCACGATTCGCGGCTCAGGCTATTTGCTGGACTAACTCCTTCAACATCGAGCGTAACCACAAGGTGTTTGGCGCCTTGTGACTGCGCTCGAATTTTGTCATGCCCTCCTCCTTGCCGAAACTAAAACTAGTTTCATTTTTCCCGCGCGTGGGTGTTAACCCGATCCTTCCAGAATGACTGACACCGGCGCTGTCATCGGGCAATCAGTCCGATTTCTTTAAGCCATCAAGTCACTAATGTCAGCGCGAACCATGCGCGCCCTGCACGGAGCCGTTCTCAATGTTGAAAATTGTCCGATTAGCTTTGACTCGGCCCTATACGTTCATCGTGCTGGCGATGCTGATCGTGTTGATCGGCCCGCTCGCGGCACTCCGTACGCCGACGGACATCTTCCCCGATATCCGCATTCCCGTCATCAGTGTCATCTGGAACTATGCAGGGCTTCAACCGGACGACATGTCGGGACGGATTGTCACGTACTACGAACGTACCCTGGGAACCACTGTCAACGACGTCGAGCATATTGAGTCGCAGTCGTTCAGCGGTTATGGCATCGTCAAGATCTTCTTCCAGCCGACCGTCGACATCCGGACGGCGACTGCTCAGGTAACTTCGGTCTCGCAGACGGTGCTCAAGCAAATGCCGCCGGGCATCACGCCACCTCAAATCCTGAACTACAACGCATCGACAGTTCCGGTCCTGCAGATCGCACTCACCAGCAACACACTTGATGAGCAGAAGCTCGCCGACTACGCTACCAACTTCATTCGACCTGCGCTGCTGAGCGTACCCGGCGTGGCGATTCCGACGCCGTATGGCGGCAAGACGCGAGAGGTACAGATCGACCTCGATCCGAACGCATTGCAGGCGGACCGGCTGTCCGCTACGGACGTCGCGAACGCGTTGGCGCAGCAAAACCAGATCGTGCCGGCGGGGACCGAGAAGATTGGCGACTTCCAATACAACATCAAGCTGAACAACAGTCCGCTTGCGCTTGACGAACTCAACAACCTGCCCGTCAAGACCATCAATGGCGCAACCATCTATATCCGGGATATAGCACACGTTCGCGACGGCAATCCTCCGCAGAGCAATATCGTGCGTCTCGACGGCCACCGCGCCGTGCTGATGAGCATTCTGAAAAACGGTTCGGCCTCCACGCTCGACATTATCGCGGGCGTCAAGGCGAAGCTGCCGCTGATTCGCGAGACCCTGCCGCCTGGCCTCAAGCTCGAGACCATGGGCGATCAGTCCGTATTCGTGAAGGGTGCGGTTAGCGGCGTGGCGCGCGAAGGCATCATTGCCGCTGCCCTCACCTCGCTCATGATCCTGTTGTTCCTGGGAAGCTGGCGCTCCACGCTGATCATTGCGTCGTCCATCCCGCTTGCCGTGCTAGCCGCTATTGCAGCGCTTTCGGCGATGGGCGAGACGCTTAATGTCATGACGCTCGGAGGACTCGCGCTTGCGGTGGGTATTCTCGTCGACGACGCGACTGTCACCATTGAAAATATCAACTGGCATCTGGAACAGGGCAAGCCTGTCAGGGACGCAATCCTCGACGGCGCCGCACAGATCGTGACGCCTGCGCTGGTCTCACTGCTGTGCATCTGCATTGTGTTCGTACCCATGCTGCTGCTCGACGGTATTGCACGTTTCCTGTTCGTGCCCATGGCCGAGGCCGTGATCTTCGCCATGATCGCCTCGTTTGTGCTCTCACGTACCTTCGTGCCGATGATGGCGCAATACCTGCTGCGGCCGCACGTGTCAGGCGGTCATGCGTCCGGTGAGCTTGCCGCGAGCATGGACCCGCACGGCACGACGCATCACGCGCCTTCGAAAAATCCGCTGGTCCGGTTCCAGCGCGGCTTTGAAGCACTGTTCGGGCGCTTTCGCGGCATGTACCGCATCCTGCTGGGGATGGCGCTCAGCAGCCGCAAGCTTTTCATAATCGGCTTCCTCTCGGTGGTCGCAGCGTCCTTTTTATTGTCACCTTATCTTGGGCGAAACTTCTTTCCGAACATCGACTCGGGTGAAATCGCGTTGCATGTGCGGGGTCCGGTCGGCTTGCGGATCGAGCAGACCGCAGACCTCTTCGATCATGTCGAGGACACCGTTCGCCGGACCATTCCGCCGAACCAGTTGCGTGCTGTCATCGACAACATCGGCCTGCCCAACAGCGGCATCAACATAACCTATAACAACAGCGGCACGATGGGACCTTCAGACGGCGACATCCTCATCTCGCTTAACGAGGACCACGCGCCAACGGCCGAGTACGTCAAGAAATTGCGCAGGCTGCTGCCGCGTGCCTATCCGGGTGTGACCTTCTCGTTCCTGCCGGCCGACATCATTTCGCAAATTCTTAACTTCGGTTCACCCGCCCCGATCGATATCCAGGTCGCCGGTCCGAATCAAGCCGGCAACTACGCGTATGCGCAGCAACTACTGCGCAAGGTACAACTGATTCCGGGCATTGCCGACACGCGTATTCAACAGGCCACAACCTATCCGCAGTTCACCGTCTCGGTTGACCGGACACGTGCCAACGAACTGGGCATCACCGAGGGCGACGTAACCAACTCGGTAGTGGCCAATCTCTCGGGCACGAGCCAGGTGGCGCCGACCTACTGGCTCAACCCGCTCAACGGCGTGTCGTATGCGGTGGTTGCGCAAACCCCGGAATACCGCATGACCTCGCTCAACGATCTCGGCAACCTGATGGTCACCGGCAAAACCGGTGAGGCACAGATTCTCGGCGGCATCGCTACGATAAAACGCGGCGTGGGTGATGCGGTTGTCTCGCACTACAACATCCAGCCCCTGTTCGATATCTATGCGACCACGCAAGGCCGGGATCTCGGCGCCGTTGCGGCGCAGATCAACTCGGTCGTGCACCAGACCACGAAGGAAGTACCGAAGGGGTCGCAAGTGACCGTGCGTGGCCAGGTTCAGACCATGAACAGCGCGTTCATGGGACTGGGCCTCGGCCTGGTCGCGGCAATCGTGCTGATCTACTTGCTGATCGTGGTGAACTTCCATTCGTGGAGTGATGCGTTCGTGATCGTGACCGCCTTGCCAGCGGCACTAGCGGGCATCGTGTGGATGCTGTTCATTACGCATACGCCACTGTCCGTCCCTGCGCTGACTGGCGCGATCCTTTGCATGGGGGTGGCCACGGCGAATTCCATTCTGGTCGTCACCTTCGCCCGCGAACGGCTCGCCATTACCGGCAACGCACTAGTTGCCGCGATGGAAGCAGGCTTCACGCGGTTTCGCCCGGTGCTGATGACTGCGCTCGCGATGATCATCGGGATGTTGCCGATGGCTTTGGGCCTCGGCGACGGCGGCGAACAAAACGCCCCGCTCGGGCGTGCGGTGATCGGCGGCCTGATGTGCGCCACTATCGCCACGCTGCTGTTCGTCCCCGTCGTATTCAGCCTTGTGCATCGCAACGACAAGACTCAAGAGGATCACCAACTTTCCGGATCGGGAGAATCGCATGTCCACTGAAATTGAAATCAATCCCCCTAAGCGCTTGCGTCATCTGAAGTTGGTCAGCGTGATCGTCGCGTTGATTGCCGCGGGGGTGGTGACCGACGGCATCATCAGCCGCTCGCACGCCGAGCGTGACCTGACGACCTGGACTGACGCGCAAGCGGTCCCGACGGTGGCGACCGTCACGCCCCAGTTGCCCGCGGCCGAGCAGTCACTGGAACTGCCGGGACAGCTCGCGGCCTTCGTCAATGCGCCGATCTATGCCCGCGTGTCGGGCTACCTGCAAACGTGGTACGCCGACATCGGCACGCACGTGAAGGCGGGTCAGCTGCTAGGCCTGATCGACACGCCCGATCTAGATCAGCAACTGCAGCAGGCACGAGCCGACCTCGCCAATACAGTCGCGAACGAAAACCTCGCGGCGACCACCGCAAGACGCTGGACGCAGATGCTGAAGCAGGACTCGGTTTCGCAGCAGGACGCCGATGAAAAGACCAGCGACCTGACCGCGAAGCAGGCGACTGTCGACGCCAGCCGCGCCAACGTCGCGCGCCTCGAAGCGCTCGAGTCATTCAAGCGCATCACAGCGCCGTTCGACGGTATTGTGACCGCGCGCAAAACCGACATCGGCGCGTTGATCGATGCGGGCGGCGGTACCGGCCCCGAGTTGTTCGCCGTCTCCGACGCGCGCCGCCTCCGGCTCTATGTGAACGTGCCGCAAAGCGACGCAGCAGCGATCAAACCAGGGCTCACTGCCAAGCTGACCGTGCCGGAACGTCCGGGCATGACCTTCGACGCGAAACTCGTGGATACCGATGACGCCATCACGCCCGCATCCGGCACGCTGCTGGTGCAGTTATCGGTGGACAATTCATCGGGCCTGTTGCTGCCCGGTGAATACACCCAGGTTCACTTCGCACTGCCGAACACAGGCAGTGCGTTGCTGGTGCCAGCCAGCTCGCTGATCTTCCGCACCAACAACATGCAGGTTGCGGTCATCGATCCAGACAACCACGTGCATTTGAAAGACGTGAAGATCGCGACGGACCTCGGCACCCATGTCCTGATTGCATCGGGACTGTCGGCAAGCGACCGGATCATCGACAACCCGCCGGACTCGCTTGCTGAAGGCGAACTCGTACGTAGAGCCGCGACGGCGGTGGCCACCGCGGCGACCGGGCAGCCGGAGCATGAGCATGGTTAAGCGCCGTCTCCTGGTAGCGGTGGCCTGCGCTGCCGCACTGAACGCGTGTTCATTCGCGCCCACCTACAAGGTGCCCGCCACGGCGATCCCCACCACCTTCAAGGAAGCCGGTCCGTGGCAACCGGCACATCCCGCCGATCGCATCCCGCGTGATGGCTGGTGGACGATGTATCGCGATCCGGCATTGAGCGCGCTCGAAGCGAAGATTGCCACAGCCAATCCGAATGTGGCCGCAGCGGTTGCCCGGCATGATGAAGCGAGCGCGGACCTTCAGGAAGCGCGTTCCGGACTGTTCCCGACCATTGGTGCTGAATCCGATGTCTCGCGGCAACGGCAATCGGATAACAGGCCGTTGCGCGGCACGGATCAGCCGACGGCTTACAACTCGGCCACGGTCGATGTCGGTATAGGCTATGACCTTGATTTGTGGGGCAAGGTGCGCAATCAGGTAAGCGCGGGCCGTTCACAGGAAGAAGCCAGTGCCGACGATCTCGCGTCGCTTCGCCTCAGCCTGCAGGCGAGCCTTGCGTCGACTTATTTCGAACTGCGCGGCCTCGATCAGCGCGCCAAGCTGCTCAACGACACCATCGACACCTACAAGCGTGCGCTGAAGCTGACCGTGAGCCGTCACAACGGCGGCCTGGCCTCCGGCATGGACGTGTCGCGGGCACAGACGCAACTCGCATCCGCCCGTGCCGCCGCCGACGATACCCAGGCGAGCCGCGCGCTGCTCGAACATGCCGTTGCGACGCTCACGGGAACGCCGGCATCGTCGTTCTCGTTGGCGCCGGACGTCGGGTTCAACTATCTGCCCCACGTTCCGCTCGGGCTGCCTTCAACACTCTTGCAACGCAGGCCCGATGTTGCGGCGGCCGAGCGGCAGGTGGCCGCGGCGAACGCAAATATTGGCGTGGCGAAGGCCGCGTTCTATCCTGACATTTCACTCGGCCTGGACGGCGGATATCAAAGCGATACCTTCTCGCCCTGGCTGGCGGCACCCAACGAAATCTGGTCGGTGGGACCGCAGTTGCTTTTCACTATTTTCGATGGCGGCAAGCGCAGCGCAGCCGTGGCCAATTCGCGGGCGCAACTCGCCGAGAATGGTGCGAAGTACCGCCAGACCGTGCTCGTCGCGTTCCAGCAGGTCGAGGACGGCTTGGCGCTGCTGCATCATCTCGGCGATGAATCGGTCAATGAGGATCAGGCGTTGAGCGCCGCGCAGCAGACGCTCGCGCTGGCGACGTCGCAGTATCGCGACGGTGTCGTGAGCTATCTGGATGTGGTGACGGCGCAGACGACTGAACTGACCGCGCAAATTTCGTCGCTGGACCTGCGTACGCGGCAGCTGACGGCCTCCGTTTCACTGATCCTGGCGCTGGGTGGGGGATGGACCGGGAAGCCCGCCTGAAGCTTATTTCAGCCGCAGAAGTGAGAACGCCGCCGGGGTGCAGTTCATGACCCCGGCGGCGTTTTTACGTCGTACCCCGCACGGGCAGAATCAGAAGCGCAGTCGGACCCCTGCTGCTACCACCGCCTGCTTGCCGTTCGAGGATGCGGCCAGATTGTAGATCGACGCATTGCCGAGTGCGTTCACGCCCGTTGCCCCGGTTGCATGCTGGTAGACGCCTTCAAGGTAGACGTCGGTACGGCGGCTCAGCGCGTAGTCCGCTTGCAGCATGAACGCGTTCCACTTCGGCGAGAGGCTCGACGTGGCGGTGTCGAACCTGCCGTCGGTGAACGTGTACGAGCCGCCCAGGGTCAATGCCGGCGTCAAGGCGTACCGAGCGTTCAGTTCATAGTTGTTAAACGTGAGCTTGTTGCCGGAAAGCGCCGTGTAAGCGCCGCCCTGCGAGATCTCGCTCGGGTCGTCGAGCGTCGTGCGCGTGAACACGGCGCCGATGGTCGCGGGACCAATGACGTAACGTGCACCGGCGCCCATGATGCGCTGGCGGCCGCCGACCAGCGTCGCATTACCGTCGCCGCTTGAGAGCGCGCCACCCGTGTTGGCCGGGGGCGTGACCCCGCCCGGATTGTTAGCCTGGAAGTACGCTGCAGCAAGACTCAAGGGACCGTTGTTATACGACGCGCCCGCCGTATAGGCGTTGTTGTTGCTGAAGCCATTCGATGAATTGCTGAAGGCGTACGCACCGCCAAACACGAGCCCGCCGTAGTTCACGCTGCGAAACTTCACCGCATTGTTCATGCGGAAGTCGTTGTTCAGGTTGTCATTGTCGAACGGGTGATCGGCTATGTTGCCGCCGAAGCCCGAGCCGGTTGCCGACAACGGCGCCACGAAGTCCACCATGGAGTCGTACTGACGGCCCAGCGTAACAGTTCCGTAAGCGGAGCTTGAAATACCGACCCATGCCTGACGGCCAAACTCGTCGCCGCCGTTCGAGAGCTTGCCGTTGTCGATGTTAAAACCGTTCTCGAGGTCGAACACCGCCGCGAGACCGCCGCCAAGATCTTCCGTGCCCTTCAGTCCCCATCGATTCGTGCTCACGTTGCCGCTTTGCAAGCCCCACGCGGCATTGCCGCCCGTTGCGGCTTTCTGGTTGGAAATATAGTCGATACCCGTATCAAGTGTGCCGTACAGGGTAACGCTGCTTTGTGCGTTCGCGGCTTGAGAGACCGCAGCCGCGATCAGGCTCAAGGAGGCGATCAACGCTTTGTTCATGTGTGCAATTCCAGGATGATGCGGCTGCTGTTCCGCTCCCCGGCACGGTGGAGACAGGATGGCGAAGTGCAGCCGCCCGACTCGCCATGCGGACCGGGGCAAATTTAGGCGGCGGGCATGACGTGGACGTGTCGGAATTGCGCTACTTCATGAAGAATAATTTATAAAGCAGACACAAAATATTTAATTTAGTTATCCGATGTTATTTAGCCGAAGTTTTTACGGTTCATAAACCGCTCTACATAAACAACTCTTCACATTTGAGCGTCTTTCCCGACAGGGCCGACTCGTTAATCTGCATTCACCGGACAACGATCGCAGCTCTGCATCGAAGCCCGGTCACTCATTAAACGGACTTTTAGGAAAGCACCATGAAAACCATGATGATCGCCCTCACCTTTGCCTGCACCGGCCTGGCCACCACTGGCTCAGCCTTTGCACAGAGCACGGCCCCGGCTCAGGCGCCTGTTCAGGTAGCCGCTCCCACCACCCTTGCCCAGACAGGTCAATGGGTACCCCCCGATGGAGAAACCATTGCGCCTAAAACACGCGCCGAGGTTTATCAGGAACTCGTGAAGTCCGAACAGGATGGCCAACTCGACTACCTGAACCGCACGTTGTACTGGCATCACTAGGCATGAAGCGTCAATCGCCGCCGGCCGTGACGGATGCAATGAGCGGGGGCGCGATAACCGTTCCCCGTGCCGCCGCCGCGGCTTTACGCCTTCGGTCATGCACTCCCGGCGCACATCCTGATTCGCCGCAATGCTTACGTTCAACCATAGATTCGAGTGACAGGCGTTTTCGCCAAGGTGATGCCATGAGCCGGTTAAGACGCATACTCTCCGCCCTGCGATTGCCACTGTGCGCACTGGCGTTGGGCCTTTCCCTCGCCGGTTGCGCGTCGATGCAAGGCGCGTCGACCGATCCTAATGCGTGTGTGGGGCCGGTGGATTACTGCCAGCCTTTCTTCGGTTCCTGATCTCGCCCCAACCATGCGTACGTGATGTGTAGCGTGATGCGCGTGCTGCCTGCACGGGAGTATCGCGCTTGCGAATTTTTACGCACTTTCAAACGTTTGATCGAGAAACGGAAAAGGCACGAACAGGCGACCGTTATGTCGTGTTGATCTGATAACCGAAGCGGCTGACGGTTTCAAGACGCGCACCGAAGGTATGCAACTCAAGCTTGCGGCGCAGCCGTGAGACAACCAGATTCACGCTCGACGGGTCCACGACGTCCTTGTCAGGCCACGCATACCGGATCAACTGGTCGCGCGCGACGGGGGCATCGGGCTGGCGCAGCAGCGACTCAATCAACAGGAACTCGCGCTTGGTCAGGGGGAAGCGCTTGTCTCCTTCCACCAGCTCCCGCGTAAGCGGATCCAGCCTCAATGAAAGGTCGAGCGTGGAGTCGCCCGAGCCCTGCGCCGACGATCGATACAACGCCAGCATCCGCTCCTGCATTTCGATAAACGAATACGGCTGCACGAAGCACGCGTCCGCACCAGCGCGCAGCATGCGCGCTCTTTCTACAGGCGTCGCGCGACCAAGGACGACCAGGATCGCGGGCGAACCCGGCAAACCCGCGAAATCGGACAAGAGCGTAGCCAGGTTGCAAATGGATTCAGTATCGACCGCCACGATCAGGACCGCGTCAAAGGTATCGTGCGATGCAAGATGAAGCCCGTCGCGCAAGTCGTCGGTCATTTGCAGGCTGTGCGCGCTTTCACGTAGAGCCTTATGCAGATAAGCGCCTTCAGCGCAGACGGTGGAAATGAGTAGAACTCGCATAGGGGTGGCTCTTACTCGTTAATCAGTTAATCAGGGAAACTCGACGATCACCATGCGCATCATTCGAGCGCGTGGGGCCAGCATTCGACCGTCATGGTCGTGCCGGGGGTGGTACCGGTACCATTCGCGCCAGCACGAAGCGCGAAATCGTGCAGCCGCATCACGGCCGACACAATGCTGAGACCAAGTCCCGAGCCTGCCAGATGACGCGTCTGATCGGCTCTGTAGAAGCGCTGCAATACCGCTTCCCGCTCGCGCTCCGGAATACCTGGACCATTGTCCGAAATGACCAGTACCGCACCCTGCGGATGATCCGTCAGTTCAATACGCACGGCCCCGTTGTCAGGCGCGAACTTGATCGCGTTGTCGAGCAAGTTACTGAATGCTTCGAATAGCAACGCCCGATCGCCATGCACCGTGGGAACCTGTTCGACCACCACCGCCCAGCTAATTCCCCGGTCCTCGGCGAGCGGTTCATACAGTTCGCTTAACTCATTAACCAGCGTAGTGAGATCCACCGACGAAAAACCACCACGCCGCTTCAATGCGCCAATCTCCGAAATGCGGAGCATCGCACCGAAACGATCGAGCAGCATGTCGGCTTCAACGCGCGCACGGTCGAGCATTTGAGCGACGCCGTCGTCCTGGATCACATGCATGCGTTCAGCCACATTGGCGAGCAAGGTGCGAATATGCGCGGCGGGAGTACGCAAGTCATGCGCTATTCCGTCGCATGCGCTCTTGACCTCCGTCATCAGCCGTTCAATTTCCTCGAGCATGTGATTCACCAGATGGGCGAGCATGTCCAGCTCGTCTCGTCCGCCGATCGGCAAACGCCGGTTCAGGTCACCCTCGGCGATCCGCAAGGTTACGTTGCGAATATCACGGACACGCCGCATCTGCCGAAGGTTGAGCAACAAGCCACTGGCTATGCTCACCAGCAAACATAACAAACCCCCACCAACCAACGCATTGATCATCGTCTCGCGAACGTGCAGCACTTGCGTGAGGTCGCGGGCCACCACGATCTGTTCGCCGCTCTGCCGCCGTATGCCCATGGCCCGCACAACCGGCGACTTTGCCTGGTTGGCGAGGGTCAGGCTGCTGTTGAGCGTATGACCTTGACGGTCGAGCGGCAGGTCTGACGGCAACACGCGGATATCACCGGCGAGATGCGTGCCGTCGGCGGCGAACAGCCCGAAGTAGTTTGTATTCAGGTGTTCGCCTTCCGTGCGCCGATGAATGGTCGCCGGAAGTTCCGGGTCATCGATGGACCCGAAGTAGAAGAGCTGCCAATGCAGCACCGAGTCCGCGTCGAACTCCATGCGCGTGGTTGCAGACCAGCCGATAAATCCGATCAGCACCATGACCGACAGCGCGAAGATCACGGCGTAGACCGAAAGCCACCTGAAGGTCGTGTTATGCCAGCGGCGCCCCAATTCTACGGGATGCGTTCGATTCGTTGAGTCAGCCAAGGTGTTCTTATAGGAGATGGATCACGTCAGGATGTAGCCCGAACCACGCACGGTCTGAATCGTTGCTGTAGCACCGGGGGGATCGATCTTCTTGCGCAAGCGTCCCATGTGAACGTCGATCAGGTTCGTGCCGGGATCGAAGTGATAACCCCACACTGCTTCGAACAGCATGGTGCGCGTGATGGTTTGGCCGGCGTGCCGCATCATGAACTCCAGGATCCGGTACTCGGTTAGCAGCAGCGACACTTCAATGCCGTCGCGTGTCACCTTGCGCGAGATCAGGTCGATGAGAAGCGGTCCTGCGTTCAGCGTTGTTTCATTGCGTGCGGGCGTCTCGCGCCGGCGTCGCAACAATACTTCGAGACGTGCGGTGAGTTCGTCTGAATTAAACGGCTTGGTCAGGTAATCGTCACCGCCTGCACGCAGGCCGCGAATGCGTTCGTCTACGTCGCCAAGCGCACTTAGCATCAACACCGGCGCCTGTACGCCAACCGTTCTCAAGGTGGTGAGGATAGTCAGGCCGTCGAGTCCCGGGAGCATGCGGTCGAGCATGATCACGTCATACTCGCCGCTCATCGCCCGGGCGAGACCGTCGGGTCCGTTATCTACCCAGTCCACCTCGAACCCGCATTTTTCAAGATTTTCCACGATCTCATTCGCTGCTAGCGGATCGTCCTCTACCGTAAGCACTCGCGTCGTCATTGTTCCCAATCCCAAGTCGGCACCGGCAGAAAACCGGGCACCATCTGCACTTCCAGAGGGTAAATGATGCCACAACCGACTCGAGGGGATCGGCGAATGAAATTGACGGACAGGCATCAGAAAGCTACCTGACCTTAATGGCCACCGCGAAAAACCACTGTATCGAGATAATTAAGCTGACCATCTTTTTCGGCGCGAACGAGCGAGCGCTCAACCTGCGCGCGGGTGAGCGTGGAAACAGGCGGCTTCCATGATTGGTCTTGAGCGGGTTTCGCCGGTGACTGGGCAAATGCTGAAGAACACACGACGCATGAGAGAAGGCTTGCTGCGAAAAAAAAATTTTTCATGTCGCTACTCCTGGGGAACCTATGAATTGAGCGCCGCTGTCCGCAAATGGCGTCGCGACGGTGTTGACGGTGTTGACGGTGTTGAGACTACGCGGTGACCCTTAACGGTCCGTCATCTGCTTCATGAAAAGATATTTACCGAAATGTGCTTAGGGCAAAACCTCTAAGGGCGCATCGAAAATTTTGTGAACCATTACTTGGCATGCCATGTCGAATTGGCGGCTTGCTTCGTCGACGCTTCGGCCACGGCCACGGTCATGCACGGCAATGCTCAGGACTTAGTTTGCGGACGGACTGGCCGGGTCGCCTGCGACCTGCGCCGGCATGCAGTCGTGACGAAATTCCTGGTGCAGCTTGGCTTCGGCGGTTTGCAGATTGTCCGGATATTCGTTGTCATCGGAAGTCGGCTGATACCCGACCGCTTCTAGTTCGCTTAACTCCTGCATCAGTTGTTTATGCGTGACGGTGTGCTTGAGCGGCGTGAACGGGTAGTCGTGACACTCGGCCTGCGTGAGACTTGGGGCAGCCAGGGCTGATGCGCTGGTAAGGGCGAGTGAAAACGTAATCAATGCAGCAGAAAGGCGTTTCATGGGTGTTCTCCGTAAAGTTAGCGGTGTTGAATAGTCGCCCGCACCCGACTGGTTTTGTTTAGCGACAGGTGACGAGATTCAGGATAGCGAACTGATTGCAACGGAAAGTCTGCTGTAACATGAAGAGTAATTTAAGGTTCGCTAAGGTAAGCACCGGGTAAGCACAGAGGCTGCGACGCAAGCTTGGGCCAGCGGTCAGGGTCAGCTGTTATCGAGCATGCCTTGAACGAACCAGCAACAGCACACTGTGTTCAGAAGTACAGGGGCCGGCGAATGGCGTGGCGTTAACACGCCGCTTGCATGAAGGCTCGCTTCCCTTACAAACCACATTTCATACGTCACGCCCTGCATGTCGGGAAGCCGCATCTTCACGCCCCTTTTTTTGGCGGCGCGTATGCGGCTTCTGCGCTGTGCCGGGGCAAAGTCCCGATACATCAATTCATATTCTTTGGAAGTTGGCTGTATCGGATTCACGACAGGCATCGTTCTTGTCCCTCTCCTCCTAAATCCTCAAGCGTTGCGCCTTTGCCTTGCCAGCAAGCCGCAACGGTCTTTAGCACGCGTTCTTCCGTCACCTGAAAGTCTGAATTTCAGTTAGTCGCCGCAGCTATGAATAACGGCTCATTAACCTCCGTGGGCGCTTTCATGAAGTCTTAATTTCGTCGGCAAGTTCGCGCGGCAGGAAACGACATCAAACGACATCAAGCGACACACACGCATCTGAATCTATACATTGGGATTGGAAAACATGAAGAAAACCTTGCTAGCCGCCGCGATTCCGGCAATTTTCCTGAGCACCGTCGCGCACGCGCAAAGCAGCGTCACGCTCTATGGCTTGATTGACGAGGGGTTTGACTTTACAAGCAACGGTCAAGGCCATCGCGGTTATGAAATGGTCAGCGGTGACACCGTGGGCAGCCGTTGGGGCCTGAAAGGCAGTGAGGACCTGGGCAATGGGTTGAAGGGAATCTTTCTCCTGGAGAATGGCTTCAATACGAACAACGGGCAACTAGGTCAAGGCGGTCTTGAGTTCGGCCGTCAAGCTTACGTTGGCTTGTCGTCGGCTCAGTATGGTACGTTCACCATGGGTCGCCAGTACGATCCCACCGTCGACATGTGGAGCGGGTTCACCGCTGCGGGCAACACCATTGGCGATCTCGCGGCACACCCATTCGACAACGATAACTCCGACTGGGATTATCGTATCCAGAACTCGGTCAAGTATGTGTCGCCGACTGTTAGCGGCTTTACTGGCGAAGCCATGTATGGCTTCAGCAACCAGGCAGGCGGGTTCGCGACGAACCGCATGTACAGTGCCGCGGGCACCTACAAGATGGGGGGCTTTGCCGCGGCGCTCGCGTACATGAAGACCAATAGCGGCGGAGCCAATGCTTCGGGCGCGGTGTCCAACGATACAACCATCTTTACGGCTGACTCGCAGCAGAATATTGACGCAGGCGTGTCGTACACCTTCGCGAACAAGGCGATGTTAGCGTTCGCGTATTCGCATGTGGATGTCTACAATCCGACGAGCAACCTGTACTTTACGGAGCAGCCGGTGGCGGGTACGCAGAACTCGTGGAAGTTCGACAACTTCGAAGTCAATGGCCAGTACTTCTTCAAGCCTGATTTCTGGATGGCGGCGTCTTACACTTATACGTTCGCGCACATTTCCACTACGACCGGACGGTCGATGCCCAAATACAATCAATTCGCCTTGATGCTTGACTACGACCTTAGCACGCGTACGTCGGTCTATATCCAGGGAGCTTATCAACACGTGAATGGCAACACGGGAACCCAATTCGACAATGCGGATATCCCGGGTTCGTCAGGCATCTCCTCAACCGGCAATCAGTTGATGGCTCGGTTGGCGATGACACACAGGTTCTGATTCTTTCGCGTTAGTGGGGCGACGCTGATCGTTGTCCCGCTTGCAGCTTGTTGTGTAAGTCCAAGCAACGAGCTGCAAGCATTTATTTATTGCCACCATTGCATCGCTAAGCGCCGAACACCACGGGCTTCAAACCAAGGTTCTGCCGTAACGTGGTGCCCTCATATTCCGCTCGAAACAAACCACGACGACGCATTTCAGGAATCACCAGCTCGGCAAGATCGTCAATTCCTTGCGGCAACGTTGCCGGACAAATATTAAAGCCGTCGGCGGCCCCACTCTCGAACCAGTGCTGCAGATCGTCCACCACTTCAGCCGGTGTGCCAATCAACACACGACAGCCATTTCCTGCCGCCACGGTCTGATAAAGCTGCCGGATACTCAGCTTGTCTTTACGCGCCAGATGCAACAGGTTTTCGGCAATGCTGCGCACCTGATTGCTGCTGATCGCAACCTCGGGCACGGGACCGTCGACATCGTAGGCGGACAGATCACCGAGATAACTATGCAGCATCGCGAGTCCGCTTAGCGGATCGATCAGTGCCTGGAGCGCATCGAATTTCGCCTGTGCTTCCTCGCGCGTCTTGCCGACGTACAGCGTGACCCCCGGCATGATCAGCAGTTGATCCGGTGTTCGCCCATGTTTAGCCAGGCGCGCTTTTACGTCGTCGTAGAAGGCCTTTGCGGGCGCCAGTTCGAACGCGTTGCTATAGATAACGTCCGCGTCCTTCGCCGCGAGTTCCCGGCCCGCCTCTGAGCCGCCTGCCTGGACAATGATCGGACGTCCTTGCGGCGTACGTGCCGCATTCAATGGCCCCCTGACGCTGAAATGCTTGCCCTTGTGGTTTAGCGTGTGCAACTTCGACGGCTCGTAAAACACGCCGCTTGCCTTGTCGCGGATGAACGCATCGTCCTCCCAACTATCCCACAGGCCTTTGACGACATCGACGAATTCATCGGCCCGCTCAAAGCGTTCCGCATAACCAAGATGCGTGTCGCGGCTGAAATTCCAGGCTTCCTGCTCCGACCAGGAGGTGACGACGTTCCATCCCGCGCGACCGCCGCTGATCTGGTCGATCGACGCGAACTTCCGTGCGACGTGAAACGGCTCGTTATACGTAGTTGATGCCGTAGCAACAAGGCCAATGTGCTGGGTACATACGCCAAGGGCCGCGAGCAGTGTCAGGGGTTCCAGTTCCACGTTGCGCATGTCCCGGCAGAGCGACCCGGCCGGTTCATCTGACGCGCGTATGCCGAGGCCATCGGCGAAAAAAATCATGTCGAGCTTGGCGGCCTCAGCCTTAATGGCGCTCTTCAGGAAGTAGTCGAAGTGCACGGCTCCGTCGGCAGGCACATCAGGATGCCGCCAGGCGGCAACGTGGTAGCCGAGGTAGCGCATCGACAAACCCAGCTTGATCTTGCGGTCGTTCAGCATGGCTAGTTTCCTTGATCGGGAAGCTGTTCCTCACAGGTGACGGCGGGCGAATCACCTGAAGAATCGCGGGTATTTGTCTTCGGCCACGTCACGGCATCGTCCGGATAATTTAGCTGAAAATTTCACCAGATCCTTATTGTTTGCTTGAAAACAATAATTTTTTGACAGAAACTTCATCACAGTGTAATTTTCAAAACACTGCTCATACAAAGATCTATAAGGCGAAGCCTGTGTCTGAAGACTCCGTGCCGCTGACGAACGCCCCTGTACACGAGCAAGACGTGGTCATCGGCGGTCGCTTGCGTGCCATGCGCAAGGCGCAGGACCTGCGCCTCAAGCACGTGTCAGAGCAAGCTGGCCTGTCCGTCAGCATGCTTAGCCAGATCGAGCGCGGCATCAGTTCTCCTTCCATTCGTGTCCTTCGCAGCATCTGCCATGCACTCGGCGTGGATGGCGCCGCGTTGTTCGACGAGCGTGGAGCGACTGCTCCGCAAGACGGACCAGGCGCGGACTTTGTCGTACGGCTCGCGGACCGCAAGCCAGTGAGCGTGGGCGGCGTCACTAAATATCGAGTGACACCGGCGGGTTGCTCGGTCATGGAAGGGTTCCTGATGGAGATCGGCGCGGGCGCTGTGTCCGACGTGAACTTCGTCCTGCAGACCGGCGACAAGATTGGCTACGTCGTGCGCGGCAAGCTGCGCCTGTTCGTTGACGACCAGGAAATGCTGCTGGAAGCCGGGGACATATATGGTTTTCCGTCAGGCCACCGGTATAGATGGGAGAACGGCTGGGAGTCGCCCACCACCATTCTTGTCATCAACAGCAATCACTTCTACGTTTAGAACGTTTGGAATTTCGCCCGGGCGCGGCCAGTCTTGTGCGCCTACTTAGCTGTACTGCACACACCGCGCGCTGACCGGCCGGTGCTCACTACACAAGACGTAAAGCACAGGACGCAAAGATGAAACAGGCGATCGGCAGTATCGGCTCGGGCGGCATTCCATCAACCACGCAAGCCTCCACGCACAAGATTCGTGACGTGGTGGCGGCGAACGTCGGCACGTTTTTCGAGTGGTTCGACCTGCTCGTCTACGCCATGTTCGCGATCACCATCTCGCGCCTGTTTTTCCCCACCGGCAACCCGCAGTCGGCCTTGTTATATAGCCTGCTGACCTTTGCGAGTGCCTACGTCATACGGCCCGTTGGCGCAGTCGTGCTGGGCATCTACGCCGATAAGCGCGGCCGCCGCGCCGCGCTGACCATTGCTGCGTTCCTGATGCTATGCGGCACCTTCCTGATGGCGGTGATTCCGACGTATCGGGTCATTGGTGCATGGGCGCCCGCCCTGCTCGTGTTCGGACGCTTGCTGCAGGGGTTCTCGGTCGGCGGCGAATTCGGCTGCGCCAACTCTTATTTGACCGAGCAAAACTCGCGCACGAAAGCGTTCTTCGCCAGCCTGCAGTTCTCGACCTCGGGCTTGGCGGTGCTGACCGCTTCGCTGTTTGCTTACCTGATCAATCATTATCTTTCGCAAGAGCAGGTCGATTCGTGGGGATGGCGCACGCCGTTCATCTTCGGCTGCCTGATTGGTCCGGTGGGACTCTATATACGCACCAAGATCAACGAGACGCGCGAGTTCGAAGAAGTCGCGGACACGCCGCATCGGCCGCTGGCCGAAGTCTTTACCTCTCACAAACGCTTCCTGCTCATTGGAGCGGCTGTGGTGGCGGCGGGGAACGTAGCAAGCTTTCTTAATATCTATATGCCGACGTTCGCCATCAATAACCTCGGGATAGCTAAGGACTCCGCTTTCATCGCATCCATCTTCAGCGGGCTTGTCAGCACGATCTTCCCGATCTTCGGCGGACTGGCTGCTGACCGGTTCGGCACCATCAAGGTCATGCGGATTGCGTTGATCGCCGGGTTGATCATGATCTTCCCCATGTTCTTCGTGCTGACGCATACGCCCTCGTTCCAGTCGCTGATCCTGTTTCAGTGCGCGATGTCGCTGGTGTTCTACAGCTTCTATTACGCGCCAGTCGGCTCGTTGCTGTCGCAGCTATTTCCAACGTCGTGCCGGACGACGGGTGTGTCGATCGCCTACGTTGCATCGCAGACGTTTTTTGGTGGCGTTACACCACTCGTCGTCGGCTTCCTTGTTGCGCAAACGGGCAGCATCATGTCGCCGGCGTATTACGTGATCGTGATCGGGGTAGTTGCGCTAGTGGGTTTGTCGGCAAGCCGAAGCCGCGCTCACTGAGATCAATCACCGCTTATTTTCAAGGACATAACATGCGTTCGACATTGCCTGCGAAGATCGACGTTGCGATCGTCGGGGGCGGCATTATTGGCATCAGCACGGCACTCGCGCTGGCGCGCAAAGGAGTACGCGTTGCTGTATTCGAAAAAGGCGCGCTCGCAGGCGAGCAGTCGTCGCGCAACTGGGGATGGATCCGTACGGTCGGGCGCGATCAGAAGGAGTTGCCGCTATCTGCCATCGCGAACGATATGTGGGCGGACATCCAGGCGCGCATCAACGTGGGTTATCGGCGCACCGGCCTCGCCTATCTGGCGGAAACGGACAAGGAGATGGCACGTCA
>NZ_JAQGMM010000174.1 GCF_028292365.1 Caballeronia sp.
GCACTCGCGCTGGCGCGCAAAGGAGTACGCGTTGCTGTATTCGAAAAAGGCGCGCTCGCAGGCGAGCAGTCGTCGCGCAACTGGGGATGGATCCGTACGGTCGGGCGCGATCCGAAGGAGTTGCCGCTATCTGCCATCGCGAACGATATGTGGGCGGACATCCAGGCGCGCATCAACGTGGGTTATCGGCGCACCGGCCTCGCCTATCTGGCGGAAACGGACAAGGAGATGGCACGTCATCAGGCTTGGCTCGACTCGGCTAAGAACACGGGCACAGAAGGAAGCCTGCTCGGACGCGATGAACTGGCACGTCTTATTCCCGCCTCGAATCGTCCGTGGATTGGCGCTTTGTACAGCGCTGGCGATGGTGTTGCCGAACCTACGCTCGCCACTGTCGCAATCGCCAGGCTGGCGACTGAAGCCGGTGCGTTAGTGTTCGAAAACTGTGCGGTTCGCGGGCTGGAGACCAGCGCGGGAAGAACGTCGGCGGTTGTCACGGAGCGTGGCGTTGTGAAGTGTGCGTCTGTAGTACTCGCCGGCGGCGCATGGTCGCGACTTTTTTGCGGTAATAACGCCGTTGAATTTCCGCAGTTGAAGGTACATGCGTCAGTGCTGCGGACGGGGCCCTTGGAGACCGGTCTGGAGATGGCGATCAACGGGTCTGACTTTACGTGCCGCAAGCGCGCTGACGGGGGCTATACGGTGTCGCAACTCGGCGCATCAATAGCTGACCTCACACCGGACAGCATCCGCTTGTGCCGACAATTCCTGCCGGCGTGGATGGCGGAACGCAAATATCTAAAGCTTCGCGTAGGCAAACGATTCGTAGAGGAAATGAAAATCCCGCGCCACTTTCGCCTGGACGCGCCCACGCCGTTCGAAGCATGCCGTACGCTCGCTCCGCCGCCGACCATGAAGATGGTCGATGGTGCGCTAGGCAAGTTGAAGCATGCTTTCCCAGCGTTCAAGAATGCAACGGTTGCACAAGCCTGGGCCGGGTTTATCGATGTGACGCCAGATGCAGTGCCGGTCATCTCCGAAGTCAGCAAGATTCCGGGGTTCTTTCTGGCAGCGGGATTTTCTGGGCATGGTTTTGGCATTGGCCCGGCAGCCGGCGCGTTGATGGCGGACCTGGTGACGGGAGACGCCCCGAGAGTGGACCCGAAGGCGTTCCGGTTGAACAGGTTTAATGCCTGAGACAGCAGCGGACAAGCAGTCTGCCGGTACCTTGATCAGAACTCCTGCATGGTCGGACGAAGCACGATCTCGTTGATATCGACATCGCCCGGTTGCTCGATCGCGTAGGCAATCGCGCGAGCGACCGAATCCGCAGGAATCGCCTGCTGATAAAACTGCCCCACCACTTTCGCGCTCTCTTCATGTGAGCTGCCGAGCTTCAGTTCAGAGTCGACCGCGCCCGGCAGGATGATCGTCGTGCGGATCGAGGCGCCGACTTCGTGGCGCAAGCCTTCGGAGATAGCGCGTACGGCAAACTTCGTACCGCTATACACGGTGCCGCCGGGGCTAAAAACCTTGATGCCCGCCACCGATGAAATGTTGATGAAGTGGCCGCTGTCCTGCTTCTGGAATACCGGTAGCGCGGCGGCGATTCCGTACAGCACGCCCTTGATGTTGATGTCGACCATGCGTTCCCATTCGTCGACCTTCAGTTCCGACATGGGCGCAATCGCCATGAACCCTGCGTTATTGACCACTACATCCACGCGCCCGTAAGCGCTCACGGCCTGATCGACCAGCGCCTGAACATCTGCGCGGCGGGTGACATCGGCGGCCAATACTTCGACCTTGCCGCCCGCTTCGCGCAACTCGGCGGCAATGCTCTCGAGCCGGTCCAGACGACGCGCACCCAATACAAGCGACGCCCCTTTGGCCGATAAATGACGCGCCGTGGCTTCACCAAGGCCGCTGCTCGCGCCGGTAATGACAACGACCTTGCCTTCAATTCCACTACTGACATGACTGCTCATTGTTGACAGGCTCCTGTGTTCCTGAGAAGGCGAAGGCCCCCTTGACAGAAGACAGTATGGGAATCGCAAGTCAACCATTCAATGGAAATGATACGATTTCATAATTCCAGTTTATGGAATCAAACCTGAGACCTCATCATGCAGAATCGCCTTGAAATGTTGCGCATCTATTGTGCGGCCGTTGAAGCACAGAGCTTCAAGGAAGCCGCTACCCGGCTAGGCACTTCGCCTCAGGCGATCACGCGAGCCGTTCAGGAAGCAGAGGCGTTGGTGGGGGAAATCCTTTTCCATCGCAACACCCGGCGCGTGCGCGCCACGCAGGCAGGAGAAGCGTTTGCGCGGCGGGCGCGTGAACTCGTGCAGCAGATGGATGAACTCTTAAGACCGAAGGACAGCGAGATCGATGCCGAGATCGCGGGTCTGGTCCGGTTGACCACGCCGAAGTCCATCGGCGAACGTTTTCTGATGCCTGCGCTTGTGCGTCTCGCCGAGAAGCATCCTCGCATCACGCTCGACCTGCGTTTGTCCGATGCGATCAGCGACCCCATCGCCGAGCAGATCGATATTGGCGTACGGATCGGCTTCATGCGAGACAGTCGTTTCGTGGTGCGCCCCGCATCGCACGTGGGCTTCTCCGTCATTGCGAGTCCTAAGTTGATAACACGCGTGGGCCGTCCAGCGGATCTGGCTGAGCTTGCGCTGCTACCGTCGACAGGGTTCATCGACAGGAACACTGGGCGAGCGTGGCCCTGGCAGTTTTCCAACGGCCAGCAAATGACGCCGACCAACCTTGCGTTCCAGACCGACGATGGAGAGTGTGAGTGCCGCGCCGTGGTTGCGGGACTCGGGTTTGGGCAGGTCGTGAGTTATCTCGCACTGCCCCTGCTGCGTGCAGGCAAGGTGATCAGCGTACTGGACGACATTG
This sequence comes from Caballeronia sp., assembly GCF_028292365.1. Classification (GTDB taxonomy): domain Bacteria; phylum Pseudomonadota; class Gammaproteobacteria; order Burkholderiales; family Burkholderiaceae; genus Caballeronia. The sequence goes on from NZ_JAQGMM010000174.1 coordinate 2,914, forward strand.
CGCCGGAGCCGTGGCCGGTCTACGTCTATAGGCCGCAGCGAGGACCGGTGCCCGCACGCATACGGCTCGTGTTCGACGCCGTGCTGGCGGCGCTGGAGAAATCGGAGCTGCAACATGGGCCTTATGTGTCGGGCTGATTTCACGCTCTGCGCGATCATCTGCGAAAGCAAAAAAAAGGCGTCGTGCGAACACGACGCCTGAAATTCTAGCTCCGAGGGGAGGGCTAGAACTGAGAGCCAGCTTACATCTCAACCTCCCCGGCGCATGGGCCGTTGAAGGTTCTACAAACTTGCCGCAACCACCGTTTTCGGCAGCGTGAAGGTCAGTGCATCAAACCGAAAAAAGCATGCACGGCATCGCCAGGCGTCAGGCCTACATCGAAGTAACCCTGAAGGCGGTCCGCGGTCGTTTCATCAAGAACGAACGGTGGGCTGATGAAGCGCGCGGCGACCGCCTGGTCGTACCAGACGCTGATCCAGCCGGTAAGTTCACGCACATCCTCCTGCACTTGCAGCCCGGATTTGCTGTCCATGGGATCTCCGCAAAAACACACCAGGGTCGTCACACTGCCACCCGGCCACGCTTTATCAAAGCCGTCCCAAATGACGGTTTATTTGCCAAGAGCCATTCTGATGAAAGAACACTGAGAGCCAGGCCGCAGACGGATGGCTTGTACCCAAGCACAATCGCAATCGCTCCAACCCGCCATGAAAATACCAAACAAACAGACTAGCACTTGAACCGCGGCGGTCTTTGGTGACCACTATGATCCTTGGCTAAAGACCTAAGGATTTTGCCGGTACTGGCGCAGTCGTCGAACACCCCTCGTACCGTTTCGCATGACATCATGCTATCTGGTTCCAATCTATTTTCCAGTCGGCGGAAGCGGAATTTGATCTAGGAAAATCCTGCAATGGCTATAAGGATTTCCTGACAGGGCAACCAGGTCCATTCCGGTAGTCAGGGTTGAAACCAGACCGTGCTTTCCGAATCCTTCATTTCCTTACTTTCATTCCCTTACGTTCATACTCTCACTCAGTCACCAGCCCGTGCCGAACCGCATAACGAATCACTTCAGAATTGTTATTGAGCCCGAGCTTCTGCATAAGCCGCATCTTGTGCGTGCTGATCGTCTTTGCACTCAGCGACAACACGTCGGCAATATCATTGATGCTGTTGCCGGCCGCCAGCATTTGCAGCACCTGGAACTCGCGGTCCGAGAGAATCTCATGCGGCGGCCCGTCGCTTGCAGGCGAGTCGAAAACAATTGCATCGACCAGCTTAGGGTCAATGAAGCGCCCACCCGCCGCCAGCTTGCGGATCGCAGCGAGCAGGACCTCAAGGTCGCTATCCTTGGTCACGTAGCCCGTCGCGCCCGCGCGTAATGCCCGCGAGACCACCTGCCCCTCATTGTGAATGCTCAGCACCAGGATCGGCAACGCAGGCTGCTCAGCCCGCACGCGCCGGATCAAGTCCACTCCGCTAATGCCGGGCATGGTCATATCGAGCAACAACAGGTCCACACGGCAAGCACGCAGCTTGTCGACAACTTCGGACCCATGCGCGGCCTCCCCGACCACGGCAATATCGGTCGTCGTGGCTACGATCTGCTTCAGCCCGCTTCTTACGATTGCGTGGTCATCCGCTATAAAAATACTAATCATCGTTCCTGTCCGCTATCTAGCGGCAAATTGATTGACACCATGGTTCCGGCACCCGGCGCGCTGTCGACCTGAAGCGTCCCGCCGATCAGGCGCGCCCGCTCGCTCATTCCCAGCAAGCCATACGAATAGCCGCCCTGCGCCGAGTCCAGGTCAAAGCCCTGACCGTCGTCGCTTACCCGAAGATCGAGCGCCAGGTCCGTGCTGACGAGCGTCACCGCCACGCGCGACGCGCCGGCATGCCGCGATACATTCGTGAGCGATTCCTGGACGATACGGAATACGGCTGTTGCATGGGCGTCCGCAAGGCTCGGTTCACCGCCTCGCACTACCAGTTGACAAGGCATGCCGTTGCGCCGGCTAAAGTCTTCAGCAAGCCACTCCAAGGCCGACACAATACCGAAGTTGAGCGCCGCCGGTCTCAAATGGCTCGCGACGTTGCGCACCATCCAGATGGTTTTCTCTACCAGTTCACGGATATCGTCTATCTTCCGGGTGGCTTCCGCGTCCGCGACTACACGCATCTTGAGCAGGGCCACATCCATTTTCAGCGCGGTGAGCAACTGACCCAGTTCGTCGTGAATCTCCAATGCTATACGACGCCGCTCCTCTTCCCGGATTGCCTCCAGATACGCCGACAGCTCACGCAATTGCTCGCGCGACGCCAGCAGTTCCTCCTCCGTACGCTTGCGCTCGGTGATGTCCTGCACAGTGCCGACAATACCCCACGACTGTCCCTCTCGGGCATCCACGAGTTCTGCCTGAAGCCGGACGATACGTGTGGTCCCGTCCGGACTCGTGATGCGATGATCGATGCCGAAGGATTGTCCCTTGGCGAGCAGACCACGTACGGCGCGCCTGACCGTAGCTTGGTCGTCGGGATGAACCAGCGCGAGATAAGCGCTATAACACGGCTTCGCGACCAGGCTCTCCAGTCCGAGAATGCGGTAGAGCCCGGTCGACCAGTGCGTGAGTCCGCTATCACGATCCCATGCCCAGTCGCCGAGCCGTGCCAGGCGCTGCGCGTTGGCGAGGCTCGCTTCGCTCGCGCGCAGTTTCTCGTCGGCCTTCCTGCGTGCCGTGATGTCGTAAAGCCCTACATAAATAGCCGGAACGTCGCCATAGGTCGCGACCCGGGCATTCGCCACGGCCCAGAACGACGTGCCGTCGGGTCGCCTGAAACCTAGCTCGGCGTTGCGCAGACTTCCCTCGTCGCGCAGATGGCACACCAGCTCGCCGCGCTCCTTGGGCGAAACATATAAGTCGATAATATTGCCAAGCGCCGCTTGCGTCGTATCGAGCCCAAAGAGTTCGCGCATCGGCTGGTTCATATACAGGATGTCGCCTTGCGGCATGGACGTGATGCACAGCGGCACTGGACTCGTCTCCACAATCGCGCGAAACCGCGCCTCGCTTTCCTTTAACCGCGCCTCTACGCCCCGGCGTTCGACAATCTCCAGGTTGAGGCTGAGATTGGCCCGCGCCAGTTCCTCGGTGCGTTGCGCCACCCGTGCTTCGAGTTCGTCGCGGGCATCGCTTAATGCTTTTTGCGTCTTTTCGCGTACGGCAATTTCATGCTGCAACTGCATGTTCCGCGTAACGAGTTGCTGTTGCAGCGTGCGCAATGCCAGATGCGTACCAATGCGCGCCACTACTTCGTCAACGCGAATTGGCTTGGTCACATAGTCAACGCCGCCCGCTGCCAGCCCTTCGATCACGTCCGCACTCGCGGACATCGACGTCATGAAGATCACCGGGATGTCGCTCGTTTCGCTATTCGACTTAAGCCGCCGGCACGTCTCGTAACCGTCTATGCCGGGCATCTTGACGTCGAGCAGGATGAGATCCGGTTGCGAGAATGCCGCGCGTTCCAGCGCTTCCAGGCCATCCAGTGCGACTAGCACGCGAAAGCCCTGCCCCTCGAGACTCTCCACCACCACGCTCAGGTTGGCGGGCATGTCGTCCACGATCAGGACTGCAGGCGGTTCCAGCGCCGGGGGTGCAAGGTCGATAGCCGTGTCATTCATGACGCTTGCCCCCCTTCAAGATGTCGTTCGACGAATTGCACGATCGCCTTGGTCCGATAGTTCTTCGCAAGCGAGCGCAATTCAGCAGCGAACGCGCTGTAACGCTCGTCAAGGGATGCGATGCGTTCGGCCCACAACACGATCTCGCGCATGTTGCCCTGGCGTGCAAGCCGGTGCAGGTCCTGCATTTCATGCGGAGGCACGGCCGGGCACGGCATCATTGCCGCAGGCTGGGACAGCGGCTCGCCAAGCGGCGCATAAGTCCACGTGAGCGAGAGCAGCGCGGCAACCCTCGCAAGCAGCGTGTCGAGATGAATGGGTTTCGCGACGAACGCGTCGGCGCCCGCGCTCAGGCTGCGCTTTTCATCGCCGCCCGTCGGGCTGGCGGAGATCGCGATGATCGGCACGCCGGCAAGGTCCGGCAGCCGCCGCAAGCGGCGCATGGTTTCGAGTCCGTCCATCTCGCTCATCACGATATCGGTCAGGACTATTGACGGGCGCGTCACCTGAGCTTTCTCCAGCGCTTCCTGACCGCTGGCCGCTTCAATCATGTCGAAACCGATCTGTCCCAGCATGTCGACCACCACCTCGCGGTTGGTGGCCACGTCGTCGATAACCAGCACGCTCCTGCGCGCTCCCGTGTAGCCGGTGACCACCCACGCGGCATCGGTGGCGGCCGACGCGGACGGGGCGGGAACCGCTTCGAGGTCGAACCAGAAGGTGCTGCCCTCGCCTTTGCGGCTCTCGACCAGGATCTCGCTTCCCATCGAACGCACGAGTTGCCTGCTGATGCCGAGGCCCAGTCCGGCTCCTCCACGATGCCGTTGTTCGTCGCCGGTTTGCTCGAAGGGTTCGAAGATCAGCTCGCGTTGCATGTCGCCAATGCCGATTCCGGTATCTTCCACCGCGAAACGGACCCGGCCATTTTGCAAGAGCGCCACTCGCAAGCTCACGTAGCCCCTGTCAGTGAATTTCACCGCATTCGCCAGCAGGTTGAGCAGTACCTGGCGCAACCGGCGTTCATCGGCACGCACGGCGTTGGGCACGTCGCGCGCGGCCTCGCACACGAAGAAGAGCTGCTTTTGCTCAGCCTTCACGCGAATGATTTCCGCGACGTCTCCCAGCAGCCCCGGGAGTGGCACTGCAACAATATCGAACGGCATTTTGCCGGCCTCGATCCTGGCAATATCAAGAATGTCGTTGATCAGGGCAAGCAGGTGTTCGCCGCTGCGTTGAATCACGCCGAGCCCGTCGCGCTGGCGCTCACTGAGCGTCCGGTCCCGGCCCAGGACTTGCGCGTACCCCAGGATGCCGTTCAGCGGCGTGCGTAATTCATGGCTCATGTTGGCGAGGAATTCGGATTTCGCCCGGTTTGCCGCCTCGGCGGTGCGTCTCGCTTCGCGGCCTTCAGCCGCTTCGCGTTCGTCTTTATAAGCGCGGTGAAGGCGTGCGCACATGGAGTCGAACGCGGCCACTACTCGTTCGAGTTCATCTGGACGGCGCGGCCGGCGGCGCTGCAGCGTGAAGGCTTGCGGCGCCTGCCGGAAGTCGTAGCTTTCGACGCGCCGCGCCACCGTGGCGAGATGGCGCGTGACGAGCCGCGAGAAAATGTAGATGGTGAACAGCGACACGAGAAACGTATTCGCCCCTTGGCTCAGCAAGATCACCAATGCTGTCCTCAACAGTTCGTTGTACAGGTTGGCGAGGGTTGCCTCGACCCGCAGCGTGCCGATTGATTCCTCGTGACCCTGGATGCGATACACAATCGGAAAACTGCGCACCATGACCGGCCCGCGAGAATGGGTTCCGGCGGCGACCACCATGGAGCTGTCGCTGGCGATCACCTCGGTGACCTCGGCCAGCCGGATGTCCGGCAGATGGAGAATGCCGTCGAGCTGGAGTTCGAGTTGCGGCCGGTCGAGCCGCCAGAGCGCTTCGCCCAGGCTGCCGCGATAACTGCCATCGATCTCCGCAAGCCGGCTTTCGATGAGCATCACTCCGCGGTGATAATCGCGATACAGTTGAAGCGCCGTGAGCGTGAGCGTGACTGTGCAACTGAACAGGAACACGGTAGCGAGTAGCCGCATCACGACACTGCTGCGGTGACGGCCGACCAGGTCGCATAGTCCGCCGAATGTGTTGAGCGCCATAGATTTCCTTGGGGCCTGCCTTGGTTCTTGATCCGCCTATTCTGCGCGCTCTGGCGGCGGTGGTCTAACGGTGGCATAACACAACAAATTCAAAGAGAAACGCAGGCAAATTTGCCTGCGTTCAGTGTATGGGAGACAACCGTGCGTATTGTCGTCATGGCATGGCTAACCGCGCTCACGATGACCTCCGCTGTGTGCGCGCAGGATGTGGTGAAACCCCTAAAGTCGGAGGAATTCCTGGTCCGCTATGCGTATGCGTTCGAGTTGCTCACTGAAGTGCTGCGGCGAACCACGCCGCAATACGGACCTTACGTCGAGCAGGCTTATACGGACGACATCTCCGTTGCGCGCTCGCATCTGGAAGCGGTCAAGGGCCGGCGGATCAATGTCATGATCAGCGACGTGGGTCATAAGGAGCTGGACGAGGGAATGATTCCAATCCCGTTTCCTATCGACAAGGGTTTGCTTGGCTACCGTGTCGCGCTGATTTCGAAGGGTAGCCAGGCGAAAATTGACCAGGTCCAGACGCTGGATCAATTCCGCACGCTCTCGGTCGGCCAGGGTGCGTTATGGGGCGATGTACGCGTATACGAGTACAACAACGTGCCGGTGAAAACCGCTGAGACTTATGAATCGTTGTTTCTCATGCTGACGCATGGGCGCTTCGACATGTTTCCTCGCGGCGTCACCGAGGCGCCTGGAGAGTTTGCCGCCTACCGCGCGCGTTATCCCGATCTCGCGATCGAGCAGCATCTGTTGATCAGGTACGCGTTTGCCCAGTGCTTCTACATCAGCAAATCCGATCCCCGCCTTGCGACCCGCATCAACGACGGGCTGGAACAAATGGAGCACGACGGTAGTTTTGACGCCTTGTTCAACCGCCATTTCGCGAGGCAATTAGCCGAACTCAAGCTGGAGACGCGAACCGTCATCGAGCTCAAGAATCCGTTCTTGCCCTCCTGGGTACCTTACGGACGCAAGGAGCTATGGTTCGACCCTGCAAAGCCGCAGTAACTTCGACGTAGCCCATGCGCGATCGCGGCTGTGGCGAACCATCGCGCCATCTTCCGGGCCATGCACCTGCAGGTCGTCAATACGTTGTTTTAGTTCGACCAGCAGTTGCGCCTGCTCCTCAGCCAATATCTTGCCATGCGATTCCTGAAGCTCGCCCAGGGTATGACGGAGTTGCCTGAGCGATGCCGCGTCCATGCTGATCAACGGCCAGCAACGCAGCAGGAAGGTCAGCGAGATGACGTTTCTGGTATCACACCACGAATCGAACAGGCGCAGGCAGATTTCGTCTATTTGTTCGGCGGCAAGCTTGGGGTCGAAGGAATCGGCGCTCATCGCAGCGTAGCGGAGGGTAAGAAGTCCTGAATGGGTCAATCGTAAAACAAGACGCGGGATTAAGACAATCGGGAAACCCTCGAAAATCGCTAAGAAAGCGCTGCTCGCGATCTAGGGGAATCCTGACTTGAGCGCCACACCCGGGTCGGTCATTACCCCATGTTATGGGTACTCAAACAATTGCGGCATTGCCTCCTCAAAAATGGCCCCCTATATTTTCCCCATGCCAGCCGTGCGCGCCTTGCCTTGCATTGCAACAGAGGCCGGTTGAGCGTGCGAGTCTGGATGAACCGCATGGCAAGATGAAGACATTACATTGATCGCGCGGCAAACCTTGTATCAACTGGCAAGCCGCATGTGATTCTGCATGCGACTTTGCATGTGGTTTCATTACCCGCAGCCGAACCGCTCAACCATCAGGACCGCCGTCGATGAGAAACCTGTCGCTCCGCCCCGTCGCACTGTCGCTGCTAATCGGTCTTGCTTCGACCGGACCCGCTTTCGCCGCGGGACAGATCACCTTTGTGTCACAAGGCGGCAGTTATCAGGAAGCCCAGACCAAGGCCATTCTCGATCCCGCCGCGAAGCTGCTTGGGATTACGGTCAACCAGGACAGCATCCCCGACGCATGGCCGGCGATCAAGGCGCAAGGCGCGACCGGCAAACCGATCTGGGACGTAGTGGATACCCCAACGTCCAACTGTTTGCGCGGCGGCCGTGAAGGCCTTCTGGAGAAGCTGGATTTTTCTAAACTGCCGAATGCGGCTGCCATGCCGGAGCAGTACCGAACGCCTTATTCGGTTGCCTACGAATTTTATTCAACGGTGATCGGCTACAACAAGAAGACGCTCAAGAAGGTGCCGCAAAGCTGGGCGGATTTTTGGAACGTGAAGGCGTTTCCCGGTACGCGAGCGCTTCGCAACGATCCGCAGACGGTGCTCGAAGCCGCGTTGCTCGCCGACGGCGTGCCGCGTGACAAGCTTTATCCGCTGGATGTAGACCGGGCCTTCAAGAAGCTTCAGCAGATCAAACCGGACATTACCGTGTGGTGGACGTCGGGCGGCCAGTCGGCGCAATTGCTGCATGACGGCGAGGTAGACATGGAGATGATCTGGAACGGCCGGGCAAGCGCCGTGCAAAAGGACAATCCGGACGTGGCTTTTACCTACAACGACGGCATCCTGCAGAACACGCAGTTGTGCGTCTTGAAGAACGCTCCGAATCTGCCGACGGCTATCCAGTTTGTGAACGCGGCAGTGTCTCCGGAACTGCAGGCTAACCTGCCGCTTTATATCGACTATGGTCCGGGTAATCCGGCTGCATTCAAGACTGGCAAGATTACTGCCAAGCGGGCGAGCGAACTGCCGAGTTCGCCGGAGAATGCGGCTAAGCAGGCGTTGATGTCGGAGGAGTGGTGGGCGTCGGAGCCTGGCGTTCAGGCCAAAGCGCGGTGGCTCAAGTTCATGCAGTAGGTGAGTGATTTATGTAGCCCATGGCTAGCGGCTGATCCCGGGAAAGCACTAGCATCCCGGGCGTTCCTGCGTGTTCGCCAGCGTGTCACTCCCTTGATAAGCACAACGTGATCGATTACCTCATCCTTGGCGGCGGCTCTGCGGGATGCGTCCTGGCCGCCCGCCTGTCCGAAGACTCCGGCAAGACCGTTTGCCTGATTGAAGCCGGCCGCTCTATTTCATCCACCAGCATGCCCGCTGCCATTCGCAGCCGCTATCCAGGCCGCGCGTATCTCGACACCGCCAACATCTGGCAGCGCCTTACCGCCAGGATGAGTGGCCCAACTCAGCCACGCCGCTATGAGCAAGCGCGCATCCTCGGCGGCGGCTCGGCCATCAACGCACTGATGGCCAATCGCGGCGCCCCCGCCGACTACGACGAGTGGGAAACGCTCGGCGCTCACGGCTGGAACTGGACCACATGCCTGCCCTACTTTCGCAAGCTCGAAACAGATGCGGACTTTGACGGCGAACTGCATGGTGAGAACGGTCCGCTACGCATCAAACGCACAGAGTGGCCGCGCATTTCGCCGTTCGTGCGCGCCGTGCTTGCGACCCTGGAACAGCGCGGCCATCCCCGCCGCGATGATCAAAACGGCCCGTGGCAAGACGGAACCTTCATTGGCGCGATTGCAGTCAGTGCCGCGGGCGAACGGATTCCAACCTCCGTCTGTTATCTCTCAGATGCCGTGCGCCAGCGCCCCAACCTGACGATCAGGACCGGTGAGAGCGTGGACCGCGTGCTGTTCAACGGTAAGAAGGCAGTCGGCGCATTACTCGGTTCAGGCGAGGCCGTGCACGCCGCCCAGGTGATCGTGTGCGCAGGCGCGATCCATAGCCCCGCAATCCTGCTGCGCAGCGGCATCGGTCCCGCAGATCACCTCGCGGCACTGCATATTCCACTGCTTGCAGACCGGCCCGGGGTTGGCGGCAATCTGATGGAACATCCGTCCATCGCCGTGTCAGCCTTCTTGCCCAGGTCTGCCCGTACGCCCTTCCCGGATGAACACCACGAGCAAGCCATCGTGCGTTTTTCATCGGGACTGCCGGACACCGTGCAAGGCGACATGCACGGCGCGATTCTGTCGCGTTCGGGCTGGCATTCGATTGGGTATCGGCTGGGAACGATCTTCTTCTGGGTCAACAAATCATACTCACGCGGCCGGGTCACGCTGAGCTCCCCGAACCCCCATGATGAACCGGCCGTCGAGTTCAACATGCTCTCCGACTCACGCGACCTCGACCGCCTGAAGCTTGCCGTTCGCTTCGGCGCAGAAACGTTGGTGGACCCTTCGATGGCAGGTCGCCGGAGCGCGATTTTCCCATCGAGTTATTCGCCGCGAGTCGCAAAAGTAGCCGTGCCGGGAACCGCCAACGCGATTCAGCGCGGCATCTTGAGCGCGTTGCTGGATTGGGCAGGACCGTGGCGACAAGGCCTGATTCATCGGCTGGTGACGCAAGGCGTCTCGGTCGCCGGCCTGCTCGCCGATGACAACACACTCACGCAGTTTGTCACGCGTTCGGTCGGTGGCACATGGCACCCTTCCGGTACATGCAGGATGGGCGCCGCCGATGACCCGGCAGCCGTCACGGACGCATCGGGCGCCGTCTATGGCGTGAAGAACCTGCGCGTCTGTGATGCCTCGCTGATGCCCTCCATTCCGTGCGCGAACACGAACGTACCGACCATCATGATCGCCGAGCGGATCGCAGACCTGATCCGCTCGAAAGCGCATCAGGCGCCATAACCCACAATACCCTTGACCTCGAGAAATGCCTCGAGGCCCCATTCGCCGTACTCGCGGCCGTTGCCCGATTGTTTGTAGCCGCCGAACGGCGCGCCCGCATCCCACGCGGGATAGTTGAGATGGACACTACCCGCGCGCAAGCGGAACGCGACGCGCCGGGCGTGTTCGATGTCGCCGGATTGCACGTAGGCCGCGAGGCCGAACACGCTGTCGTTCGCCATGGCGATCGCATCTTCCTCATCGCGATACGGAAGGATAGCGAGCACCGGACCGAAGATTTCATCGCGTGCAATGGTCATGTCAGGAGTCACATCGGCGAACACCGTCGGCCTGACGAAGTAGCCGCGGGTCAGGCCTTCAGGACGGCCTGTTCCACCAGTCACCACGCGCGCGCCCTCGTCCATCCCGGTTTGAATCAGGCGCTGGATGCGCTCGAACTGCAACTCGCTGACCACGGGTCCCAGCGTGATGCCGGGCGCATCGGCGGGACCGACTACATGGGCGTCAGCCGCCCGGCGCGCAATGGCCACCGCTTCCTCATGACGCGCCGCCGGCACGAACATGCGCGTAGGCGCATTGCACGACTGACCGCTATTGCCGAAACAAGCATTGACGCCCGCGGTCACCGCGGCGTCGAGATCGGCGTCATCGAGAATCAGGTTCGCCGACTTTCCGCCCAGTTCCTGATGCACCCGCTTGACGGTCGGCGCGGCCAGCCCGGCGATCTGGATACCCGCACGCGTTGATCCGGTGAACGACACCATGTCCACATCGGGATGACTGCACAACGCCGCGCCAACCGTCGGACCATCGCCGTTCACAAGATTGAATACGCCCGGTGGAACGCCCGCCGCGTCGAGTATCTCGGCGAACAGAAGCGCGTTCAACGGCGACACTTCGCTAGGCTTGAGCACCATCGTGCAGCCCGCAGCAATCGCCGGAGCGACCTTGCAGACGATCTGGTTCATCGGCCAGTTCCACGGCGTAATCAACGCGACAACGCCAACAGGCTCATGCGTGATAAGCGTCGTACCCTTGCTTCTTTGCCAGGTGAATGCCTCGCAGGTTCGAATCAGTTCCTTCAAATGCCGCGTGCCGAGTCCGGCTTGCCAACCGTGCGCCAATGCGCGCGGCGCGCCAATTTCACGCGAGATGAGCTGCGCCATCTCGTCATAGCGCTCGCCGTAGGCTTCCAGTATCTTGCGGATCAGCACAAGCCTCTCGGTGGGCGTCGTCAATGAAAACGAGGCGAACGCGTGGCGCGCCGCGGCGACTGCGCGGTCGACATCGGCGGGCGTGCCCATCGCAATCTCGGCGAAGGTTTCCTCGGTCGAGGGATCGATGACCGGCAGGCGTGCATGGCCCACCGGCGCGACCCACTCGCCGCCAATATAAAACTGCAGTGCATGGCTCATTGCTGGTTTCCCTTAAGTGTCGTTCAGCATCGTTCAGGCGCGTGCGGATGACTTGCGGCTCACTACCACGATCATCACGAGGCACAGCGTCAGGGCCGTCAACATGGTGCTGATCGCGGCGATGGTCGGATCGATCTCGTCACGCAAGGTGACGAACATGCGGCGCGTTAGGGTCTGGTTCGAGCCGCCCGAAACAAACAGCGCGACCACCGTTTCATCCAGCGCCTGGATGAATACAAACACCGCGCCGGAGATCACGCTCGACTTGATCTGCGGCAGCGTGACCGTCATGAAACTACGCAGGCGGTTCATGCCGAGACTGCGCGCGACCATCTCCTGGGTAGGGTCGAAGGTACGCAGGTCGGCGCCTACGGAAATAAGCACATAAGGCAAACCAAGCATGGTGTCCGCGACAATCAAGCCACCGAGCGTATTCACGTACCCCATCTGCGAGTACACGAAAAACACGCCCACCGCGACAATGATAATTGGCACCATGAGCGGCAACATGAGCACGGTGCGCAGATAACGCATGCTGCGGTGCGTGCCGTTCTGGATCGCATAAGCGGCCGCCACGCCGAGCGGCGTGGCAATCAGCGCGGCACTGGTCGACGCGATCAGCGTGGTCTTCGCGGCATCAATCCACGCAGGATTGTTGAAGAACGCGTGATACCAGCGCAGTGAGTAGCCGGGTGGCGGGAACGTCATGAAGCGCGTGTCGGAGAATGACAGTGGCACGACGATCAGGATCGGCACCATCAGGAACACGAGGATCAGCAGCACGCCTAGGCCGAGGGCGATGCGGCCGAACGAGAGTGGTTTCATATCGTTCCTGCGGGTTATTGCGCTTATCCCACTCATTTCGCACCCAGGGTTTTTTCGAGCGGAACCACGCGGCTCGCTGCATAGAAGATCGCGAACACGCAGACCAGCAGCACGACGCTGACCGCACTCGCCGCGCCCCAGCTATTGTAGATTTCAACGTTGCGGCTCACGACCATGGAAACCATGACTGACTTGCCGCCGCCCATTAGCTCCGGCGTAATGTAGAAGCCGAGACACAAGATAAAGACGAGTGTGACGCCCGCCACGACTCCGCTCATCGATAACGGCAGGAACACGCGAGCAAACACATGCAGCGGCGTGCCGCCGAGGCTTGCGCCGGCCTGCGAGAGATTCTTCGGAATTTTTTGCATCGCGGAATAGAGCGGCAGCACCATGAACGGCAACAGGATATGCACCATGGCGACAACCGTTCCGAACTGGTTATAAGCGAGTTGCAACGGATGATCAATCAGGCCGCTCGCCATCAGCGCCTTGTTGACTACTCCGGTGCGCTGCAGCAACACGAGCCAGGCGTACGTACGCACCAGCACGCTGGTCCAGAACGGCAGGATGACCATGCCGAGTATCAGCGCGCTGAATTTCGGCGGCACGGACGCCGCCAGGTACGCCACCGGATACCCCAGCAACAAGGTCATGATCGTCACAATCACGCTGAGCTTGAAGGTGAGCAAAAACGTGTCGAGGTACACGCCCGAAAACATGCGCCGGTAGTTTTCAAACGTGAAGCCGTGGTTCCAGACGGACTGCCACGAGAGCCATGCAAGCGGCACGACCAGCAGCAATACGATCACGAGCAAAGCAGGCGTCATCAGCAAGAGCATTGCGCGATCTTCGCGGCGTTGATAAAGAACGGAAGGATCGGCAGGCGTTGCATGCATTGCTGTCTGTCCTTGAAAGGTCCGGGTGGCGCTTCGCATCATGCACCTCATCATGCACCGACGGCATCGAGGAATTGATACCACGCGGCCACCAGGCGAACGCCCGGCGCACGCAACGAATGGAACGGTACCGGGTTCAGCCCGGGCGCCGCAAGCAGCGAAAGCTCCGGTTTCTCGCCAAGCGCGAGCGCCGCCGCGTGCTGCCCGAGCAAACTGGCCATTGCGACTCCCGCCCCGTTATACCCGAGACAAAAAGTGGTGGTGTCGTCACTGCGGCCCACATGCGGCAGCGAGTTGAACGTCATGCCCACATAACCCGACCACTGATACTCAATCCGCACGCCGGCCAGATCTGGAAAGAGTTCGACCATCGCGCGCTGCAGCGCATCGAAGCCGGTCGTCTGCCCTTCCTTGCCAAAAGCATCGCGCCCGCCGAACAGCATGCGGCCGTCGACCTTGCGAAACCACTTCATCATGCGCCGCGTCTCTGTATAGCTGCGGCGCTCGACCATCAGGCGGTCATCGAGTCCGGCAGGCAGGCGTTCGGTCGCGATCATCGCGCTGCGGAACGGCACCAGTTCGCGTTGGTAAGCAGCGGTTGCAGGCGTCATGTTCGAATACGCATTCGTGCCGACGATCACCTGCTTCGCACGGACCGTGCCGTTCGGCGTGCGCAAGGTCACACCGCCGCGACCGCTGGAACGAATCATCTCGAGTACCGGCGTCGATTCGTAGATATCCACCTTGCGCCGCGTGAGTCCAGCGGCGATTCCACGCACGTATTCGAGCGGCAAGATGGTGCCAGCGTCCGCACTCAACACGCCACCGACAAACGCCTTCGATCCCGTCTCATGCTCGACCTCGGCGCGCGATTGAATCGACATCGTGGTGTCGCCGAGTTTTTGCTTCAACCACTCTGCCTCAGCGCGAATGGAGGCGAACGCGCGTTCAGTATGGGCACAACGCAGGTTACCTGTGAGTTCGAAACGAGCGCGGTCAAGCTTGAATTCATCGATGAACTGTTCGACCATGCGCACGCCGTCGTGGGCAAGGCGATGCATGGTCTTCGCAGTTTCAATGCCATGCAGGCGCTCGATGGCGGGGAACGACAAGCGGAATTTCGACGACACCACGCCGCCATTGCGCCCACTCGCGCCCCAGCCGACCGGATTGGCATCGAGCACGACTGTTTGCACGCCGCGCTTTTGCAACGCATGCGCCGCGGACAAACCCGAGTAGCCCGCGCCGATCACGGCCACCTCTACCGAGAGATCGCGCTCGAGTCCCGCGCCCGTACTGACAGGTGCGTCCGCTGAGAGCGCAGCCCCCGCCATGTCTATCCATAGCGAGGGCGCACCCGGCCGGTTCCCCTCTCGCGTCATGCGGCGCGCGCTTCGGCTTCCACGGCATCGGCGAGCGCGGCGAGCGTGGGGAAATTGAACGTCGGCGTGATGACAGCGCGCGGCGTGGGGGTTGCGCCGAACCCCTTCACGCCTTGACGACGCTCGATCCAGCAGGTCGCATAACCCAGCTCGGTCGCAACACCAATGTCGTGATACTGGCTTTGCGCCGTGTGCAGGATCTCGCTGAACTTATAGCCGAACGCTGCCTGACGGCCGCGGTTATATGCAAAGAATTGAGGGTCCGGCTTGGCGACGCCGGTTTCATCGGCACAGACGGTATCGTCGAACGGATCGCCGAGCGTGTGGGCATAAGCCGACAATGCCACGCGGTCCGCGTTGGTCATGGCAACCAGCCGATAGTGCTTGCGCAGCCGCTTGAGCGCCGCCACCGAGTCTTCGAACGCAGGCCAGTCGAGCACGTCGCGCTGGAACGCAGCGGCGGTTTCGTCATCCGCGGGCAAGCCGAGTTCCTTGGCAAGCAACAGATAGACGCTCGCCATCGCCTGGCTGGAACGGCCCGGAAACGCTGCACGGCCGCGCATGTAGGGTTCGAAGATCTGGTCGTCGGTGAGATCTTTCGCCTTTGCGCCGCCGAGGCGCCGTACCGACGCCAGCACACCGCTTTCGAAGTTGATCAGCGTGCCGACCACATCGAACGTCAGTACCTTGAAATCCTTCAGCTTCATGATTCGTAATCCTCTATAGTTTGTGTTGAATCGTGACTTGATCGCCCACTTCATGGGCATACAACAGGCATATAACCATTCAGGCCGGTACGACGATGGTGTCCTGCGGATCGAGCAAGACCGTCATCTCTGCCCCGGGTGCGGGAATGCGTTGGCGGGCGTCATGGCTGCCGGGTTGCCTGAGGCTGATCGGCGTGCCGTCAGCGAGCGTGGCGAACACCCGCAAGCTCTCGCCCTGGTACAGCACCTCGCTGACGCGGCACACCAGCTTGTTCACGCCGGGCCTTTCATACCCGCCGTCAATCACCAGCTTTTCGGTTTGGACCGCCAGCAAAAGCTTTTCGCCAGGCGGTAAAGGATGCGCCGTTCGCAGGACAATGCCGCCGAGCATCACGGCGTCATCGCCGGCACGGGTCACGTTGAGCAGCGTCGCCTCGCCGATAAAACTCGCCACGAACGCATCGCACGGGCGGTCATAAAGGCGCTCCGGCGTATCGATCTGGACCAGCCGGCCATTGCGCAGCACGGCCACGCGGTCGCTCATGGTGAGCGCCTCGCGCTGGTCGTGAGTGACATAGACAATCGTCGCTTCCAGCTTCCTGTGCAAGCGTCGCAATTCGATCTGCATGGTCTCGCGCAACTGCTTGTCCAGCGCGGACAGCGGTTCGTCCATCAGGATCAGTTGCGGCTCGAAGACCATCGCCCGAGCCAGCGCCACGCGCTGTCGCTGGCCGCCTGACAACTGGGCAACACCGCGGCTTTCATAACCGCTCAACTCGACCATGGCAAGGGCATCCGACACCTTGCGAGCCCAGCCCGCCTTCGGCTGGCGCCTGGCGCGCAGAGGGAACGCGACATTCTCGCCGACCGTCATATGCGGGAATAGCGCGTAGTTCTGGAACACGATGCCGATGTCGCGCTTGTGCGGCGGCGCGTATGTAATATCCCGCTCGCCTACCCACACCGCGCCGGAGGTCGGCTGCACGAAGCCGCCCAGAATGCCGAGCAAGGTAGTCTTGCCAGAGCCGGAAGGCCCGAGCAGGGAAACGAATTCACCGGGCGCAATATCAAGCGACACGTCGTCCAGCGCCACCACGGAGCCGTAGCGCTTCGTGGCCGACCGGATCGATACACCTGCTTTCGCCCTTGCATCCATACCCTGTTTTCTCACCATGGTGGTCTTCGGTTGGTCAAAATATACGGCGCGCTTTTATTGGCGGCAATTCCCGAATTGTTGGATCAGGCATAACATGAGGTCATGCCTAATCTACGCAAGAAGTTGCCGAGCGCGAATGCGCTGTTCGTCTTCGAAGCCGCCGCGCGCTGCGGTAACTTTACCCGCGCGGCGCAGGAGCTATACGTCAGCCAGCCCGCCGTCAGCCGGATGCTGGCGCGCATGGAAGACCATCTGGGCGTGCGTTTGTTCGAGCGCGTGCGCGGCGGTATCGAACTGACGGAGAATGGCCGGATCCTCTACCGGAAGATCTCCGAAGGCTTTAGCGGAATTGAAGGCGCGATCCGCGAGATCGAGGCGCGCGCAACCGGGGTGGAGTCGGTGACGTTATCGGTATCGACCGCATTCACCACGCACTGGCTGATGCCACGCATGAACCGGCTCAACCAGGCATTTCCTTCGGTCGACCTGCGCTTTCAACTGATTTCCGGGCGCATCGGCGGACCGCTTGTCGACGTCGATCTTGGCATGCGCTTCATGACGCAGGACGAGATAGGCGCGAACAGCGTGCTGGTGATGCCTGAGGTACTGCTGCCGGTGTGCAACCGCCGGTATCACGAACAGGCGCTGCTGGACGAGGCCGGCACGCATGGAGACACCGTGATCGTCATGGACGATGGCGAGCGTGGCTGGCATGACCGCTTCAGCGCGTTTGGCGAACACAAGCGGCGAGCGGCCAGCATGCTGAGCTTCAACGACTACGCCATCGTTGTGCAAGCCGCGCTGCTCGGGCAAGGGATCGCGCTGGGCTGGCTTAATGTGGTCTCGCATTGGCTGGCGGAAGGCGCGTTGCTGCCGGCCGAGCAGGAGTTGCTGGTGACCAGCAGGCGATGTTGTCTGGTATCGCCAGAAAGCCGGCCGATGCGTCCGGTAGTCGAGGCAATCCGTGACTGGATTGTTGAGGAGACGCGGGCGGACATGCGCACCGTTGACCAGGCCTATCCCGCGCTTGGAATTCGCGATGCGCTCAAAGGCGCGGGGCTGATGCTGGGATGATAGGCTAGGGATTACCCCGTAAGCCCTGACATGAGCTCAGGCCCCGTTTGCGCAAGCGCTTTGTTATATTCATACAAATAATCGCGCCAACGCGTTGTTTTCAGCCTAAATTAGTACTTGCTTTCCATTGCGATCACGCGGCCCTTTGATTGACGCTTGATTCGACGACCCTGATTCGAACCCGCCGGACGTGTTGCGTTCTCATAACAATCGCACCAGGTCAATACCAGTAATGGGCGAAGGTGAAATAACGTGAAATAATTACGCACGGTGCCAAAAAGTAATCGGACCGGCCACCTGCGCAGATAACATGTGCTATCAAAGGCTATAAAAGCGTATTGCCTTAAAAAAAAATACTGGCCGGTGGGGACAAGAACCTTGTTACATGCTTTTTACTTGATGCTCACCGAAGACGGAACGCGAACTGCGAACGGGGCTTGATGGCGTGGCCAGGGACAACCAATCAAACTTCGGTTCCTTCAAGTTTCCGCGTATTGAGTCGATATAACTAAAGCGCGTGCAGTTTTCGTGAGGCCGGCAACTGCAACTTATCGCCACGTGCCCAAAATGTGCTGACCCCGCAGCGTCTTGATAGCGGCGGTCGCAATAACTAACCGGTATGACGTTCATGGCTGCTTCTCCATCGCTTCCCAGGCATTTGTTTTACGTTGGCGATCCTTTGACGCTCGAACTTCGTTCGCTCCTGGATGCGCGCGGCTGGACAGTCAAATCCCTGGAACTGGACCGTGAGCCGGGGAATTTCTCATCGAAGCCAAGCGGCGGTTTACTCGATTTCTCGGCGCGAAACGTCCTGGCTAATCTGCGGCTGGCCGAAACCTGGCTATCGGTAAAAACAGTGGGCTGGTTAGCACTCTTGTCGCCGGCGCAACTTGAAGATTCAACTATTCGTCGTCTCGTTCGCGATTTTTGCTTTGATTATGTAACGCTCCCCGCGTCGGGAGAACGCATTTTGAACGCGCTGGGGCATGCTTACGGAATTGCTGCGTTGCATGACGGAGGCGCACGCGACCCCGCCAGCGCGAAGAGCGATGCCAACGCCGAAGGCGACATGATCGGCTCATGCGACGCCATGCTTGCGCTCTTCCGCGCCATCCGCAAAGTGGCCATGACGGACGCGCCCGTGTTTATCTCCGGCGAATCGGGAACGGGTAAGGAACTGACGGCGGTGGCCATTCATGCGCGCTCAGTGCGGCGCAACGAGCCGTTTGTCCCGATCAACTGCGGGGCCATTCCCGCGCATCTCTTGCAGTCCGAGTTGTTCGGTTATGAACGCGGCGCGTTCACCGGTGCGAATCAACGCAAGATCGGGCGCGTTGAAGCGGCGAACGGTGGCACGTTGTTCCTCGATGAGATTGGCGACTTGCCGCTCGAGAGCCAGGCGAGCCTGTTGCGTTTCCTTCAGGAGCGCAAGATCGAGCGCCTGGGCGGCCATGAGTCCACACCCGTTGATGTCCGCATTGTCTCGGCTACGCACGTCGATATGCAAACGGCCATGATTGAAGGCCGTTTTCGCTCTGACCTTTACCACCGCTTGTGCGTGCTGCAGATCGAGGAGCCGCCGTTACGGGCGCGTGGCAAGGACATTGAATTGCTTGCCCGGCACATGCTGGATCGATTCGAGAAAGACGCTAGCCGGCGGATTCGCGGTTTCGCCCCTGACGCTATCGCCGCGATCCATAATTATGGGTGGCCCGGCAATGTGCGAGAGCTGATCAACCGCGTGCGGCGCGCGATCGTGATGGCCGAAGGCCGGTTGATCGGCGCGCAAGATCTCGAACTCGGCGAGTTTGCGGAATGCGTGCCCATGTCGCTCGCGCAAGCGCGCGAAGTGGGAGAACGGCAGGCAATCGAAATGGCGCTGCTAAGAAATCGCGGGCGCGTAGGCGACGCGGCGCGCGAACTCGGCGTGTCCCGTGTGACCCTGTACCGGATCTTGTCCGCCTACAACATGCGAGAGGTAGAGACTCCGTCGAGTCTTGGCCTGGAGTAGTTTCTTCCTGCTGCAACGAGATGGTAAGGCTGCGGCGATCCGGGGCGTCGGACGAAAAACGTACGCAACGCGATTCTCGCAGGTGCGCAATGCGCACGCGTTGCAAAGCGCTCTATCCGCCTTCTACCAGCGTCTTAACGTGGCGCAACGCGGCCTAAAAGCATCGCGCGTTTCCAGCCAAAGCCGGCCACTTTCCGATATTCAAAACCCGCTTGCAACAGCGCGCGTTTCACATCGCCGGCGCTGGTGTAGGTGGAAAACGTTGCGTCGTCAACTGCCAGGGCGGCGAGTGAATCGAAGATCGTGGGCGTCCAGAGTTCAGGATTTTTCGCGGGCGCAAAACCATCGAGATAAAACGCATCTGCGCGCAACTGCAGTGTGGGCAGGATATCCACTGCGTCGCCAAATATAAGTGTCAGCGTGACGCTGCCATTGTCGAAATCGAGTTGATGCGTGCCGGGTTGCAGCGCCGGCCACGTGGCGGCGAGCATGTCGGCCAGCGCGAGGACCGACGGATCGTCAACGGTCACCGCGAAGGCGCGACGCAGATCGTCCGTCGAAAACGGATGCTTTTCGATCGACACAAAATTCAGCCGTTCGCTGCGCACGGGATCCGCGCGCCACGCGGCCCATGTCGTCAGGAAATTGATGCCCATGCCAAAACCGGTTTCGAGCACGGTGAACGTTTGACGCCCCTGCCATCGTCCAGGCAAGCCATTACCCTGCAAAAATACATGGTGCGACTGGGCAAGACTGCCCACTATGCTGTGGTAAATATCGCCGTATTCAGGCGAATACGGCGAACCGTTAGGGCGGAAGGCAAGCGTGGCGGGAATCAGTGGATCGGTCATGCAGGTTGGATGTCAGGGAGAACGGCGGGAATCATATTGACGGGACACGGCCGCGTCATTGCCGCGCGGTCCGGTGTAGGTTCAGCACGTTAGCAAAAACGGCTGGCCTCAGGCGAAAAATGCGCTCAGGAAGGCCTCGCCACGGCTCGATGCGCAACGCGATTTATCCGGCAAGCAGCAAAGTATCCCCGTTCTGCCACGAAGACAAGCTAAGATAAATCGAGTGGTTCCGGTTTGACCAGGCCGCGTTCGCGCGTGATTGTCTTTGACAGGAGAACAAGATGGCAGCCAAGAAGATCTTATTTTTGACCGGCGATTTTGCGGAAGATTATGAAACGATGGTGCCTTTCCAGGCGCTGCAAATGGTCGGTCACACGGTGCACGCCGTGTGCCCCGGAAAGAAAAGCGGAGACAAGATCAAGACTGCGATTCACGACTTCGAGGGCGACCAGACCTACACTGAAAAACCGGGTCATCTGTTCGCGCTGAATGCGAATTTCGATGACGTCGATGTCACCCAGTACGACGCGCTGATGATCGCCGGCGGTCGTGCACCGGAATACTTGCGGTTGAATAAACGGGTGATCGAGATCGTACGGCAATTCGCTGCCGCTGAAAAACCGATCGCGGCGGTCTGTCACGGCGCGCAATTGCTGGCCGCTGCCGACGTGATTCGCGGCAAACGGATTTCCGCCTACCCCGCTTGCGCGCCTGAAGTCCGGTTGGCCGGCGGCGACTATGCCGACATTGAAGTGGACAGCGCGGTCACCGACGGCAATTTCATCACGGCCCCGGCTTGGCCCGCTCATCCGCAATGGCTGGGTCAGTTTCTTGCACGGCTTGGAACTGAGATCTCGCTCTGAGCGATGCGGCGGTCGCAGCGGTTGTGGCGATTGCGGCGCTCACTTCACTGGTCCTTTCCGGAGTCGATTAGAGGGCTTTGAGAGAGCATTGAAAGCGTTTTTGCAAGGTGGATGCCACTTGCATCTATCCTCTATTTGCCGGTGTCCGGCAACTGCTTTAGCGAAGTTGCCGGCGCCGGCGGATGTCGCAATTGACTGAAGTTTTCCCCGTCTGCCCGGGCTTGTAGAACGCCGGGCGCGACGGGCTGCTAGAATTGACGTTTTACTTGCCTGGTCATGTGCTATGGGCTTTGAACAGCTCGCTGTATTGAAACAACAATTCGAGAAGGAAAAACAGGCGAAACGCGCGCAGTCCAAGTCCGCGTCAAAGCCTGCGCATAAGCCTGTCTTGAAGGATGCGTCTAAGCCCGCCTCCAAGCCCGCTTCTAATCCCGACGCCAAGCCGTCGCGTCCGTCGCGCCCGCCACGACCAGCGGCGCGCCCTGCTGCTCCCGTCGCGGTCAGGTCGAAACCCGTGGACCCCGTGGTCCTGACCATCGGAAAGCTGCAAAAACGGTTTCCTAAAGCGTTCCCGAAAAACCCGTCACCCAAGGTGCCGCTGAAGATCGGAATTTTCGAAGATCTTCTCGCGCACGCTACGGAGATGGCGCTGACCGAAACCGAGTTGCGCGCAGCAATCAAGATCTGGTGCCGCGGCAGCCGTTACTGGACAGCAATGGTTGAAGGCGCAATTCGGGTCGACCTCTCGGGCGAGGAAGCGGGACGGGTATCGCCTGAAGACGGCGTTCGCGCGACGAAGCTCGAAGAAGGTCGTCTGGCCAGAGTCGCGTCGAAGGCGGCGACGCCTGAAAAGGCAGCCGGTCCTGAAAACGCGGCGGCGCCTGAAAACGCGACGGTTTCTGAAAGCGCAGCAGCGGCTGACAACGAAACAGCTCCTGAAAAAGCAGCGGTTTC
>NZ_JAQGMM010000192.1 GCF_028292365.1 Caballeronia sp.
ACGCGCCCGAAACGCGGAACCATGCGCGAGCCGTGCATCGAAGATGGCGAGGTTGTGTTGCGCTATACGGGTCTGGACGAAGTCGAGCGGACCGCGCGCATCCAGTTTTCGCCTGCGCCGCATTCACTCTCGGTCAATCGTGCGGATTACGTGCTGCGAATCCAGTCGGAAACGGCCATGTCGATCTACTTGTCGATCACGGCCGTCACGCACGCATTGAGCGACGCCAGTGCGGAGAGCAAGAAGATCGCAGAAGAGGGTGCCGAATGTGCGCCGGAATCAGGGCGGCCGGCGATTCGCGAGGCGCTTGTCGATGCCCACCGGCGTATGCGCGAGCGGCGGCGCTCAGTCGCGCGTGTGCGCTCGAGCAACCCGCTGTTCAGCGAATGGATCGATCGTTCGCTTGCCGACCTCGGTTTGCTGACGACTGATCTTGAAACGGGACCGTATCCGTACGCGGGCATTCCGTGGTTTTCGACGGCTTTCGGCCGCGACGCCATTATTACTTCGCTGCAAATGCTGTGGATCGATCCGTCGCTTGCCCGTGGCGTACTGCGCTTTCTCGCGGCGCATCAGGCGCGCGAGGACTCCGCATTTCGCGATGCGGAAGTCGGCAAGATCATGCACGAGACCCGCAATAGCGAAATGGCTGCGACGGGCGAAGTGCCGTTTGCGATGTATTACGGCGGGGTCGACAGCACGCCGCTGTTCGTCGCACTCGCCGGCGCCTACGCCGAGCGAACGGGCGACACTGCACTGATCGACGAATTGTGGCCCGCGCTGCAACTGGCCGCGCAATGGATCGCGCGTCATTGCGACAAGAACGAATTCGGTTTGCTGAGCTACCAGCGTGCAACCGAAGCGGGGCTTGCCAACCAGGGCTGGAAAGACAGTGGCGACTCTGTATTTCACGCCGACGGCAGTTTCCCGGTCGGGCCGATCTCGCTGGTTGAAGTCCAGGCCTACGCATCCACCGCGTTTGCCACCATGGCCCGCTTCGCAAGGCAGCGCAACGCGCCGGAACAGGCGCTGGACTTCGAGCAGCGCGCGCAAAACATCCGTGAGCGCGTGGAAACCATGTTCTGGATGCCCGAGTCGGAGTTCTACGGCATTGCGCTCGACGGCAAGGGCGATTTGTGCAAGGTGTTGGCGTCGAATGCGGGGCACTTGCTGGCCTTCGACCTGGTCGAGCGCAGTCGCGGCGAAGCAGTCGCGCGCCAGCTTGAGTCGACCTTGTTCAATACCGGCTGGGGCGTCCGTACGCTGGCAGCGGGCCAGCCACGCTTCAATCCTATGTCGTACCACAACGGCTCCGTGTGGCCGCATGACAGCGCCATGTGTGCTCGCGGACTCGCACGCTACGGTGACCGCGGCGGTGCAGTGCGCTTGCTGCAGGCACTGTTCGAAGCGGCCGTCACGTTCGATATGCGCCTGCCCGAGCTGTTCTGCGGCTTCACCCGGCAGCGTGGTGAGCGGCCGATCGGCTATCCGGTCGCGTGCTTGCCGCAAGCCTGGGCAGCCGGATCGCCGTTCATGATCCTCGAGGCTTGTCTCGGGATCACGATCGACGCCGAGCATCAGGAAGTGCGTATCGACCGGCCGCAGCTGCCCGATGGTATCGACTGGCTGGAGATCGGTGAGCTACGGGTCGGCGACAAGACCGTGTCGATAACCTTTCGGCGCGTGGGCGGGCAGGTCGTGCCGTCTATCGAAGGCGATATCCGCGTGGTGGCGGTGCTTTAACCGCAACGCGGACGCTGTAACCGTCTGTCACCGTCGCTTAGCGGCTTAACCACTAAGCCGCTAAGCACGCTGCGACCTAAACTGCGACGCTGCCGACGTAGTTTTCGGCCAGCGCCGTGGCGGCAGCGCGTGATGTAGTCACGTGTTCGAGCTCGGCCACTTGCAGGCGTTGTTCGAATGGCGAGGTGTCGTCGAGCTTGTGCAGCATCCGGGTCATCCACCACGAAAAATGCTCCGCGCGCCAGACGCGCTTCAGGGCCGTTTCGGTGTAGCGATCCAGCTTGTCGCTTGCCCCTTCTTCGTAGAACGCCTGCAAGGCGGCGGTGAGGATACGGACATCGGACACCGCCAGGTTCATGCCTTTTGCACCGGTGGGCGGGACAATGTGCGCGGCGTCGCCGGCGAGAAACAGCTTGCCGGATTGCATCGGCGTGGAGACGAAGCTGCGCATGCCGACAATGTTCTTCTGGAAGATCCGCCCTTCGGTGATCTGCCAGCCGTCGAGCGTGTCCACGCGCGCGTGGAGTTCGGACCAGATGCGGTCGTCGGACCAGGCATCGACTGAGTCTTTCGGGTCGCACTGGAAGTACATGCGCTGCACCTTCGGTGAACGGGTGCTGATAAGCGCAAAACCGCGATCGTGGCGAGCGTAGATCAGCTCGTGTGCCGAAGGCGGCGCTTCGACCAGGATCCCGAACCAGCCGAACGGATAGATGCGCTGATAGTCGTGCCTCGCTGCCTGGGGCATCGACCCGCGTGCGACGCCTTGTGAGCCATCGCAGCCAATAATAAAGTCGCACTCCAGTTCGTGTTCAAACCCTTCGTGCCTATAGCGGATGCTGGGCCTGGTAGAACCGGGGGCATCGTCGAAGTCGTGTAGCGACACGTCGGTCACGCCAAATTTCAACGCGCCGTCGGCCGCTACACGCGCGGCGACCAGATCCTTGATGACTTCGTGCTGAGCGTAGACGGTGATCGAATGGCCGGTGAGTTCGGTCAGTGCAATGCGCTTTCGTTGCCCTTCGAACGCAAGTTCGAAACCGTGATGTACCGCGCCTTCGGCCAGCATCCGTGCGCCGAGTCCCGCCTCGTTCAGCAAATCCATTGTGCCTTGTTCGAGAACGCCTGCACGGATGGTGGATTCGATATCGCCGCGGCTCCGTGCCTCGAGCACGACCGATTCAATGCCGCGAAGATGGAGAAGATGGGAGAGCAGGAGGCCCGCAGGACCCGCGCCAATAATGCCGACTTGTGTACGCATGAATGTCTCCTGAATGCGTGTTGATTTTGTGGACACAGTCTTGCGCACTGGCGGGGTATCGCGCAACGCGATAACGTGGATAGGCTATATCTGGAATGGCGATAAAGGTCTCGGTCCGACATGCTGGAGCTGAAATCGCGCTGAAGCGGGCGCCTGCCAACATGCGCCACTAGCCCGCCACTATCGAGAACCGCAGACCGTTCACCGTTCCTTGGGTCCGCTGCTTGCTGAAACCTGGTCTTCCATCAACCGCTTTCAGTGAGGCCGCTCATGGCACAAATTTCCTATCCCAAGCCACCTTTCCCGGACCAGCAGCAGGACGCCCAACCCGGCCATAGCGCACCGATGAATCCCGCGCCCGATCACGGGGAGAAAACCTACAAGGGCTCGGGCAAGCTTCACGGCAAGATCGCATTGATCACCGGCGCGGACAGCGGCATTGGCCGCGCGGTGGCGATCGCGTTCGCCCGGGAAGGCGCGGACGTCGCGATCGCCTACTTGAACGAGCACGAGGACGCGCAAGAAACAGCCCGCTGGGTCGAGGAAGCGGGCAGGAAATCGTTGCTGCTGCCCGGCGATATCACCGACCGCGCGTTTTGCCGCGAGCTGGTCGCGAAGACAGTGGAGTCGTTCGGACGCGTCGATGTACTCGTGAACAATGCCGCTTACCAGATGGTCTACGACAGCCTCGAGGACATCAGCGACGAAGAATGGGACAAGACCTTTTCGACGAACATCGGCGCGATGTTCCGCATCACGAAGGCCGCTGTGCCGCACATGAAACCGGGCAGCGCGATTATCAACACGACGTCGGTGAACGCGGACAGCCCGAATCCCGGGTTGATCGCGTATGCCACCACCAAAGGCGCCATCCAGAACTTTACGGGCGGCCTCGCACAGTTGCTGGCGGAGAAGGGCATTCGCGCAAACGGCGTGGCGCCGGGGCCGATCTGGACGCCGCTGATTCCATCGACGATGAAACCCGAGCAGGTCAGGAATTTCGGCTCGCAAGTGCCGATGAAACGCCCCGGGCAGCCGGCCGAGCTGGCGGCCGCGTATGTGATGCTGGCATCGGATGAAGCGAGTTATATCTCCGGCGCGACGATCGCGGTGACGGGCGGCAAGCCGATCATATAGGCCGGGGGCTTGGGCAATCCGGCCTGGAGCGGACGCGCCGTGCGTGCGAAACTGACGCTTTCACTAGCGTCCTCACGCGCCACATCACCGCTCAAGGTCCTCATGTCGATGTCATTCACCATCCGCCGTCTCACTGCCGCCGACGCCCAGGCGTATCGCGATATCAGGCTCGAAGGTCTCTCCCGACACCCCGACGGTTTCGGATCGGCATGGGAAGACGAGGCCGGGCAACCACTCGCGTGGTTCGAGCAGAGGATCGTGAATTCAGCCGTGTTCGGCGGTTTTTTGAACAACGAAAGCGAACTGGCTGGCGTCACCGGACTGGTGGTGCAGCAGGGCGCCAAACAGCGGCACAAGGGCGCGCTGGTGGGCATGTACGTGCGCCCCGCAGCTCGCAGGACTGGATTGGCGCTTGCGCTCGTGCAAGCTGTTCTGATCCACGCACGCACGGTGGTGGAAGAGGTTCAACTGACGGTTGCGCCGCATAACGAAGCGGCGCAACGGCTGTATCGCTCGGTGGGATTCGTCGAGTACGCGCGTGAACCGCGTTCGCTGAAAATAGACGGCAAGTATCACGAGTCGGTGCTCATGACCTTGCCGTTCGACCCCATGGTCTAGCTAACCTGGTGAATAAACAATCGACTAGCTGCCGCTCGATTCCTTTAGCTGATTCAAGCGATATTCGCCCTGGCGCGCGAACATCCAGCCCGGATATTCGCTGGCGAGTTGGCTGACTTCATCGAGTGCGGCGAGTTCGTCGTCGTTCAGTTTCACTTGCGTCGCCGCGATGTTGTCGTCGAGTTGCTCGATCCGCTTCGCCCCGACAATCACGCTCGTCACCGCCTTCTGATGCAGCAGCCACGCCAGCGCGATCTGCGCCACGGTCACGCCCTTGGCTTCGGCCATCTGGGTCATGGCGTCGATGCAATCAAATGCACGATCCATGTTTACCGGCGGAAACGAGAAATTCGTGCGCCGGCCCGGTTCCGCTGAACTGCCGTCACGCTTGTATTTGCCGCTCAGCAAACCGCCCGCAAGCGGACTCCAGACCATCAGGCCGACGTTTTCGCTCTTCAGCATCGGGATGATTTCGCGTTCGAGGTCGCGTCCGGCAATCGTGTAATACGCCTGCAGCGACTCGAAACGGGCCAAGCCGAGCCGCTCCGAAATGCCAAGCGCCTTGGTGATCTGCCACGCTGCCCAGTTCGATACGCCGATGTACCGCACGTGACCGTGCTGCACGAGGTTGTCGAGCGCACGCAACGCTTCTTCGATTGGCGTGGCGGTATCGAAGCCATGTAGCTGATACAAATCGATGTGATCGAGTTGCAGGCGTTTCAGGCTCGCCTTCACGCCGTCGATAATGTGATACCGCGACGCGCCGCGCGAATTGATGCCCTTCGTACCGGTTTCGCCGTGGATCTTGGTGGCAACCACCACGTTTTCTCGCGGCACCTTCAGGTTCTTGAGCGCCTGGCCGGTCATGATTTCTGATGTACCGTCGGCGTAGACGTCAGCGGTATCGATGAAGTTGATGCCGGCGTCCAGCGCGCGGCCAACGAGTTTATCCGCGTCCGCCTGTTTCAGGCCGCCAATATTGGTCCACATGCCGCCTTCGCCGAATGTCATCGTACCGAGGCACAATTCCGAAACGAACAAGCCGGTATTGCCGAATTTTCTGTTACGCATGCTGGGTCCCTTAGAATTCATCCTGAACTAGCGGCCTGTAGACTTCAGGTTGGCCGCCTCGCGACGGAACAACCGAACGCCCGTTCGGTGTTTCAGCAACGCCGCGATAAAGCAGTATCTGCCTGTGCCGCGAAGCCTGGTTAGCCTGATCCTGTCGGATCATTGCCCGATCCTGCAAACGCCGCGCGTAGCGCTGGGCGAAAACACGCGGGCGCGAGTAAGCTGGATGCCATTCGTCGGCAATGCGCGATTGATCGCGATTGTCATCTCGCTGACGGCAACTCTTCTCCATCCTTGCATGACTGTGGCCGTTCCCGGGCAACAGCCGCGCAAACTCACTATCTGCGAATCATGGCCCTGAATGAGACGGCGGATTCCGCCATCGACCCCACAAATCACGCTGACCACGCTGTCAACGGCGGCGCAACCGCGCCCCTTGATCCAGGCCTCGATCACGCCCGGCTCGATCTTGTCGCGTTGCTGGATCGCTTCACGGCTGACACCGCCGGCACGTGCCAGACGGCGGTGCACGGTTTGTTCCTGCATCGGATCGTGCACTGTGGCGGCCCGAGCCACGGCATCCAGACGCCGGCGCTTGGCGTGATCGCGCAAGGGTCAAAGCGGATCATGGTGGGCGACGAACTGTATGTGTACGACCCCATGCACTATCTGGTTTCATCGGTGGATCTGCCGGTGATGGGGCAGGTGACCGGTGCGACCGAGGACAAACCGTATCTGGGCATGCGGCTTGACCTCGATGTCGAGGAAATTACCAAGCTCATCCGTGATGAAAGCCTGCCGCCGTCGACGCCCGCGGACGCCTCGCGCGGCCTCTATGTCAACCGCCTCGGCACGTCGCTGATGGACGCCGTGTTGCGCTTGCTGCGCCTGCTCGATACGCCCGAGGACATTCCGATTCTCGCGCCGCTGGTCAAGCGCGAGATCCTGTATCGGCTGCTGATGAACGGTCCCGGCGCGCGCTTGCGTCAGATTGCACTGCAGGACAGCCAGACGCAGCGCATTGCGAAGGCGATCATGCTGCTGCGTCAGCACTTCGATCAGCCGTTGCGTGTGGAGTCGATCGCTCGCGACGTGCATATGAGCGTCTCGTCGCTGCATCATCATTTCAAGGCCGTCACGGCGATGAGCCCGCTGCAATATCAGAAGCAGTTGCGGCTTCAGGAAGCGCGTCGCCTGATGCTGATCGACATGACCGATGCAGCAACAGCGGCGCATCGCGTGGGGTATGAGAGCGCATCGCAATTCAGCCGCGAGTACAGCCGCCTGTTCGGTGCGCCGCCGTTACGCGATACCCGCAAATGGCGCGAGACCGCCAGCGCGTGATCGAGGCGTGCTGCTTTAAAACAGGCCGAAAGCGAAAAAGCCAGGGACGTCCCTGGCTTTTTCGCTTTTAACACCTGCAAGATGCAGCCGGTCAACGGTCAAAAATCAACGTTCAACGATCAATAGTAACGATGCGGAGGGCCGTAATTACGCGGTGCGTGATGGCGTTCCCACTCGCGCCGTTCCCAGTAGCGATGTCCATCGTAATACCGGTCGCCGTGCCAGCCGCGGCTGTCGACGTGAACGTAGCCGGGGCGGAAATGTTCGTCGGCGGACGCGGTAGTGGTGAACCCGAGACTCGTTGCTGCCGCCACCGCAAGCGATGCGACTGCCAAGCTTTTTTTGAGCGTCAACATGTTGGTTTCCTTCGCGCTGTGATTCGGTTTTGTCCTGCGGTTTGTCGCTTTATCCAGCCAAGCCACGCTTAGTAACGACCGTAGTCGTGATGGTGGTATCCACCGCCATCCGGTACGACGATACAACCGCCCAGGGTGCTGCCGAGGAGTACTGCGAGCGTGGCAAGAATTGCTAATCGTTTCATCGGTTTCTCCAAGTGAAATCCGTGAAATCAATTTAGCAATTAGATAAATGACAAGCCGTTTGCGTTTGTAAGGAAAAGTGTGATTGGAAATATTCGCGAAAGGCGCTGAAGCCCTTCGCCTCCGGCGCTGTTACCGAACGATCGTGGGCCTTACATTTGGGGTGAGCGAAACACCGACCACACGGCCTTCGCGCACGCCGCAGCGGCTATCTACACGCGTCCATTGCGACTTTCCGCGGACTTTGGCGAAGGCGCGCATGGCGATGACTTCGTCTACGGGTATGGGATTGACCGCGCTAAAGATAGTGGTGTCGCTATCGACCTTTGCGCGCAGAACACGCCGGTCCGGGACGATGAACGTGTCGTACTTGGGCGTCATGGCGACCCATCGATCGAACGCTGCCACGCAGCGGATCACCGGTTCAGGGACGTGCATGCGGGTCAGGTAGGCGTAGTCTTCTTTCGAGGGATCGGGCATTTCTGTTGTCTGCGCGTGACTGAATTGAACGATCGATGCGCAGAGGATCAAGCCGAATAAAAGAGGTAAAGATTTCATGCGGATAGTAGTAGATGGCACAGAGCGGTTGATGGATAACGGTGAAACACGGCATCAGACCGTGACTTGAAGTGTACCGCGTGAATGCGCGCATGACGCCTTTCAAGGTCCAGGCGGGGTTATGCCTGATGCCCGCCCGGATCGCCGGACTGGCTCACGGTTCACCACGTCCGGACGCGACAAGCACGATAATATCGGTCACACGCCACTTTGCCGGATACCCGCGAATGACTGACCTCAAGCTGAATGCAACCCCGTCGCCCCGACTGACCAGCCTGTCCCACGGTGGCGGCTGCGGTTGCAAGATCGCGCCGGGCGTCCTTGCCGACCTGTTGAAACGCAGCGTGCCATTGCCGTTTTTCCCCGACCTGCTGGTTGGCAACGACACCGCCGACGACGCGGCGGTTTATCGTTTGAACGATGAGCAGGCGATTGTTGCCACCACCGACTTCTTCATGCCGATCGTCGATGACCCGTTCGACTTCGGCCGTATCGCCGCGACCAATGCGCTCTCCGATGTCTACGCCATGGGCGGCAAACCGATCTTGGCGCTCGCACTCGTCGGCATGCCGATCAACGTGCTGCCGCACGAGGTGATCGCGGCCGTGCTGAAGGGCGGAGAGTCGGTCTGCGCCGAAGCGGGCATCCCGCTCGCGGGCGGTCATTCAATCGATTCCGTCGAGCCTATTTATGGCCTCGCGGCAATCGGCATCGTGCATCCGAAGCGCGTGAAGCGTAACGCCTCGGCTCGCCCCGGCGACGTTCTGATCCTTGGCAAGCCGCTCGGCGTGGGCGTGTTGTCGGCGGCGCTGAAGAAGGATCAACTCGATGCCGCCGGCTACGCCGCGATGATCGCCGCCACCACCAAGCTGAATCGCCCGGGCGCCGATCTGGCCGCACTGGACGCGGTGCACGCGCTCACCGACGTAACCGGCTTCGGCCTGCTCGGGCACATGCTGGAGCTCAGCCGTGGCGCCGGACTCACGGCACGCCTGCGATACGCCGACTTGCCGTGGTTGCCCGGCGTAGAGGCGTTTGCGAAAGCGGGCGTGATCACCGGGGCATCCGGGCGCAACTGGACTGCTTACGGGCACGACATCACGCTGTCGTCGTCATTGCACGATGTGGCACGAAGCCTGCTCACCGACCCGCAGACTTCAGGCGGCTTGCTGGTGTCGTGCGCGCCCGGGGCAGTCGACGAAGTGCTCGCCATCTTCCGCGCGGACGGCTTTGATCAGGCGGCCGTGATCGGAGAAATGATCGATGGAGCGAGCCGCGTAGAAGTCGTTTAGCGTGCTTGTAGCCGGATCCCCGCGAGCTTGGATTCCCGAGAGCGTCCCTGACCCCCGTCCGCCAGGAGCACGATGAAAGAAGAATCGCCGAAAGCCATTTTTTATGCGCTTGCAGCCAATTTTGGCATCGCCGTCTGCAAGTTCGGCGCGGCCGCGTTCACCGGTTCCGGCTCCATGTTTGCCGAAGCCATTCACTCCACCGCCGACTGCGGCAATCAACTCCTGCTGCTGTTCGGACTCAAGCGTTCCCAGGCACCCGCCGACGTGTTGCATCCACTCGGCTCGGGCCGCGAAATCTACTTCTATTCCATGCTCGTCGCGCTGCTGCTGTTCTTCGTTGGCGGCGCGTTTTCGGTGTATGAAGGCGTGCACCGCATTGCCCGGCACGAAGTGGTCACTAATCCGATTGTCGCCCTTGTCGTGCTCGGGGTATCGGTCGTGCTCGAATCGTTTTCCCTGGCCGGCGCGTTGCGCGAGATTCGCAAGACATCGGGAAACAAGTCCCTCTGGCGATGGTTTCGCGAGACACGCGAGTCCGAATTGATCGTGGTCACGGGCGAAGATGTCGCCGCGCTGGCGGGTCTTGCCATCGCGTTCTGCGCCGTCCTGATGACCATGATCACCGGCAATCCCGTCTACGACGCAGCAGGTTCGATTGGCGTCGGCGTGCTGCTCATGGTGATTGCGTATCTGGTCGCCCGCGAGGTGAAGTCGATGATCGTCGGGGAATCGGCAAGTCCGGAAGTGCGCCGCGCTATCGATGCGCACTTGCGCGCGCGCCCGGAAATTGTCCGTGTAATTAATCTGATTACGTTGCAGTGGGGCAAGCAGATTGTGGTCGCCGTGCAAGCGGAGATGGTGGACTACGACAGCGGCCGCGCGATGGTCGATGCAATCAACGTGATCGAAGCGGATCTGCAGCGCGCGTTTCCCGAAGCGCGCTGGGTCTTCTTCGAACCGGATATTCCGCGCGTGGCTGAGGCGCGTGCTTAGTTACGTGCTTGGTTGCGCGGCTTGGCAGGCAAGACGAGCCGTCCAACCAGGGTTCCCCTAAACTTCATGAGGCCGCGCAGAATCCGGAATCAAGGCAAATGGGCAGGCGGGCGACCATAGTGCGGTCGTGGGGTATCGGGTGTTGCGGGAAGCTGGGTGTCGCCGCTCGCGGGAAGTAGCGTGGTGCCTTCGTCCGGTGGTGCAATGCTGTCCACGTGCTTGCTCACCGCTGCAGCCGATGGCGGGATGGGCTTTGCGGCCCGTTCAAGGTTCGCGCGTTCAGCGGCGGATGCCCGCCCGGGCGCGAGAAGTGCTAGCAGCAGTCCGGTCGCCGACAGCACTACGGCCGCCGCGGAAAGGGTAGTTTGCGTGGATCGCGTGGATCGTTTAGTTCGCGTAATTTGAACGTACATGCGCGAATCCGGTAGTTTTGATCAGATGTTTGGTGCACGAACCATTCCAGCTTGTCCGGTTTGTCCAGCTTGAGAGTGATCACCGCAGGTTGAATCGCGCTGCTGGCCGGGCGCATCCGTGGCGGTTTTCCCCAACCGAGTCCCTCATCCTCGCCCATGCGCAAAATTGTTCTCGTCGTCTTTCTTAGTGTCCTGAGTGTCCTGGGCGTCCTGAGCAGCACGCTTGCCTCTGCTGCGAATACGGCCAGTGCCGCCAGTCCAGCCCCTGGATCATCAACGCTCACGCTGACCCCCGAACAGGCGCGCGCCGCGCTGACGGTCCTCAACGACCCCGCACGCCGCAGCCAGATCGAAGACACACTGCGCGCCGTCGCGGCTGCCGGAGCGCTTGCCACGCCCGTGCAGGCTGCCTCAGCCAGCTCGGCGACCGCGACCGCGTCCGCTGCAAGCGGCGCATCGGGCGCCGCGAGCGTGCTGGCGAAGTCCCTCACGAGCAACGGTCTGGCGTCGCAGATTTCGCATGAGGCGGGTAACTGGCTCGTGGAGCTCAGCGGCGGCTTGCGCCGTTCCGTTACCGCCCTGCTCGACTACGGTTCGGTGATGTCGTGGTGGCACCAGCGTACCGCAACCGCTAGCGGCCGGGATCTGATAGGCCAGGTGATCTGGTCGATCTCGATCTCGTTACTGCCCGCATTGTTGCTGGAATACCTGAGCTCGCGATGGCTGCGCCGGCTGCGCGCGCGGATCGCGGCCCGAGGGATCGTGGACGTGGATGCGGCCAAGCCCGAACTAGCGAAGGAGGAGAGGGCGGCAGTGCGCGCCGAAGCCGTTGCGGAGCGTTCTGGCAACGAGGCGGCTATCGAAGTCGCTGAACGCAAGACCGATACCGCCCGTGGAGTGCGCCACGCAGCGCGTCACTGGACGCTGTTGCAGCGGTTGCCAAGCGCCGTCCTTCACGGCTTGCTCGCGTTGGCGCCGCTGATCGTGTTTACGATCGTGGCGGCGGTGCTGATGTCCATTTTCATCGATGACACTACGCCGCAGGGCCGGTCCGTCGCCGCGTTGATCGACGTGTACCTGGTATGCCGGGGCATCGTGATCGCGACCGATTTTTTTATCGCACCTCGCTCGCCAGGTCTGCGCCTGATCCAGATTAGCGACGACGCGTCGCGCTTCGCGCACGACTGGCTGGTGCGCATCGTGTGGGTGGCGGGAGCGGGCTCGGCGCTCGCTGAGGCTGCGGAGCCGCTGGGCATGACCGACACCGCTCACGATGCAATCCTCAAGGCGGTCGCGCTCGTCGCGCATGTGCTGATCGCTATCGTGATTCTCAAATGCCGGGTGCCGGTGGCTGCCTGGATTCGCGATAGCGTCAAGGGACGCCGGTCGTTCGTACTGCTGGGCAATTGGGTTGCCGATGTCTGGGCCGGGCTCGCGGTGTTTTTCGTGCTCGCGCTGTGGTTCGTCTGGGCGCTCGATGTACACAACGGGTACCGCACGCTGTTTCATTTGTTCGGCATCTCGGTGCTCGTGCTGGTGGCGGCGCGCGTGGTCGCGATTGTCGCGTTCGGTGCGCTCGGCCGGCTCTTTCATACCGCGGGCGGCGATGACGACCTGTCGAACAAGTCAATCGTGCATCAGCACGCGTACCGCTATTACCCGCTGATTCGGCGTGTCGTGCAGACGGCGATCGTCGTCGTTACGTTGCTGACGCTGCTGCAGGTCTGGGGGCTTCATGCCCTGACACTGTTCTCGTCGGGTGGCGTGGGACATCGGCTTGCATCGGCGCTCATCACCATCGGGGTCGCCGCCGCGTTCGCTGTGATCGTGTGGGAAGGCGCGAACGTGATGGTCGAGCAACGGCTGGAAACGTGGACCACGAGTGGCGACCGCTTGCGGGCCGCCCGTCTTACCACGCTGCTGCCAATGATGCGCAGTGCGCTGTTTATCGTGATCGCGATGGTCGTTGTGTTGACCGGATTAAGCGAGATCGGTGTGAACACCGCGCCGCTGCTCGCGAGCGCGAGCATCTTCGGCGTAGCGCTGGGTTTCGGTTCGCAAAAGCTCGTGCAGGATCTGATCACCGGCATCTTCCTGTTGATGGAGAACGCAATGCAGGTGGGCGACTCGGTCACGCTCGCGGGGGTGTCGGGGACGGTTGAATATCTGTCGATCCGCACCGTGCGTTTGCGGGGCGGTGACGGGTCGCTCTTTACCGTGCCGTTCAGTTCGGTATCGACGGTGAACAACACGAATCGTGGCATTGGCAATGCCGCGGTACGCGTGAGCATCGCGCTCGGACAAGACGTGGAGCTGGCATCGGATACGCTCAAGGAGATCGGGGCGTCGCTGCGTGAAGACGATGCGTTCAAGGACGGCATCATCTCCGACTTCAGCTTGTGGGGCGTGGACGCGGTCGACGGTTCGAGCGTCACGCTGGCCGGTCAGATCCAGTGTCGCGATACTGCGCGCTGGGGCGTGCAGCGCGAGTTCAACCGGCGCATAGTGGATCGTTTCACCGAGCGCGGTATCGAGATAGCGAATCCACAGCGCAACTTCGTGATCGTGAAGGGCGGCGATACGGATGAGCTGGATACAGCCTTGAAGGGCGATGAGCGTGGCGATGCTTCAAGCGGTTCTTCCACTAGCATGCATGCCGATGCCGACGTGAATGCCAACGCCGATCAACGCGGCGAGCGCACCATCACCGGCGAGCCTTCGAACTTGCCCCCGGAGCGTTCGAAGCCCAGCCGGCCATAAAACGCTTCGAGTGCGGCGCTGTCCGGTGCGGCGTGATCGATGGAAGGCGTGGCGGGGCCTTCTCCTTTCTGCGTTAGCGGACGTGGCACGAGTGAAAGCATGACCCCGTGCCTGTCCGCCAGCGCGACCAGCCGGTCCATGGCTGCGCGTGCATGTCCCCGATGATGTTCTCCCTCGGACCACAAGGCCTCGAGCGCGACGGCGCAGTCGCCGGTAGCCTCAAGCCACATCTCGACGTGCTGGCGGTCCCCGACATGGCTGGCGTGAAACGCATCGATCATTCGTGAAGCGGCGGTGTCGGACATGGGCGCTTTGCGGACAAGTGGATTCGACAACGAACAAACGAGCGAATGAAGCAGCAAGACTAATGCTTGATGACCGTTACCGGAACATTTTATGTCCCTTACAACGGCGTCCTTCACCCCTCTATAATGCGCTCAACGCAGGAGCGTCCGGCAGGCGGTACTGAAGGTACTAAACGCATGGACCAACCGGGCGCGTGGTCCAGCCCCGCATCCTGTCGTGTGTTTCACCTCGCGTTCTCCTTCCACTTACGGTGCCGCCCAGATGAAATCGATCCTCCGTTCCGCGCTCGACTCGCTCCTTCGTTCTACCCGCAGCCGCCCCCGTGCCGTCACTCGCATCTTCACCCGGATTCCTGCATTGAGCCTGGCAGGCGCGACGGCTGCGTTTTTGTTCAGCGCGTGTGCGTCAACGTTTGCGCAGGATTCGGATAACGCCGGTAGCGACAATGGCTTTGGCGCTGGCCACGGCCAGCCTGTCAAGGTCATGATCATTTCGATGTTCGGCCCTGAAGGCCAGGTCTGGCTCGATAAGCTCGGACCCTGGAAGGCCATTCGCGTGCCCGGATTGTCTCCGGATTATCCCGTCGTGAACTGCAACCGGCAGGAGGTCTGCGTGATGACCACCGGCATGGGTCACGCGAACGCGGCGGCTTCGCTGATGGCGCTCACGTTCTCCGATAAGTTCGATCTGCGCCGTACCTATTTCATGATTGCGGGGATCGCGGGTATCGACCCGACGCAAGGCACGATCGGGTCCGCCGCGTGGGCAAAATATCTCGTCGACTTCGGTATCCAGTGGGAGCTCGATGCGCGCGAAAAGCCGGATAGCTGGCCGAGCGGTTTTCTCGGCATCAATACGAAAAGCCCGACCGAGAAACCCCCGTTTGATTACAAGACCGAGGTATTCCGGCTGAATCCGGATCTGGCCGATGCAGCTTATGCATTGTCGAAGAACGTAACGCTCGCCGATAGCCCCGAAGCGCAGGCCGCGCGCGCCAGGTTCACCTATGCGCCGGCGAACCAGCCGCCCAAGGTGATCCAGTGCGACACGCTGGCGGGCGATACGTGGTGGTCAGGGAAGTACATCGGCGAGCGGGCGCGAGACTGGACAAAACTCGTGACTGACGGCCACGGCGTGTATTGCACGACGCAGCAGGAGGACAACGCGACGTACGAGGCGTTGTCGCGTGCGGCGAGCGTGCATCGCGTGGATTTGAACCGGGTCGCGGCCGTGCGTTCGGGCTCGGATTTTGACCGGCCCTATGACGGGCAATCAGCCTCCGATAATCTCCTCAATTACGCAGCTCAAGGCGGGTTTGCGCCGGCTATCGACAATTTGTATCGAACGGGCAATCCGTTGGTGCAGGAGATTGCAACGCACTGGGCTGAATGGCGCGACGGCGTACCGCAACACTAACGGCGGTGCAATCCCGATGCATACCGGCGGCGCTGCGCCCGTCTTCCGCATGAGCGCTCTCCTGGGACGACTGGCGCCACGGAAGACGGGTTTTCTATCGATCTGCTGGTTTTCATAGTTTCCGCAGACGCTGTTACAACTCGGCGCAACATATTCCGTCCAGCGATCGTCCGGACGTTCCGATGGTCAAATTTCCACATCAAAAATGAAAGCGGGACGACAGGTTTTATACGCGGGTTTTCCTTAGCCGCTATTCCCGGACGCTGACTGAATGGCTGTTACAACTTGGCCATTCCTCGCAATCCGATTAATTCATCGAGCTTGTCAACCGACTCTCCGCCCCATCCGTTTTTTCCCCACGAAATCAATCGATAAGGAAACCCTCTGTCAATTGACACGGTCCCTTCCGCTTCAAAATAGCTGCCAAAAATCGGTCACACTTGCTTGTTACAATTTCGGGAAAAAATTACCGTTTCTCTCTGTTGTTTTATGGAAATTTATTATTGAGATGTTCTTGATTTCCCGCAGCGTCGTACTTACAATCCGTTTCACAGTGTTGTTACAAGATGTAACTCACTGAAACAAAGTTTAAACGTAGCCGAACAAAACAAACGTTTGGCTAGGCAAAAAGATAGCTGGCAAAAAATGCTGGCAGGGTTCTCGGGGTTTATATCGAACGCAGGAAGATCATGAACGGTCGCGAAACGCTGGACTCGATTCGAGAAATCAACTTGTCGTACATCATGCTCGCGCAGCGCATGCTGCGAGATGACCGTGCCATCGGGATGTTTCGACTGGGTTTGTCTAAGGAACTCGCCGACCTTCTGTCCGGGCTGACGCTCGCGCAGGTTGTCAAGCTGGCGGCTTCTGACCAGTTGCTGTGTTTTTTCCGCTTCAACGATCACACCATGCTGGCCGCTCTCACGTCGCCCGCGAAGCATGCGGATATCGCGCCGACGCACGCAGCCATCTTGCTGGCCGGCCAGCCAGCAGAACAGTTCCTCTAAGCACGAGAGCGCGCCATGCTTAAGAAGAGCCTCACCGAAGATGCACAAGAAGTTTTCCGCGCGATCGCATTGATCGAACTCGGGGCGCGGATGCAGGTGCTCGAAAGTGAACTGACGCTGTCGCGTGACCGGATGATCCGGTTGTATCGCGAGGTGAAGGGCGTATCACCGCCGAAGGGCATGCTGCCTTTCTCGGCTGACTGGTATATGACGTGGCTGGCGAATATCCATGCTTCGCTCTTCTACAACACGTATATGTTCCTGAAGAAAGAAGCAGGTTGCTCGCACCTCGATGCCCTGACGAAGGGGTATCGGTTGTATCTCGAACATTGCAGGAATAGCGATGTCGAGGCAGTACTTGATTTGACGCGGGCCTGGACCCTTGTGCGCTTTTTCGATGCGGGCATGCTGCAGCTCACGAAATGCTGCCGCTGCACTGGAAAGTTCATCGCGCACAAACATGATTTGCAAGAAAACGTGGTGTGCGGGGCTTGTCAGCCGCCGTCACGCGCGGGGAAGACCAAGAAAGCGGCGGCCGCCCGTCAGGCGAGCCTTGAGACCGCGCTGTTGGAGTTGAGCATGGTATCGACTAACGAAGTGCCGGAACCGACGGTGCTCGAACACGTGGCGATGTTACAGCCGCGCACAGAAAGCCTGATTGCACAGGCTGCATAGGCGGAAACGGACCGGCGGCCCCGAGGACCATCGTTCGATGGGGTGGCCGCAGGACCCGTTGCTGTTATTTTAAGTTTTAAAGGGGTGTTGGAATTTTTGGGGCTACCGATTTTGGTAGCCCTTTTGCTTTTGGGCTTTTAGTTTTGCTCTTTTAGTTCTGCCCTCCAACGCCCTACGCCGACAACAACGACCCCGTCCTGTACGCAGTAGCGCTCGCGACCCGGGCCACCTCCATCCCCGCAGTAGCAAACCGTGCAATCTGCCGCGCGTACAACATACCGGTGGTCGTGCAATTCAACGGCGTAACGGTATCCGTCAGCGGATCGACCACATCGGCAATGGCATCGCCGGCTTTGACCACCGTCCCGACCTTCGCGCGAAACACCAGCACGCCGCTCACAGGAGCAACAATAGGCTCGGCGCCGGCCAGCGGCGTCGCCGGATAGACAAGCTCAGGCATGGCGGGCGCAGTTGCCTCGATCACGCCACGATGGATCAGGTAATTGATGATGCCCTGCGCGTCGGCATCGGCGAATTCATACGATACGTCGTGCTGGCTGCGCAGTTCCACCGTCACCGAGATGCCGCCGTTCGGCACAGGGAAACGCGCGCCAAACCTGGCACGCAGATCAGACCAGCAGAAGCTGTGGATCTCGTCGAACGGGTTGCCCACCGAATTCAACGCCAGCAGCGACGCTTTCGAATCCAGGTATCGCGCTAGCGGCTCGACTTCGTCCCAGATATCCGGGTTGGTGTAAATGTGCAGCGCTGCGTCGAGGTCGCAATGCAGGTCGAGCACGACATCGGCATCGTAAGAAAGCTTCTGCAACGCAAGGCGCTGCGACTCAAGCTCGGTGTGCGGTTTTTGCTCGTCCAGCGCATCACGCATTGCGCCGCGCACGGCAAGCTTGTTCGCATTGATATCCCCGGACAGCCGGCCTTCAATGCGTGGTGCGATCAGCGCAGCGAGATCGTGGAAATTGCGGTTGAAGTTGTGGCCGCTGTTCAGTTCGAAACGCCCGAGCAGCGTGCCATGCATGTTCTGGTTCAACCCGATCGGATTCGATACCGGCACGATCACCACTTCGCCGCGCAGCTTGCCCGCCGCTTCGAACTCGGCCAGATGGCGCCGCAGACGCCAGGCGACCAGCATGCCGGGGAGCTCGTCGGCATGCAGCGAGGACTGGATATAGATCTTCTCGCCGCCGCCCGGACCGTAGTGAAAACTCAGGATATTGCGGGTGGTGCCGATCGACGGCGAAATCAGGGTGTGCGTTTTGGTTTGCATGATTGTCGGTGCACGGCGCTCGGATACGCGTCGCGCTTGGGAAAAGTGTCGGCGTGTTCAGGAGAGTTGGGCGGAGCGTTCGCGACGGGCGCCGGATTGCTGCGCACCGGCCGCACCGGTTAGCACTTGGCGATTACCCGTGGCGCCTCCGACCCCAGACGTTCGATCTTAGCCGAAAACAGCGGTTTTGCCGCGCCGGGCACAAAAGACGCCGAGAGACGCCGCAACATGTCGCGTGAAGCTAAAAACAAAACGGGCTCCGCGGTTTTATCGCGGAGCCCGTTTTCTCAAGCGCTCAAGCTGTGCCCGGAACGCGTTCCGGACTCAGGCTCGGGGACTTCTTAGCTGCCGTACACGTCGAAGTCGAAGTACTTCTTTTCAAGCTTCTTGTATGTGCCGTCCTTGATGATCGAGGCAATTGCCTTGTCGATCTGTGCCTTCAGGTCGGTGTCTTCCTTGCGCAGGCCGATACCCGCGCCGTTGCCGAGGATCGTCGGATCGACCAGATCCTTGCCCACGAACTCATAACCCGTACCGCGCGGCGTCTTCAGGAAGCCCACTTCCGCTTGCACGGCATCTTGCAGCGCTGCGTCCAGGCGTCCAGCTTGCAGGTCGGCATAGACGCCATCCTGGTTCTGGTACGGCGTAACCGTCACACCCTTCGGCGCCCAATAGGTCTTGGCGTAAGTTTCCTGGATCGTGCCTTGTTCCACGCCCACCGTCTTGCCCTTCAGGCCATCAGGTGTCGGCAGGATGCCGCTGCCCTTCTTGGCGATCAGGCGGGTCGGCGTGTTGAACAGCTTGCTCGAGAACGCAATTTGTTCGGCGCGTTGCGGCGTCATGGACATCGACGACAGCACGCCGTCGAACTTCTTCGCTTTCAACGCCGGGATCATGCCGTCGAAATCGTTTTCCACCCATACGCACTTCGCATGCAGGCGTGCGCAGATTTCATTGCCGAGGTCGATGTCGAAGCCGACCAGCTTGCCATCCGGACCTTTCGATTCGAACGGGGCATAAGAGGCGTCAACGCCGAAACGGATGGTCGAGTAATCCTTCGCATTGGCGGTGACGGAGGTGATCGATGTGACGGCGAGCAAGGAAATCGTCAAAGCCGCGAGCAGTTTTTTCACTGTTTTTACTCCAAAGGTGGTCAGTACATCCCGGATAGGTCAGTACCCGGGTTCGTCCGGCGCGAGGCCTCTCGGCGCCGGGCAACTTACATTCAGCAGATTGTGTCCGCATAGAACCGCAGCAGGTTACCAAGCCAAAAAAATAAGAGAGTTGGTGAAAGTCCCGATAGCTAATCTTGCAACCGTTGTGCGGCGCGGCATTTCGGCGTGTGCGGATAATTGAATCAATTTTTGTGCAACGCGATTGTAAGTCCGATGGGCGAGTCGGATGGTGAGTCTTGTCATGAAGATTTACAGGGTGCGCGTTGGTCGCCGTCGTTGTCGCCGCGGTCGATCACGCCGCGCTCGCCGCCATTGCGGTCAAGGCGGCGAGGCGGAACACGTATCAGGCCTATTGCGCTATGTCGATCCGGCCGTAAATCCCGGTTGTCGGG
>NZ_JAQGMM010000196.1 GCF_028292365.1 Caballeronia sp.
AATCACTGTGATCGTTTAGCGCCCATGTGCTTTCGAAAGCAGCCGTTTCTGGAAGAACGCCACGACATCGGCTAGCGCCGCCGGATGCGTCCCCAGTTCATGGTGAGAAGCATTGCAATGCCGCGTGACTTCGGTAGGCACTCCTGCCGCAATCAGTTCGCCCGCGTACTTTTCTGCTTC
The DNA here is from genome assembly GCF_028292365.1 of Caballeronia sp. GTDB lineage: Bacteria > Pseudomonadota > Gammaproteobacteria > Burkholderiales > Burkholderiaceae > Caballeronia. Next base: position 181 of record NZ_JAQGMM010000196.1, read on the forward strand.
AACGTGCAGCAGATCGTGCTGCGCACTAGCGATCAGTGCGGGCGGCAAGCCAGCCAGCCGGCGCGACTCAATCGGAGCTGCATACGGATGCAGCCATTGCGACGCATTAGGCAAATACGCTCGATAACACTGCGCGCATTCGCGCGCGCCAAGATCCGGATCAACAATCTCGTCTTCCTTGGCCATGCGCGTCATGCTGGGATCGAGCAAGGGCGCAAGCAGCGCCTGCGCGGCAAAAGCGAACTCGCCGCGATCCCGCGCGACCGCGGCAAGACAGGTCGCGAGATTGCCGCCGGCATCGTGACCGGCCACGCCCATGCGCCTTGCATCCGCGCCTTGCGCGCGCGCATTGGCTAGCGCCCATTGGGTCGCGCGGTAGCCATCTTCGAGCGCGGCGGGAAATGGAAAGCGGGGAGACAGCGAGTAACCCACCGACACCACCCACGCTTGGGTGTGCCGGGCGATCGTCGATGCGGCAATCTCCGCATCGTCCGGTGAGCCCCGTACAAAACCACCGCCGTGGAAATAAATAACGATCGGTAAGAGCGCCCCTTTCGACGCCGGCAGATAGCTGCGCACCTTGATGAGTTGCGCGTGACCCGTGATCGATACATCTTCGATGCTAAGCGTCCGATCGCTCGTCGATTGCATGTTTCATGTGACGCGTTATGCGCCATTCCGCCAAAGTTACGATGCGTCGCATTGTGGACTTCAGCGCAATTCTGATAAATGGTTATAATCCAGAACACAATTCGCTCGCTCGGAACAATCGCGATCGACCGTACCGAAGTACCCATTTCTGCTTGAACAACGGGCTGCCGCGTGCGCGGCTAAGCGTTGAAAGTGAGGCACCATGGACCGGCTACAGGCAATGCAGGTCTTCACGAAGATCGTGGAGATGAACAGTTTTTCCCGCGCCGCGGATGCGCTGAGCCTGCCGCACGCTTCCACCACCACGATCATCAAGAACCTGGAGGCACACCTGCGTGTACGCCTCTTGCAACGCACGACAAGACGGCTGAACCTGACTCCGGAAGGTGCGCAATATTACGAACGCTGTCTGCGCATCCTGGCTGAGATCGACGAAACTGAGGACTCCCTCTCAAATACCGGAAAGGGTCCGCGAGGCAAGCTTCGCATCGACATGCCGGGGTCTATCGGCAGGTTGATCGTGATGCCGCGGTTAATTGAATTTCGCGAGCGCTACCCGGACATCGACCTGATGGTCGGCTTTGGAGACAAGCCCGTGGACCTGGTGCAGGACGGCGTGGATTGTGCGATTCGTGTCGGCGAACTGGAAGACTCGAGTCTGGTCGCGCGCCGCCTGGGTGAACTTCAGACCTTGACTGCCGCGAGCCCTGCTTATATCGAACGTCATGGCGAGCCAACTAATCTGGACGATCTGCGGCAACACCTGGCGGTTCAGTATTTCTCCAACAGGACAGGTCGGATCAAGGACATGAATTTTGTTGTCGACGGTACAACGACCGCGGTCAAGATGCGGGGTTCGCTAGCCGTGAACGACGCCGAAGCTTATGTGATGTGCGGTGTACAGGGTGCCGGGATTGTCCAGGCGCCCCAGTTCATGCTGTTACCGCACTTGCGTTCCGGCAAGCTGATCGAAGTGCTGCCGGAGTGGAAAACGCGTCCCATGCCTATTGCAGCGGTGTATCCGCACAATCGCCACCTGGCGCCCAAGGTTCGCGTGTTTGTCGACTGGATTGCGTTGGTCTTCGAAAAATGTCCGTTAATGTCCAGCAACAAGGACATTAACGGTCGCTGCCTGATTGACGGAGCAGATTACGAGGCAGCTTTGTACGGCACCACGCCCGCACAAGCCTACGCGTGATTGCCTGATCGTCCGCGTGCAGTGCAAACATGTTCGTCAGGTGCTCTGGCTTGTCGCTCCAACACGCGAGATTGTTCGCGTATCAACAATAATGTATTCGCTCCAAACGTATTTATCTATTCCTGATGTTTGAATAACTTGATATCCGTTTTCATCCGTGGGGGAAAATCCTCCCCCTGCCTCCACGGCCAGCCCCGGATTTGCCCAAAAGGTCCGGGGCTTTTTTACCCGTGGTCAGCGCGAAAAACGCAAAATACATGACGTATGGCTGCGTCATAAAATACGTCGGATAATCCGGCGACGCAGTCGAAATGAACTATTGGAGGGGACATGAAAAAGCTCACAGCCGTTGCGCTGGCATCGGTGTTGGCTACTGGCGCGGGAGTCGCGCGTGCTCAAAGCAGCGTGACCTTGTATGGGCGGATAGACGCCGGCGTGGAGTACATGACCGGCGTACCCACGGGACAAAATCCCGTGACCGGTGCAGCGACTGGAAGCAGTCATCGCTTCAAGGCTGAAAGCGGAGACTGGGGAACGAGTCTCTGGGGCTTCAAGGGCGTGGAGGATCTTGGCGGCGGCACCAAGGCCGTATTCCACCTGGAAGGCGCATTCAACACCATGACGGGTCAGGGCCCTTCGAACGGCGGCTTGTTCGACCGGTATGCCACGGTGGGAATTGCTGACGACCGCTTTGGTACCGTGCTGCTTGGCAAAGAGCTTTTTCTTTCGAACGGGGTCTGGGACTTCGACCCGTTTGGGCAAAGCAACTGGTCATCGGCATCGCTCGTTCGCGGCCGTAACTGGAATCACACGAGCAATAACATTTCGTACCAGTCTCCCACCATTGCCGGCTTTGACATCAGCGGGCAATACGCGTTATCCAACGCGACCAACTGGAATGGCAACGGCACTACCGCGCAAGGCCGCGCCGACGCTATCCAGATCACCTACACGCAACCCGTTTTCCAGATCCGCGCGATCTACGACGAATGGCGTGACGCCGCTAACGGCACGCTGGACGATGCTTTCAATTTCTCTCGCGAATACTTTGGCGGCGTCAATGTGTTCTTAGGGAAATTCAAGCTCCAGGCGGTTTTTCAGCAGTCGCATTCAACCTCCGGTGCCTTGTCGGGCGGCATCACGACCACCAGCCAGGAATGGGGCGGCGTGACGTGGCAAGCTACGCCAGCGGCCGCGCTGATTGCCGCGGTGTATCACATCAACGCAAACAACGGCGGGGGCAACGCGACCCTCTACACGATCGGCGGCACGTACAACCTGACGAAGCGTACCCTGCTCGATTTCCAGATTGCGACCGCCCGCAACAGCGCCAATGCGAACTTCGGCTTGAACGCCAATTCCTTCGGCGATACCACCGCCACCGACAACCCGCTTCCGGGTCACAGTCAGTCCGGCGCATACGCCGGCATTCAGCATCTTTTCTAGGCGATCCGCCTAAGCAATGCGCGCAACCGATACGTGTCGGTTGCACGCATTGCTTGGCGCGTCGAGTCTTTGGTTACGGTGTTTATTGTGGTGCCGGGCTTAGCAAATAGAGGCAGAAATTTGTGAGGGCAAAGCGATCTTCAACAAACATCGCCTCCATTCCGGCTAAGCCCATTAAGAAGTCGTGTACGATCCGGTTTTAAATCTGCCTGCCTTGCCATGCTCGCGCTAAAGCTGACGCTGGTCCCGTTCTTTCTCCTGGTCGTTTCCATGTCGGGTAAATGGTGGGGTCCCACCATCGCAGGCTGGCTTGCAGGACTTCCCTTTGTTGCCGGGCCTATCCTGTTTCTGCTGGTTCTCGCTCACGGGCCGGTTTTCGGAGCGCATGCGGCTACCCTGTCGTTGTCCGCCATCCTCGCCTCCGAAGCATTCAACTTCGCTTATGCATGGACCTGCCGATCCCGGTCCTGGCCCCTTGCCCTGACAGCCGGACTCGGAAGCTGGCTCGTCGCAGCCATTGCCCTCGCTTCAATGCCGGCATCGCCAGCATGGGCTATCGCGGCCGCGCTTATTGCCGTCGCGTTTGGACAGACATTTCTCCCTCGTAGCAACGCCATTGCCCAAGTTGCGCCGCTTAGCCGCAACGACCTCGCTGGACGCATGATCGCGGGCGCTGCGCTAACAGTCTTGGTCACTACGCTATCGTCTGCGCTTGGGCCCAAATGGAGCGGACTTCTGGCGGTGTTCCCACTATTGGGGATCGTGCTTTCTGTCTCGTCTCACCGGGCGCATGGCCCTGACTTTGTAGTATCGCTTTTGCGAGGCATGGTACTTGGTCGGTTCTCCTTCGCCGCGTTCTGTCTCTGCCTTATCTTCGCGCTCCCAAGACAAGCGGCTTCCCTGGCATTCGTCGAAGCTGCCATCCTGGCAATGGCCGTGCAATGGACCACCAAACGCCTCGCACACGCACAACACGCGCGCACGGGCGAGGTGCTGTCCGTGCCGGCACCGCGAGAGTGAGCAACCAAGTCATTACGCATGGCAGCAGGCTTAAATTTGCCCCAATCCGCCGTCGACTGCAATCTCGCCGCCCGTGAGGTACGACGCATCGCTTGATCTCGGCTTGGCAACGATGCGTCACGGACTGGAATCACCTTCGCTGGCAAGGCCCGCGCGGCAAAAAGCGGCAGCCATTGTGGCTAAGGCAATTCAATCCTGCGTCGGCAAGAACGGCGAATGACCAGGGTGCAGCGCAGCAATCCGGCGGCCGCCGCGTGTGATATCTGGATAAACCGTTTTTGCTGCATCCGTGAATACGCGATGACGAATGTCCTAGAACAAGACGTTAAGCTCGACGATCGCCTAGCGGGAATTCCGGACAATTCATGGTTCAAAATTCACAGAAATCCCAGTCCGGCAAGCCTCACCTTGGATAAGTGCGCGAGTCTGCAAGCGTCCTTGCGCGCCTCATGGAAAACCCCGTCACATTCATCGTCCTAGGACATCGAATTGAGATCACACTGGGCGGTATCTTGAATCAGCAGTGGCGCCCGTGTTGCCGCTGCCCATGATTCAGGAGGAAGACAATGAGCTACGCACAGCCAACGGTCAATCAACCAGCTCGACAGACCCCATCCAATCTTCTGCGGCGGGCAATTGCGGCGTCAGCATTAGGCAATGCCACCGAATGGTTCGACTATGGCATCTATGCTTACGGCCTGACCTATATCTCGGCGGCCCTGTTTCCCGGCAGCACCGCTGAAGCCACCCTGTTCGCGCTGGCGACCTTCGCCATATCGTTTCTCGTGCGCCCGATAGGCGGCCTTTTCTGGGGACCGCTTGGCGACCGGCTAGGGCGAAAGACCGTGCTTGCCCTAACGATCATCATGATGTCGGTCGCCACGCTTCTTGTAGGGCTGCTACCCACCTACGCCAGCATCGGCTTATGGGCACCTGCGTTGCTGATCGTATTGCGCCTGGTGCAAGGCTTCTCGACCGGTGGCGAGTACGGCGGAGCGGCCACCTTCATGGCCGAATACGCACCGGACAAGAAACGCGGCTTCTGCGGCAGTTTTCTCGAATTCGCCACGTTGGCCGGCTTCTCGCTCGGTGCGCTGTTAATGCTGGGTTGCTCATTTTTACTAGGTAACGAAGCCATGCATGCCTGGGGATGGCGCCTGCCATTCCTGATCGCAGCGCCGCTTGGCCTGATCGGGTTCTATCTGCGCGCCAGGATGGAGGACACTCCCGTCTTCCTCGAACTGGAACAATCAGCGGAAAAAAGGCAGCACGCGAGGGTATCCCTGAAAGAACTGCTGACCGAGTTCTGGAAGCCCTTGCTATTGCTGGGCGGCCTGGTCGTGGCACTGAACGTGGTCAATTACGTGCTGCTTGCCTATATGCCGACCTTCATGCAAAAGCAGTTGGGCATGAGTGAAAACATGTCATTGCTGGTACCGCTGATCGGCATGCTGGCGATGATGGTATTCCTGCCCTTTGCAGGCACGTTCTCCGACCGGGTTGGCCGCAAGAACGTGTGGTGGTTTTCCTTGATCGGGCTCTTCGTCGCCGCGGTGCCCATGTTCCTTCTCATGACGCACGGCACGGTTGGCGCGCTGATCGGTTTCGGAGTATTAGGTCTGCTCTATGTCCCTCAGTTAGCGAGCATTTCGGCAATGTTTCCGGCAATGTTCCCTACTCAGGTTCGCTACGCAGGCATGGCGATCGCCTACAACGTCTCCACCTCCATCTTCGGCGGCACCGCGCCGATGGTCAACGAATGGCTCATTGGGCGTACAGGCAACAACCTCATTCCGGCCTACTACATGATGGCTTCATGTGTGATTGGTGCGCTCGCGTTGATCTTCGTGACAGAGACGACCGGTTGTTCGCTGCGCGGTCGAGGTATTCCCGGTAAGGTGCAAACGTAACCCTGGACAGAGCATTGTCAATGCGCGGCGCTGACTGCCCTGGCTTGTAGAGTAATACCACCCTTGGCGGCTGCGGATCGCCTTGTCTCCGCGTGCAAGGGTTCGCCTGGGCGTTCATGGCCGCGGACGCCGGCAACCGGTCTTCTCAGGAGGAAAGTCCATCATGCGTATCGGTCTGCCTAAAGAAATCAAGAACCACGAATATCGGGTCGGGCTGACGCCCGCAGGCGTTCGCGAGTTGGTGTCTCACGGACACGAAGTTGTCGTCCAGACAGCGGCGGGTGCGGAGATCGGTTTATCGGATGATGCCTACCGGGCTGCGGGCGCCGCCGTCGTCGACACAGCGCAGGAGGTCTTCGCACGTGCGGAGATGATCATCAAGGTGAAGGAGCCCCAACCCGCCGAATGCGCGATGCTGCGCGCGGGGCAAATTCTCTATACGTACCTGCATCTTGCGCCTGACCCGGAGCAGACACGAGCGTTGATCGACTCCAAGGCCGTCTGCATTGCTTACGAAACCATCACCGGCCAAGGCGGCGGCTTGCCATTGCTCGCTCCCATGAGCGAAGTCGCGGGCCGCATGTCGATCCAGGCCGGCGCGGCGCATCTGGAGAAATCGAAGGGAGGGATGGCGTTGCTACTCGGCGGTGTTCCTGGCGTAGCGCCGGCACATGTGGTGATCATTGGTGCAGGCGTGGTCGGGACCAACGCGTTGCAGATTGCAGTGGGGATGGGCGCCCGCGTGACCATAATCGATAAGAACCTCGAACGTCTGCGCGCACTGGATGTGATCTACGGCAACCGTGTCACCACCCTATGCTCGAACGTGCAGACGATCGAGGATTCAGCGCACGCCGCCGACCTCCTGATCGGTGGCGTGCTTATCCCAGGTGCCGCCGCGCCGAAGCTCGTGACCCGCGACATGATTGCGCATATGAAGCCGGGCGCCGTGGTTGTCGATGTCGCAATCGATCAGGGCGGTTGCTTCGAGACGTCCCGGCCCACGACGCATACCGATCCAACTTTCGTCGTGGACAACGTCGTGCATTACTGCGTGGCCAACATGCCGGGTGCGGTTGCGCGAACCTCAACGTTCGCGCTCACGAACGCGACGATCGGGCACGCGCTGGCGATCGCGGACAAAGGATGGCGGCGTGCGTTGTCTCACGATCCCCATCTGCGAGCCGGCTTGAACGTATGCGAGGGACACGTCACTTACAAGGCCGTTGCACGCGCCCTCGGTTATACGTACGTGCCGGCGGAAAGCCTGCTTACCTGAGCCCCGGAACGAAACCGGAACCACAAAAGCCAATGCCTCGCGTTCAACCGCGAGGCATTGGCTTTTTGCTGACGGACTATGCAGTCCAGCGGCCCGTCAGGTGTAGTTACATCAGGTGATACCGACTACCGACTACTGACCCGTGTACCCGACCGGAACCGTAGCGTTGGCCTTCGCAACAGTCGCATTGCTCGAGACGATGTACTGCGGGACTTCAGTGGCCGTCAGCGTCACCTTGCCGTTGGTATAGGGCACCGTGCTGACATTGCCGTAACCGTCGATCTCCGTCACGTTGCCCGATGCACCGGCAGCGTCCACCTGAAGCGAGTAGCTGGTCGAGTAGGTCTGGCTATAGAGTCCGCCCGATGCCGGCCACTGCGCATTGCTGTGCGCCCACACGGCCGTCACGACCTTGCCGTTACCGAGTTGCTGGAACGCATATGCGTACGTCCCGGCGGCCATACCCTTCACGCGGCCAAGCGTATTGGTGCCGTCAAGCACCCGGGTCAGTGTGGCGAATGCAAGTGCTTCGGGCTTGGGTGAGAGGTTCGATGCACCCCACGCGCCCTGAGCATCGTTCAGGTCGAAGAACGTGCCGTAACCGGTTTCGCCGGGGTAGTCCGCACCGTAGAAGAACGTGGTCATTTGCGCGCCGCCACCGAGGGTAATGATGTGGGAGCGCACGCCGACGGCAGCCTGAGCAAACAGCTGATTCTGCGATGGTGACGTAGGTCCGTAGTTGATGCCCGGATCGTAGCTGGTTCCCGCCTCGGTGACGAACAGTTTCATGTTCGGCTTACCGGCCTGCATGACGGCACGCAACTGAGTCATCAGGTTGTCGAGCGCGTTGGCCTGATTAGCCGGGTTCGGGTCCGAGTCCTGCAATTCAGGCGGATGAGCCGGATAGGTACCGGCATTCCAGTAGCCATGCGTCGATACGGCGTCAATGTAATTCCACAAGCCGAGCGCACCGAAGGTCTGCAGGTAGCCGGTCGTGCAAACATCGCAATTGGCCGGGAACGGATTGGTGGGACCCATCACGATGGCGTTCGGATCGGTCGAGTGCAAGCCCTGATAAGCGGCCTTGTACATCGCGACAAAGTTCGCCTGGCTGTCTGCCCATCCGACGCTTGGCTCCCAGGTAACCTGGTAGTAATTGTTCTGCTGCTTCGGATAGTTGGCGGCACGGATCAGGCTCGTGTCGGTACCCACGCGGCCCATGAAGTTCTGGAACTCGGTCATGTTCGACGGCGCATAGTAGCTGTCGTTGAACTGACCCGTCTTCGAATCCCATGCTGGCAGTCCGTCAAGACGCACAATGCGCATCTGGTCAGGGTTAGCCTTGTAGAACGGGTCCAGGTCGTTGACGCTCGGCGTATAGGTGTTGGGGCCGTTCGGCTCCATGGCCGAGACTTCGCGGTCGTCGATGGTCCAGGAAATCCCCAAAGCGTGCAACGCAGCAATGTTGCCGTTGAAACCCTGCATGCCGAACCGATGCTGGTCCTGGTGCGCATACGTCACCGTGCCAAGAACGGACGTGAGATTAGGCAACACACCGAACGTGGCAATGCCCATTGGGCGCGTGCCCTTGTTCGGCAACGTGCCGCCATGGGATTGCAACGTGGCAGTGATCGAGCCATAGCCTGACCATGTCGATTTGCACGACATCGTGGCGGTCTGCACACCCGACTTTACGGCGAAGCTACCCTGCGTCTTGATCGCGCCGTTCGTGTCCGCGACCGACCAGACGACTGTGTCCGCGCCCGGCGAGTTGGTCGTGACCGCTATGTTGAATGCTGTGTTATTCGGGAAGATGCGCAGGCCGTCAGTCGTCGGCGTGTCAGCGCTGATCAATCCATTAGCGGTGCCGCCCGCCGTCTGTGTAGGCGAACCGCATGAAATGGCCGAAGCACCTGGAGTCGGCGTGGTGGCCGGCGGCGTGGTGACGGGTGGTGTTGTCACCGGCGGTGTTGTCACCGGCGGTGTAGTGACCGGCGGCGTGGTGACTGGGGGCGTGGTGACGGGCGGTGTCGTAACCGGCGGTGTGGTGACCGGGGGCGTGGTGGTGGCGGCAAGACTGACCCAGCACGATTTTCCGTAGCCGTAAGCGGGATCGCTCGACGAGACGGCGCCGACATAACAGCCGACCCCGTTCGTGAAGCTGCGCGGGCTAGACAGCATGGTGGTCGGCGAGTTCGGCGGTACCGAGCCGAACACCACGGATCCCTTGCCAGAAAACGTGCACTTGTCGTTCTCACTCCCGCAGAACGTGTATTTCACGCCACTGACGGTGATGCTGCTTTGCGCCTGGGCGTTACCAACGCCGAACATAGCCAGCGTCGTTGCTACTGAAATCGGAAGTAGTCTTAAATATTTCATCGTAATCCCTGTTGTGCTGCTACAAGTATTCCCCGAGGATCGACAAGATCGACCGAAGCCGTCCCGCGTTCGCGTTTTTTGTGGAGCTAAGAGATTTGACCCGGGGATGCTGCTGATCGCTGCCTTGCTACAAGAACGGCGCCCTTTGGCATACCAATGCCGAACGCGCGCGTGACTCCACGGGTTCCCGGCTGACCAAGGCTCTCATAGTGGGAGAGCCGTTTTAATTACATGAAATGACGCTTCATATAGTCTGCTATCCTAATCAATTGCGAATTTTTCCCGCCCGTCTCGATAGGACCACAAAGACAGGGAACTGGGCTTGCACGGGGAATCCGGCGGGGGTTAAATCGTCCTGCTTTCACCTATTCGACTGCGGCAGGGTCGCACACGCAACATTCCCCCGCCCGGAAGTTTCATCAACCTCTATGAAATGGATGTCGGTCTCCGCGCGCTGGGTTGTCAGCAACGTAGCGATTGTTCGTTTCGCTCAGATCGTTTGCACACCTATTTATACAAAATGTGAGATCACTTTCATGTAATCCAAAAAACGCACAGCCCTGATAGACAGGCGCATGCCTCATCGCCAGTTCGTGCTTCCACTCATTGCTCCCGACCACCTGGCGCCGCGCGCATGACCACGCGCAGAGCGCTGATCGCGCGCCCTGACCGGGAACAGCATGCCGTCAAAACGACTGGTTATCCAAGACAAGCTGCGTCAATGCTGCGCCGCGATATCAATTCACGGCGCATTCGCGCAGATTTCGCCCGTTGAAAGCAGCGATCAATTCCATATGAGTAAATGCTTCTGATATGGAAATCATCTTGCAGCAGTCTGGTATTAGTTACAGTCCGCTTTGGATGGACGAATTATATTCGCAAAAAAACGTTTCATTCATGTAACGTTCGGAAAGACTTGGAAATAAGTAATAGTTCCTCACACGTTATGCGATGTACGACCAGTATCCCGGACGAAGCGGGAATTTGGAATTTTCTACTCAATCTAGCGTGTGTAAACGAATGAACTATTATTTAACTAACCGGAATCGTATGACGTTACCTTTTGTTAATATTTTGGGTAAATATAACCGGATTATTTCTCCGCATTAATATTAAGAAAAGAATGTAGAGCGGTATAATCATTATATTAATATAACATTACGACTTTCTTTCATATTAAATACAATCTTCAGAGTGCGAAAAATGCTACATTCCTTGCATTTTTTCTGCGCTGCACAAGCCAATATTGGCGCATCCGATGTTATCTGAGCCGCATCTTCTGCTGCAGTAATGTCTTTACGTCCGGCCACTCCGAATCAATGATGCTGAACCGCACCGAGTTGCGCTTGCGGCCGTCGGGCATGATCCGCTCGTGCCGGACAATGCCTTCCTGCTTCGCGCCAATACGCAGGATTGCCGCCCGGGATTTTTCGTTCAGTTCGTCTGTTGTAAATTGAACGCGCACAGCGTTCATGACTTCAAACGCGTAGGCTAGAAGAAGGTATTTCGCTTCTGTATTGACGCCCGACCGCTGCACCGAGGCACTCAGCCAGGAGTGGCCGATTTCGAGCTTCCTATTCACGCGATCGATCTTCCAGAACCGTGTGCTGCCCACCACCTGCCCAGTCTCTCGCTTGACGATCACAAACGGCATCACCGTTCCGGCCTCCAGACCCGCTAGCGCAGTGGCAATGTATTGTCCGGCCGTCTCGGGACCGGGAACGACCGTCACCTTCATGGTCCACAATTCACCATCTGATGCGGCATCCACCAGCGCCTCCTGATGCGATGACTGCAGAGGACGAAGTTCGATGGTGGGACCGGTCAGCGTGGGTTGAATATCATGGGAAGCGTCAGGGATCATGGCTGGCAACTTAAGCTTGAGGGCCTCAATCATAAGTCAAACGCGGACAACAGATTCCGGTTGGGAACAGTCACGAATCCCTGTCGAGGTCCAGCCGACTCCTCGACGATTCATCGTTCGTTCGCCCTGCACATTGATAAAACCCCCTGAAATCAGGGCCGGTTTTGCGTTTCCTGCATCCAGCCAACAATGCCATCGACTACCTTTTCTTCTATTCCATAGTAGCCATGCGGAGTCAGGGAGCCGCAATCATCCTGGGTACGTTGTGTGCCACCGCTGACGGTCAGGACCGTTGTTGGAGCGTGGCGGATCGATTGCGCGATCGACTGCGCCATGGAAGGCGGTGCGACCTTGCATCTGTCATCCGTGTTCGCAACGACCAGCGAAGGCACGCGGACATCGCCAGGATGTGCATCAAAAACGGTTTCATGAGAGCCGCCGAGAATGGACACGGACTCGGTCAGGATCATGCCAGAAAGCTGCGTTCCTCCGGCATGTGCTGCAGCGTTCATGGCGGCAATGGAACCCTGGCTGGTACCAAGCACCCATACAGGGACATTGGCCTGCCTATGCGCAAACTCAATGATCTCTTTCGTTACCTCTGCGTACTCGGCGCTGCTGCGCTGCCCTCGCATGGACTGGTGATCCAGTGCATCGACCAGCACGATGCCATAACCGCGGTCAAGCCAGAGATCGTCCGAGCGCACGACGAAATTCTTCGCATTCTTGACGCGTCCACTCTTCTCGATGTCGATCTCGCCGGTGCCCCCGGGAAACATCACGATGATGCCTTTTGTTTCGCGTCTGGCAGCGGTGTACAGCACGCGCTGGAAACCTCCGCCTTGCAAGGGCAGGTCTTGCACTACGCCCTCAGCAGCCGACGACATCTCCATGGGCTGAACACTGTCTGTTGAGGAATGATGCAGGGCAATCTGGCGTCCAGAGGCGTGAGTGCCGGATACGCAGCATAGGACTGCAAGCGACATGCGCAATAGAAAGTGACGCGGCCCAAGTTGAAACATTCAACGCTCCTGTCGGGCTAAGCGGCCCAGTTGAAATTTTCCGGTGTGCTAACTCGATCGACCAGAAAA
>NZ_JAQGMM010000203.1 GCF_028292365.1 Caballeronia sp.
GCGTTCTTCGGCATCGGCTCGGTGGTCGCCGCGGACCTGGTCGCGCCGAACCGGCGCGCGCAAGCCATTGCGCTGATGTTCACCGGCCTCACGCTGGCGAACGTGCTCGGCGTGCCGCTCGGCACCGCACTCGGTCAGGTAGCCGGCTGGCGCGCGACCTTCTGGGTAGTGACGCTGATCGGCCTGGGCGCGGCCGGTGCGCTGGCCGTGTGCCTGCCGAAGCACATCGAGATGCGGGAATCGAGCATCCTGCGCGAATTCAACGTGCTCAAGAATCCTCAAGTGCTGATGGTGCTGGGCATCAGCGTGCTGGCATCGGCGAGTCTCTTTTCCGTGTTCACGTACATCACGCCGATCCTCGAAGACGTCACGGGTTTTTCGCCGCACGCGGTCACGCTGGTGCTGCTGTTGTTCGGGCTTGGATTGACGGTGGGGAGCACGCTCGGCGGCAAACTCGCGGACTGGAAGTTATTGCGCTCGCTGCTGACGTTTCTTGTATCGATCATCGTGGTCCAGGCCATTTTCGCCGCCACGATGCACGCCGCCATTCCCGCGATGATCACCATCTTCGTCTGGGGCGTGCTCGCTTTCGCGATCGTTCCGCCCTTGCAGATGTTGATCGTAAACCGCGCAAGCGAGGCGCCGAATCTTGCGTCGACGTTGAATCAGGGTGCATTCAACCTGGGCAACGCGATAGGCGCATGGCTCGGCGGCATGGCGATCGGCGCGGGTGCGGCGCTGAATGCGCTACCGTGGGTGGGTGTACTGATGGCGTGCGGCGCGTTTGGACTGACGTTGCTGTCAGCGTCAATGGATCGGCGGGCGCGGCGCGCAAGTATCGGGCAGGCGGTTTAGGGTTCGTTCAGGTTTCGGAGAAGCCAGCGCCGAGGCGCTGCGCTCTACGCCGCTACCCCACGCGCAGGCAAAATCACCCCCCGGCATTCGCCGAACCCCACACGATACCCGTCGCCCTGGCACCATCCGGTGAGCGTCAATTCATCGCCGTCTTCAATAAACCTGCGCTCACCGCCCTCTTCCAGCGTGATCGGGCGCTGTCCGTTCCACGTCATCTCAAGCAGGCTTCCGCATGAATCCGGCGTCGGGCCGCTGATCGTGCCGGAACCCATCAAATCGCCTACCCGCGTGTTGCAACCCGCCACCGTGTGATGCGCAAGTTGCTGCGCCATCGACCAGTACATCAGCTTGAAATTCGTTCGCGAAAGCTTCGTCGCCGACTCAGCCAGCGCCGGTCGCAGGTGCACTTCGAGTTCAATATCGAAGGCATGATTACCGGCGTGGCGCAAATACGGAAGCGGTTCAGGCTCTTGCTTCGGCGTAGCGGTACGGAACGGTTCGAGCGCATCGAGCGTGACGATCCACGGTGAGACCGTGGTCGCAAAACCCTTCGCGTTGAACGGGCCAAGCGGCACGTATTCCCACTGCTGGATATCGCGGGCGCTCCAGTCGTTAAGCAACACCATGCCGAAGATATGCGACTCCGCATCTTCACAGTCAATAGGCTCGCCCAGCGCATTCCCCGCGCCGATGACAAACCCCGTTTCCAGTTCAATATCCAGCTTCCTGCATGCGCTGAACACCGGCCGCTCGGCATCGGGCAATTTGATCTGACCGCTCGGCCGGCGCACTGGCGTGCCACTCACGATCACCGATGAAGCGCGCCCGTTGTACCCAATCGGCATCTCCGACCAGTTCGGCAGTAGCGCGTTCTTCGGATCGCGGAACATGGAACCCACATTGGTCGCATGTTCCTTTGATGAATAGAAATCCGTGTAGCCGGGGATATCGATAGGCAGATGCAGCGTTGCACTCGCCCTGGGCACGAGTGCGCGCGAGCGTAACGCTGCATCGTTTTTCAGCGTGTCGCAACCGGCTGCGAGCAGCGCGCTCACCTGGACGCGAACGTGTCGCCATACGTCACGTCCCAACGCGATAAACGCATTCAACGTGCGCTGCGCGAACACGGCCTCGCCTTCGATCAACCCCGCGCGATGCACAACGGCGAGGTCGAGAATCCAGTCGCCGATCGCCACGCCTGCGCGCGGCAGCGGGTTGATTTCGTCGGTGAAAATGCCGAACGGCAGGTTCTGGATCGGGAAGTCGCTTAAGCGATCATTCGCGGATTCGATCCAGCTTTTCAGCAATGGATTCCGCGTCGCTTCAAGCGCTTCGTGAATGGGACCGGCTGAAAAACTCATCGTTGCTCCGGGTTGAAATGCTTCGTCAGTCCCTGCCAGCACTCGTAGTAGTGCGCCTGCAATTGTGCGGTTTCCAGAGCAAAGCGGGTCGGCTTGATCAGCGTGCGGGTTTCGAACATGAACGCCATGGTGTCCCCCACTTTCACGGGCGTCGATGTATCCGCGTTCGATGCCTTCTCGAAGGTCTGCGCGTCCGGCCCATGTCCGGACATGCAGTTATGCAGGCTGGAACCACCGGGCATGAACCCTTCGGATTTCGCGTCGTAGACGCCATGCACGAGGCCCATGAACTCACTCGCGACGTTCCGATGAAACCAGGGCGGCCTGAAAGTATCCTCATTCGCGAGCCAGCGCGGCGGGAAAATCACGAAGTCGATAGCGTCTACTCCCGGCGTATCCGTCTGCGATTGCAGCACGAGAAAGATCGACGGATCGGGGTGATCGAAGCTGATCGAACCAATGGTGTTGAACAGGCGCAGGTCGTATTTGTACGGTGCATAGTTGCCGTGCCACGCGACCACGTCGAGCGGCGAATGGCCGATATCCGCGCGCCACAACACGCCGTTCATCTTCGCGACGAGTTCAAACGCACCTTCGCGGTCCTCGTAGGCCGCGTGCGGCGTGAGGAAATCGCGCGGGTTCGCGAGACCATTGGAGCCGATGGGCCCAAGGTCCGGCAACCTCAACAAGGCGCCGAAGTTCTCGCAGATATAGCCACGCGCGGTGTTGTCAGGCAGCGAGACGGAAAAGCGCACGCCGCGCGGAATCACTGCTATTTCGAAGGGTTCTATATCGAGCCGGCCGAGTTCGGTTGCAATCGATAACCGTCCTTCTTGCGGCACGATCAGCAATTCGCCATCGGCGCTATAGAAGAAACGATCCCCCATGGAACGGTTCGCGGCGTAGAGATGGATCGCGCAGCCTTGCATGGATTCGGCCGCGCCGTTGCCGGCCATCGTCACCCAGCCGTCGATGAAATCCGTGGGCGCGTCGGGCATCGGCAGCGGGTCCCAGCGCAGTTGATTCGGCGGCGTGGGCGGCACCTCGGCGAAGTTCGCAACGAGCTTCGCGCGCAACGCGTTGCCTTCGATTTGCGTGAACGGTTGATGCACCGCCGCCGGCCGTATCCGATACAGCCACGAGCGCCGGTTGTGCCCGCGCGGTGCGGTGAACGCGGTGCCCGAAAGCTGCTCCGCATACAGGCCGTAGTTCACACGCTGCGGTGAATTGCGGCCGAGCGGCAGCGCACCGGGCAACGCCTCGGTGGCGAAGTCGGCGGCGAAGCCCGATTGATAAACGCGGCTGGTTTCAGTGTGACTCGTGAATGCGCCGGGCGATTCTGGTTTCATGGGCTTGTCCTTTTCTTCAGTTTCATACGCTGGCGGTTGAGGCCGCGACGGAGGCCGCAACGCCACTGCGCGCCATCGACATCGCTTCGCGCAGCACCTCCATATCGCCGATCTGGTTCGACAACAGCAGGATCAACTTGGCGTTCACGAGTTGGCTTTCGTCGTTGCTGAGGTCGCGATGCATGTCGATCAGCGCTTCATAAAAGGCATCGGGATCGGCGAGACGCAAGGTGGTGTCGAGCATGGCGGACCTCATCACGCAGGCTGGGTTTCGTTCAGGGCGCAAATTGCGCGGCTCAGTGCTTCGCGAACGGCTTGGGGTTCTAACGAACGAGCCCGCATCGCAATGTGCTGGTCTGGGCGCAGGAGATAGAACGTGCCGGGATGTGCATCGAAACGTTGGGCCAGGAGACCTTTCACGTCTTCAAGTATTTCAATGCCGTCGCGCGGTTTGATATCGGAACCCGCCGGTACGATCAAAACCAGCTTTATCCGCGGACGCAAATCTTTCAACGCAGTCAGCGCATCCAGGGATTCACCAAACAGTACACCCGCAAACGACGAGCCCATGCGCTGCAAGAACCATCCATCGTGGCCGGCAAAAAACACGGGCGCATCCGCCGCCACCGCGCCCGGCACAAGCGCGCAATCGAAGGCATCTCGATCCGGCGTGTTCAAAGGCGAGCCATGCAGCACAGACGCCGTCGATAACCGCCCGCTGTTCACTATCCGCCGCGCAAATGCACAGTCCTTTGCGAGGCGCAAAGCAGCGTCGCGGAACACACGCGATACGTCGCTCTTCGGTGTGATGAAATCAGTTGAACGCGTGGAGTGGCGAATGTTTTCATCGGCGGCGGCTTCGCGCTCGCTGGCGTAGGAGTCGAGCAAGGCATCGGGCGCATCGCCGTCAATTACCAGTTTTAATTTCCAGCCAAGATTGTCCGCATCCTGCACGCCGCTGTTCGCGCCGCGCGCGCCGAACGGCGATACACCATGCGCCGAATCACCCGCAAACAGCACACGCCCGTGACGAAACTTGTCCATGCGCTGGCATCGAAACGTGTAGACGCTCACCCATTCCAGTTCAAATTCAACGTCGGGTCCGAGCAACGCGCGCACACGCGGAATCACACGTTCGGGCGCTTTCTCCGCGATGGGGTCAGCGTCCCAGCCCAACTGGAAATCGATGCGCCACACGTTGTCCGGCTGCCGATGCAGCAACACCGATTGATTCGGATGAAACGGCGGATCAAACCAGAACCAGCGCTCGGTCGGGAAGTCGGCTTTCATCCGGACATCGGCGATCAGGAAACGATCCTTGAAGGTGCGGCCGTGCGTATCGAGATGCATGAGCGCGCGTACCGGGCTACGCGCACCGTCGGCGGCGACAACGTAACGCGCACGCAGCGTGTATGGCCCATCGGGCGTGTCGATCTGCAGCGAAACGCATTCGTCGGACTGCGCAATACCTGTGACCATGTTGTGCCAGCGGGCATCGAGCAACGGCAACTCGCGTGCGCGCTCAGCCAGATATCCTTCGACGTAATACTGCTGCAAATTGATGAACGCGGGCCGCGCATGATCCGCTTCGGGCAACAGATCAAACGCGTAGAGCAGCTCGTTTTGCAGGAACACCTTGCCTACATTCCAGCTCACGCCCTTCGCGACCATCGGTTCGCCGCAGCCTAACCGATCGAAAATCTCGAGCGACCGTTTCGCAAAGCAAATAGCGCGCGATCCCGACGACAACGTGTGGTCATCGTCGAGCACCACGACCGGGGTGCCCTGCTGCGCGAGGTCGATCGCAATCGCGAGACCCACCGGGCCTGCACCGATCACAACAACCGGATGCAGCGGCGCGCCGCCATCCTGATGGCCGTCCTGATCGGATGAGCGCCGATACTCGAACGTCAGCGTCTGAAAGTCCGTATCCATGATCGTTGTCGTCGCCAATCAGCTTTCGAGCGTCTCCCACATTTCCTTGTCGCGCTGCGCAGTCCAGATGCGCGGATCGCGATATTGCGTGGCTTCGTCGAAGGCGCGCGTGACGTCGAACGGCATGCAGTGATCGAAGATGACCCAATCGCCGAACTTCGGCTTGAGCGCGGCGTACGTGAGCTTGTAGATCTCGTTCAGGTCCTTGCCCGCTGCGGCGCCCAGCTTTACCTGATTAAAGAGTTCGCTCACGAAAGCCCGCGTTCCCGCGATACCGTCCGCCACCTGTTGCGGCGTCTTCAGCGCCGCGCCGCGACCCGGTACGAGTTTCTCGGGATTGAAGGCCGCGAGCGCGTCGAGGGTTGCCGGCCAGTCCTGGTAATAGGCATCGC
>NZ_JAQGMM010000206.1 GCF_028292365.1 Caballeronia sp.
CGAATCCCGGCGGACGAGTTCTTTATCGATCTCTACACGACTGCGCTACGCCCGAGCGAAATCATCGTCGCGTTGGACATCCCTCTCAAGGGGCCAAAATCCCTCTACGCATTCGATGAATTGACCCGGCGTCATGGAGATTACGCCATCGTTGGTGCAGCCATTACAGGTAACGCCTCGGAAGCGGGCTTTCTCAAAGATGCACGGATTGTCTTCCTCGGTACGGGTAACAAGCCGGACCGGGCGCATGCGGTCGAGCAGCAACTAGAAACGGCACCACTTACGCGTGCTACGGCGGCAAGCTTTGCGCGGGCGCTCGATATCACTCCCGGAGGCGATCTCTATAACTCGGCCGAAACCAAGCTCCACCTCGCGCGGGTTACCCTCGAGAGATTGTTGGCGAAACTGGCTCAGAAGCTGGAGGTGCCTGAACATGATTGAACGTCAACCTGTCCGGCTGGTTGTCAACGGCAAGAGCGTGACAACGACAGTCGAACCGCGGATGCACCTGATTGATTTCTTGCGGGATGAATTGCAGATTAAAGGGGCTCGCGTTGGTTGCGAGCATGGGGTATGCGGGGCATGCACCGTCCGTCTGAACGGGCAGATGGTGCGAGGTTGCCTTGTGCTCGCCGTCCGGGCGACAAACTGCACGGTTGAAACCCTCGAAGGCGCAAGTGACCGTGGCGATCTCGCTGCATTGCAGGCGGCCTTTCATGCGCGCAACGCCCTGCAGTGCGGTTTTTGCACGGCAGGTATGCTGCTCACAGCAGCGGAGCTGATTGCGACCAGGCCGAATTCCAGTCGTGAGGAGATCCGGGAGTTCATGTCGGGCAACTACTGTCGCTGTACGGGTTACCAAGCCATTGTCGACGCGATTGAGGACGTTCTGAGCGCTCGCTCCGCAAGCGTTGCCGGAGAGCAAAAATGCTGACGCCAACGAAAAGCGAACAGCGTATCGCTGAGGAACTGCGCTACATCGGCGCGTCTGTGCCGAGACCGAACGCTCTGAGATTACTGCAGGGCCGAGGCGTGTACGTGGACGATATCGTGCTGCCACGCATGGCCCACGTTGTTTACTGGCGCAGTCCGATTGCGCACGGCCGCATTACCTCGTTCGACGCGAGCTTTGCCACGATGATGCCTGGCGTGATAGGTGTATTCGGAGCGGAGGATATCGCCGATATCTGTACTCCTTGGGTGGGTACGCTTGCTCACTTGGCCGGCATGAAGTCCCCGCCGCAATATCCCCTTGCACGGGGACATCTATGCTGGCAAGGCGAGCCGGTCTTTGCGGTGGTCGCCGAAACCCGGCATCAGGCTGAAGATGCACTCGCCTACCTGCGGATTGAATGGGACGAGCTGCCCGTCGTCGCGAATATGGAGCGGGCGCTGGACCCCGACTCGCCCCTCATCCACCCGGAGCTGGGCGATAACCTGTGCCTTACGCGAACAATCGACAATGGAGCGGTGGATGCTACGTTCGCGAGTGCTGATGTTGTCGTTGAAGAGTCGTATCGGTTCGGACGCCACACCGGCGTGACCATGGAGACGCGCTCGGTACTAGCCGACTTCAACGCTGCCGATCTTACTTTGACCGTGTACCACTCGCATCAGGCGCCACACATGATGCAGGATTTGTACAGCCGGCATCTGAACCTTCCGGAAACATCGGTTCGCGTCATCTGCAAGGACGTGGGAGGGTCATTTGGAATCAAGGTGCACTCCTATCCAGATGACTTCGCGACGGTAGCTCTGTCGAAACTCCTGAAACGTCCCATCAAGTTCGTTGCCGACCGACTCGAGTCATTCACGAGCGATGTCCATGCGCGAGACCATCTTGTAAAGGCAAGGCTCGCCGCGACAAAAGACGGCCGTATCCTGGCGTTCGAAATCGACGATCTTACCGGCGTTGGACCTTATTCAGTGTATCCGCGGACGAGCGGTATCGAGGGCAATCAGGTTCTTAACATCACGGGCGGTCCTTACCAGCACGAAAACTATAGAGCGCGACTGCGCGTCGTGTTCCAGAACAAGCCTCCCATGAGCCAGTACCGTGGAGTCGGACATCCAATCGCATGTGCCGTAACCGAGGGGATTGTCGACCTGGCCGCTTCAAAGCTCGGGATCGATCCGCTCGCGTTCAGAAAAATGAACGTGATGCATGACGATGCCTATCCCTGCACGGGGGCATCCGGGATCAAGCTTGAAGGACTCTCTCATGACGCGTGCCTCGCCCGTATTGAAAGACTGGCTGACTACGACGGGCTCCGCGACGAGCAACGTCGTTTGCGGGAAGACGGTGTGTTTCGCGGAATTGGCATCGCTGCGATGGTCGAACTGACCAATCCCGGCCCGGCATTCTATGGCATTGGTGGTGCGCGCATCGCGGCGCAGGACGGGGCAACCGTCCGTCTGGATGCCGGTGGCGGCATTACAGTTATGGTGAGCGTTGGGGAGCAGGGTCAAGGCAGCGAGACCATCTTCGCCCAGATTGCTGCGGACGCCCTTTCGATGCCAATCGACCGGGTCCGCGTCATTACAGGTGACACGTCAGTCACGCCATATGGTGGCGGGACGTGGGCATCAAGAGGGGCCGGCATAGGCGGTGAGGCTGTGCTTCAGGCGTCGAACGCCTTGGGGATGCAGTTAATTGAGTTTGCCTCTGCTGTACACGAGTGCTCGCCCGAAGGGCTCAAGCTTTTCAACGGACAGGTGATGGACGCAGAAAGCGGCGCCTTTCTGATCGACCTTAAAGACCTGGCGAGTAAGGCCTATTTTCGCCCGGACACTCTGCCGAGGGATTTCCAGCCTGAGCTATCCGCGACACGACACTATTCGCAGCGCGACTATCCATTCGTATTTACCAACGGCGTACATGTCTCATACGTTGAGGTCGACGTGGATACTGGCATGGTGAAGTTGCTGAAGCACTGGGTCGTTGAGGATTGCGGACGCGTGATTAACCCGATGTTGGTGGACGAACAGATTCGTGGCGCGGTCGTGCAGGGCATTGGCGGAGTTCTGTTCGAAGAATGTCTTTACGACGAATCAGGTCTTCTTAAAAATGGCAGCATGGCAGACTATCTTGTGCCGATGGCCTCCGAAATGCCGGACATCGAAATCGCTCACGTAGAGACGCGGACAAAGACTTCGGCCCTCGGCGCTAAAGGGGCGGGGGAAGCGGGATCGGCAGGGGCACCGGCAGCCGTGATGAACGCAATAAATGATGCCCTCACGCCATTCCATGCCCGAGTCACGTCACAACCCATCACGCCCGAGAAGATCCTGGTGGCGCTTGGAAAAGTAAAACCAGGTCGCGCATGATTGGACGTCGTGCAAATGCGGCGCGACATGCTTGCGGGCGTAGCCACCCGTTGCTGCCCTTCGCGATTTCCTGAAGGGGCCGTTCACAGCAGGGAAGCCGCGCAATGATGCTCCAAGCGAGTCCTCGTCAAGTACGGCAAGGACTACCACGCTGAACATGAACAAAGCGCAATCTAGGTTTTCTTGTGACGTGGTTTTTGCCCCGTCAGTGTAAATCTGTTAGGTTACCGAACCATGCAGCGGCGGGCAAACAATCAAAAGAACCGGGACCGTGAGATTTGCGCAAGGCAGCAGGTCAGAGGCTGGCAAGACGCTACATGACCTTGGCGCTGTCGCCGCCTGTTACCTCTGGTTGTCCTGTGAGTCTCGCCGAGTTTTGCGGCCGCCGTGGCAACAACCGAATCACCCCGGCGCCATGCTGGCTTGCCTGGATCCGAAAGCTGCAGCTCAACCGGACTTATATCGAATACCGCTACGACGACAGGCTCGTTCTCATGCCCCGGTACGCCGTCATAGTGCGGCGTCATCGTTCGCTCCAAGACGTCAGAATCGGTGGCGCATCCCCATGACGAACAACAACTGCCGATTGTTTGCAGACGGCGGGACGTTGAACATCGATGCGTTAAACATCGCCATACCGCCGCCCCCGGTGACGACCTGGTAGAGGCTTTCCAGATAGACATCGGTGCGCCGGCTAAAGGAATAGTCGGCCTGGGCGATGGCCTCGTGCCATTTAGGATTGAGATGCACGGTTCCTGAATCGAAATGTCCATCGGTCAGTGTGTACGCCGTTGCAAGACTCAAAGCATGCGTCACAAAGTACCGGCAATTGATTTCGAAGTTGTCGAACCGAAGATTGTTGCCATTGCCGCTGGGAAAAGCACCACCCTCGCCATACGCGCTGGTGACGTTATTAAAGGCCGAATGCGTCCATACGAAGCCCACAGACGAGGCCCCAAAACTGTATTTGCCTCCGCCCCCCCAGATTTGTTCCCGACCGCCGTTAATAACAGAGTCGTCGCTGCTCTCGGCACCGTTCGCGTTCACGTCAGCCGAGTTGGCAGACCGATCGACTTGCTCGAAGCCTGCCGCCAGCGACACCGGCCCATTCGCGTACCGGGTACCAAAGCTATAGACCCGATTATTAGAGAACTGGCCTGCTTCGTTCGAGAAGCCGTACATGCCACCCGCCTGAAAACCGTTGTAATTGACGCCGTCGAATCTTATCGAATTGTTGACGCTCTGATGCCGGATCATATCGTCGTTATCGAACGGGTGATCGGCAAGATTACCGCCCCATCCAATCCCCTCAGCGCTCAACGGCGACACCCATTCGGACATGAAAGCATAGCGCCGCCCGAGGGTGACGGTCCCATACTGTGTCGAACGCAAGCCGACATACGCCTGCCGCCCGAAGAGGACGCCTGTATTACTTAACTTGCCATTGGCGCTGGAAAAGCCGTCCTCGAGATCGAAAATAGCGGCGAGCCCACCACCAAGGTCCTCCGTTTCGCGAAAGCCAAATCGCGACCCACTGATGCCACCGCTGTTCATCTCGACACCAGGGTGGCCCACGCCTGGTTGCCCCGTACTCTCGTTGTTCCCATAAATCACCGCAGTATCGATGATCCCGTAAAGCGTCACGCTGCTTTGTGCATAACTGGCTCCCGTCCAGAGAAATAAAACAGCCGCCGAAAAAAACCGTTTAACCATTTCCGCTTTCAAGATTCGTAGTCCGATTCATAAACTGGTATCGCTATATATTCTTACATATAGCGATACCAATAAAAAAGGCGCTTGCCGCGTGCGCGCCATAAAATAGTAAGGCCGTCTAAATCCTAGCAGGCGTGTTGAGTTGAGCGGGGTAACAGTTTGCCGCCAATGCCGGGATCACAGTACAAATTTTGCATCGACAAAGCCTTTCAGTTTCGATTCGAGGTAGTTGAAGGAACCGCTGCGGTTCAATCGAGCGTTCACGACCAGCACTCTATGGTCACGCGAGTGCCAGGCTCTGCATTGCCGATCTTCATGGTGAAGTTGTGGACCTGGATCACCGCTGAGACCATGCTAAGACCGAGACCCG
>NZ_JAQGMM010000241.1 GCF_028292365.1 Caballeronia sp.
GCGCGTTATGTATCAAATGCGATAGTCGGAACTCCGCCATTCGATTGATCGCTTCGAGAAGCCGGCTATCTTATGAGATTTATGCGCAGTCTTGGTTGGCCCGTTCGTGGCATTCCCCAAGCTCCAACTGCGGAACAAATCAATGCGATTACGTCAGATCATGTAGATCTTTATGTTGCGGTGGCATCAGGAGGAATTCGGAAAAGTCGACTGTCAAGCCGCCGCGCTTCGGGCTACAGCAAGCAGCTCCTACGAAGTAACTCTCCGCTTTGGGAAATGGCGCAAGCCGCAACATAGGCCACGTCATGCCATCGATAGAAAACTGTAGTCTCAGGGCTCCGCGCTCGACCGTCGCGCGTAGCCAAAATCCGTCGGTCGTCGTGATCGGCGATCCCAATGCCCAATCCGACTGCTCAAGCGTGATGACACTACTCATCATCAAAGCGCCATCCGTGAGCTCCACGCCGGCCTTCGCCCAGTTGCGCTCGCCAAGGCGAATCAGCAATCCAGCCTGGTCATAAAGGGTTTCGAAATCTCCACGCACACGGATTTGTGCCGAAAAGTCGCCATTGGTATGGATTCCGAATGAATGCCCTGAGTCATGGATAAAATCGTAGTACGTCTTGCGCCAAAAATCGGTTTCCGGGTCCGTCTTGACCCGCAAGCGACCGCCTTTCAAATCCCACTCGCCCGGCTCGTTCAACCATTCGCATCGCTCGAACATGGACTCCTCCTGTCGTTGTAAGCGGGTTCGTCAGTTCGTTCTGAAAGGTCTCGACCCAGTGAACCGATCGAGACCGTCACTTCCCCCCGCGGTAACGCACAATGATGGAATGAATACGCGCGACGGTAAACCCTATGTAACTACGCCTTGAAGTCACTCGATCCCTCGCGTATTCTCTGAAACGTTTCAGTCGTGCTTCCGACGGATACCATGAGCATTCCTGACAGATCACTTCCGACGCTGCGTGACGTCGCGGATGCGGCGGAAGTATCCGTGGGCACTGCATCAAAAGCCTTGTCCGGGGCGCCGGGCGTGAGCGCGGAGCGGGCGCAGCGGGTGTGGGACGCGGCGCGTTTGATTGGATACCGCCGCAACGGCATCGCGGCCGACCTTCGCCGCGGCCGCCCACGCTCTATCGGGTTCGTGCTGCCGGACCTGACGAATCAGTTTTTTGTCGACATTGCGAGAGCGCTCGATAATCATGCGCTGCAACATGGCTATCAGCTGATCCTGGCCCACGCCGATGAAGATCCCGTACGCGAAATGGAGCGCATCCGTTTTGTTCTATCGCGGCAGGTAGCAGGCATGATCATCATTCCGTGCAGCGGCCACCAGCATGCAATAAACGAGGCGCGCGAATGCAACGTGCCGCTCGTGATGGCTGACCGGGTCGACGAGACCTTTCCGGCCAATACCGTGACGACCAATAGTCGCAGCGCGTCGGCGGACGGTACGGCGCATCTGATCGCGCTCGGCCACAAACGCATCGCTTTTCTCGTCAACACGCTGGAGCTCGTCAACTCACGGGAGCGCGCGGATGGCTATATCGCTGCAATGCGTCACGCGCAACTTGACGATTACATCGTGGTCATCGAGTGTGGGATGACCGCCGCCCAGATCCATGCGGCGACGCTCGAAGTGCTGAGCGCTTCAGCGCGGCCAACCGCCCTTTTTGCTGGTGGCAACGTAACCACGCTAGGCGCATTGCGCGCCATCCGCGATGCCGATCTTCGGATACCCAACGACATATCGTTGCTGTCCTTCGATGACGCGCCCTGGATGTCCGTGCTGCGGCCGTATTTGACATCGATCCGCCAGCCGGTCGAGGCCATTGGCCATGCAATTTGGCAACTGATGCTGAAATTGCTAAATGGTGAACAGGACGAATTCGTGCATCTGAGCTTCAAGGCGGATTTGCTGGTGCGCGAAAGCACAGCGCTGGTACCCACCGAAACGCCCGTGCCCACCGTGGCGGACTGAAACGTTTCAGTCCTGGGGAAGCCAGAAGGACACACTCCAGGATAAATCGGCAGGAGCAGGCAACCGAGCATCACGTAGCGTCACTAGATAAATAAAGGAGACACTGATGAACCGGAATCGTCGCTTGATTACTGGCGCCCTTGCTTCGGCGCCATTCGCAGGGCTCATTCTCAGGGCCGGATATGTCCACGCGCAGGACAAGAAATATCGCTTTGGCTTTTCACAGGTGACAACTCAAGAACCATGGCGCGTGCAGTTCAACAAGGACATGAGAGCTGAGGCCGCGAAGCATCCAAACGTGGAATTGATCATCGCAGATGGTTCCGACCGTACCGACAAACAAAACGCCGACATGGAGAACTTCATCGCCCAGAAAATGGACGTGATCTTTATTTCGCCGAAAGAGTCGTCGGGGCTGACGGGCGTTGTCGAAAAGGCCTACAAGGCGGGCATCCCCGTGTTTGTCCTCGATCGCTCGGTCAACGGCGATGCCTATACGCAGTTCATCGGCGGGGACAATGTGCTCATCGGTAAAGGCGTGGGCGAATTCATCGTCAAGACACAAGGCGGCGTGGGCGCAGCCAAGGGCAACATTGTCGAGGTGTGGGGCGGCTTCGGCGCACAAGCGTCGCACGACCGGCACGACGGCATGTTCGAGTCGGTCGGCAAGGAGAAAGGTCTCAAGATTGTGGGGCAGCGTGTGGATTGCGACTGGAAGCAGGACAAGGCTTACGAATATATGAAGACAGTGCTGCGGGTGAATCCTCAAGTCGATGTCGTGTTCGGTCACAACGACCCCATGGCGTATGGCGCCTATCTCGCCGCCAAGGATGCGGGCGTCGAGAAGAAGATCAAATTCGTCGGTGCCGACGGCCTGCCGAACGAAGGAGCCGTGTGGGTCGAACAAGGCATCCTGACCGGCACGTTCGTTTATCCGACGCCCGGCGCCGAAGGCATCCGCCAGGCGCTCAAGCTGCTCGGCGGCGCGAAGATCGAGAAGAAGGTGATCTTGCCGACCCAAGGCATCTTTGCAGATAACGCGAAGCAATTTGTCGCGCACTGAACGCAACTGGCGCGCGTTCGCTCCGGCCCGCCCGCGACCGGGGAACGCGCGAGTCACAGGGCACACATTCATGACGTCATACGCAACGAGCAGCTTCTCCGCCGTCGCACCGCCTCCGGGCGATTCCCAGCATCAGGAAGTCACGCCTCTGGTGGCAGCCAGGCATCTGTCGATGGCCTTCAATGGCAGCCCGGCGCTGAACGATGTTGGCTTCGACGTCCTGGCTGGCGAGGTGCATGCGCTCGTCGGAGAAAACGGCGCGGGCAAGTCCACGCTGATGAAGATTCTCGGCGGCCTTCTCGTGCCCGATACGGGGACGATCGTGGTCGCCGGCAAACCGGTAAGTTTCAGTTCCAGCGCCGACGGAATGGAGGCCGGCATTGCGCTCATCCATCAGGAACTGAATCTTGTCGACAGCCTGTCAGTCGTCGACAACCTTTTTCTCGGCAAGGAAATCACGACTCGCTTCGGCTTCCCCAATCATCCGGCAATGCGTGTTAAAGCCCGCGAGGTGCTCGCGCAACTCGGCTTCCGGCCCTCGCCGGATACGCTCGTCGGGCCGTTGCGCATTGGCGAGAAACAGCTCATTGAAATAGCGAAGGCGCTGCTCGCCGACGCGCGAGTGCTGATCATGGACGAGCCGACCTCAGCACTGTCCGACACCGAGACGCAGGCGCTCGCCACGCTCGTGCGAACGCTGCGTGCGCGAGGCATGGGAATCGTGCTGATCAGTCACCGCTTGCAGGAAGTGTTCGACCTTGCCGATCGCGTCACGGTACTACGCGACGGCCGTCACATCGCCACCTTGCCGATCGGGCGAGTGAAGTCGGCGGTGCAACTGGTATCGATGATGATCGGTAAAGACTTTGTTGCAGCGCATCGTGGCGAAGGTGAATTGCGCGCGGCAGCCGGGACAATGATCGCGGTACATGGCCTCACGCTGCACGGCGAGCACCGACCAGTTGTCGACAACGTCTCGTTCACCGTGCGCCAGGGTGAAATTTTCGGGCTCTCCGGACTACTTGGGGCGGGCAAGACCGAGATACTGGAAGCGCTCTTCGGTGTCTCTACGTACAGGGTCGAAGGCGAGATCGAGATCGGCGTCGCGCGGCGTACGTTCGCGACGCCGGCCGCGGCGGTCGAGGCAGGTCTCGCATTCGTCACCGAAGATCGCAAGAAGGACGGCTTGCTGCTTGACCAGTCGGTGGAAGCGAATTTCATGCTGCCGAACCTGGCTGGTATCACTGGTTTCCCGTTCTATCGGCACCGTGCTGTTGCGCGGCGCGTGGCAACTCAGGCGAAGGCGTCGAATGTCAAATACCGCGGCGTCGACCAGACAGTCGCGACCCTGTCGGGCGGTAATCAGCAGAAGCTGATTATCGGCAAATGGCTCATGACGCACCCCACGATCTTGCTGCTCGACGAGCCGACGCGCGGCGTCGATGTCGCGGCCAAAGGCGAGATCTACAGCCAGATTCTTCAGGCGGCGCGTGATGGGCTGACGGTAGTTGTCGCCAGTTCGGAAATCGACGAACTAATGCTTCTCTGCGACCGCATTCTCGTGCTGTGCGAAGGGCGCGCAGCCGGTGTACTCCACCGCCCGGAATTTTCCGCAGAGCAACTCGTTAAGCTCGCATCGCCTTGATCCGGAGAACTGATCATGTTGAAAACGGATGCGCGGGACATTGAAGCGATGCCCGACACGCGCCAGCAACGCCTGCGAGCGTGGCTGACGAACGCCAAATATTATCTCGGGCTGATCGTGCTGCTGGTGCTTGGCGCGCTTACCTCGCCGCATGCCGGCGATGGCAGCAACATCTTTTTATCGGCGGCCAATTTCTCCGATGTGTTCCGCCAGGTAGCGAACGTCGGCGTGATGTCGACGGGGATGACGCTCGTCATCATCACCGCGGGCATCGATCTCTCAGTCGGTTCGGTGATGGGTTTCGGCAGCGTGCTGACCGCGATCCTGCTGACCACGCCCGGAAGCAATCCCGCCTCATGGACAGCACTCGGGTTGGATGCAATCAGCATTTTCATCGTCGTGTTCGTGCTGGGCGGCGCCGTGCTGGGACGCTCAGGCCGCGTGCGGAGCGGCGCACCCGCACGCGTTGGCGGTCGGAGCCGCCGCCATAATTTGCCTTTGCGCGTGGGTCTGGCGCTTGCCTGCGCACTGCTCGCGTGTTTCCTCGCGTGGCATGGGCTGCCAGGCAAGGTCTCGCTCTGGACAGTGCTCTGGATGGTGCCGTTCGCTGGCCTGGCAATCGGTGCGCTCAACGGCTGGATCATCACCCGCGGCCGGATGCAGCCGTTCATCGTCACCCTCGCAGCAATGGTCGGCGTGATGGGCGTCGCGCGTCTCGTCGCCGGTCAGGACACGGCCGTTTATTCCATCTATAGCGGCACCAACGCGACGACTGACATCGAGAACTTGCGCGCGTTGCTGTTTGGCGTCATCCCCGTGCCGGCGCTTTTTTTCATCGTGATAGCGCTGATCGCGGAGTTCGTGCTGAATCGTACGGTGTTCGGCAAGTACCTTTATGCGATTGGCGGAAACGAAAAGTGCGCGCGGATTTCCGGCCTGCAAGTCGACCGCCACAAGATCGCCGCCTACGCGATCTCCGGCATGCTGTCCGCCCTCGTGGGCGTGCTGTACGCGGCGCAGTACAGACAGGGGAAGGCGGACGCTGGTGTGGGCTGGGAACTCGACGCCATCGCCGCGGTGGTGATTGGCGGAACAAGCCTGATGGGCGGTGTTGGCCGCATCGCAGGGACAGTGGCCGGCGTGCTGATCTTCGGTTTTTTGGGCAACATTCTGTTGCTTAACAACATCGACAGTAATACCCAACTTGTGCTGAAGGGCATGATCATCGTGATCGCGGTATTTTTGCAGCAGACGCGAATAAATCCACTGGCGTGGCTGACCCGCTCACGCGGGCAACGGGTGCCGCTCACGCCGCCAGTGCGGCAGCGAGATGGAGCAGCGGAACTGGAGGATTAGTTCAAACCTGCAAGCCATCCGAACATCTGAAGAGGTGGCGACCAACGGACTTCAGATCTAGTGGCGCAGAATGATCAGGCTATCTTTTGGCGTCGACAGTTTCGCGGGCAACGCATAGAGAAACATAGTGCGGCTAAGGCTGAGAAGACGCGCCGTCGGTTGCCTTCCAGGATCATCTGCGGGCTCGACTTCATGATCCCGGACAACTAGTCTGCCGACCAAGCGCTCGCCGTCGTCGGAGTCATTGATAATCTACGTGAGCGTATCAGCACACACTATCAGCTCGCGCCGTAGGTGTCGGCAAGCGCCGTGAGGATAGCCAGCTCCACCCGGTCCGGGCGTGGCGGCACGCGCCGTTGGCCATCGGCACGGCTGGCATGTTCCGACGCTGCGTCATGCGCCAGGTCGTCGAGCAGGCGGCTGGCCGAATCCAGTGCGCGTACGCCCGAGGACTCCCTGCCCTGAACGCGGCGATCGCGGTGTCAAGTGCAAGCACAATGCGTGCGGTTTCTAGATGAGCCTTGTCGGGCATTGAATTTCAACCCGGAAATCGAGGCCCAGTGTGAAAACGAGTTGATTTTTAGGCTTGAAACGCCATTCCAACTGCATTCACACGCGTTGACGGGCTTCGATTTACGTCGCAAATGCGCCTTCTGGACAGCGGCAGCGACTGGCGTCGCGTCAGCGCGCTCAGGTGATCTCTGTCGCTTGTTGCGCTTCTTGCGCCTGCAGCGCCCACCGGACGTGGACCACGCGCACCGGCATGCGGTGCTCCGCGCAGTACGCGAGCCACCGGATCTGATTGTCCTGGAGCCGGTCACCCGGTCCCTTGACCTCGACCATTTCATAGCGTCGCTGAGTGGGCCAGAAACGGATCAGATCCGGAAAGCCCGTTCGATTTGCGCGAATGTCGTGCGCGAGGCGCACGAACCACAGCTTCAGGTGCGCGGGCGGAATGCAAAGCAACGCGTCTTCGAGCAGAGACTCCGTCAGCAGCCGCCAGTGAACGAACGGCGACTGCAGGCCCGATTTTTCAAGAAAGGTGTTGCGTATCACGTGCCGGTAGCTGTTGTCATCAAGTCTCGCCAGGCATTGTTCGAACGCTTCGCGTCGGGCAGCGTAGAACGTGGGCGAGTACAGATCGGCGGGACCGCGCTGGAATGGATGGAAGAACGCGC
>NZ_JAQGMM010000250.1 GCF_028292365.1 Caballeronia sp.
CCGCAAGTTGGAGCGCACGGTAGGGCCGGAAGCGGTCAAACGTGTGTACAGCGCGATTGACGATTTTGCTGGCGGGTCTTGAATAAGCAGCTAGCCGTAGTTTTACGCACCTGGATTTATTTAGCCACCCATTGCGCTCGCCCTTTGAAAGCTTTCATTGCGCTTGTCATTTAAACGTGCCGTATTGAGCGGCGAGGCGCCAAATGGAGCGAACAATGGCGGGGTGTATGCTATTGCCGCAAAATCCGATCTCCCACGGCATTCCTGCCAAGGCGAATATTACGGGGCTTTCAAGCCACGTGGCGACAGATTAAATCGCTTAGGTTTCAAGTGAGAATTCTATTCGTGCCCCGATTAAATGTTTAATCACGGTGCGGACATTTTCCAGGAATATGCGCGCCTGCATCAACTTGATTTTCACCATTGTGGTTTGGCGTGAATGTAGTACCCGCAACACTCCCTTTCCACGCCGCTCTCCATCATATCGGCGGACTGTCATCTGATATATCGCATCACACCAAAATCCGGACGTCGCATTGAAGCCGATGCGAAGCGTTAAAACACGTGGACGCAGCCATATTACAACCGCGCCCGCATCTACACCCTACCTCGCTCGGTCGCTATAAGGTGAAACGCTATTCCGAATTATTTTATTTGAAGAACCGGTATTCAAAAGGTAGTATGTTTGAACCTGAGAGAGCCGCACTGCACGTTATTCATGCCAGGATATATAAAAAGAGGGTCCAGACTATGAAGCCAACATTCATTTTGTCCGCGCTCACTGGCGTCCTGCTTTCTGCGCAGGTAATTCCTGTCGCAAACGCCGCCGTCTATTCAAACGGCACGAACACTACGACGTTTAACGTCACGCTCACATTGCAGGCGAATTGCACGATCTCGGCAACCCCGCTGAGCTTCGGCACGAATGGCGTACTAGCAACGGCGATCAACCAGCAAACTACTCTCGCGGTCACCTGCACGAACACTACGCCGTACAACGTCGGACTGGACGGCGGCAATGTGGCGAGCTCGACCGTTACCGCCCGCTTGCTGGCCGGCACGGCCACGGGGAATACCGGCACCACCGTAGGCTTCCAGTTGTATCAGGACGCAGGGCACGCAACTGTATGGGGCGCCACCCAAGGCACGAATACCGTAGCCGGAACGGGCACCGGATCCTCGCAATCACTTACGGTTTATGGTCAGGTGCCCCCGCAAGCCACACCGAAACCGGATCTCTACCAGACCACTGTCACTGCAACGGTCTATTTTTGATTGCGTCCGGCAGTCTCATGGTTAGGACGTCGAATCTCCTCGCGTTACTGCTGTGCGTAGCAACGCTGAGCGCGCAGGCGGCGACGCTGCAGATTTCGCCCGTGATGGTAGATCTCCAGTCGAGCGAGAGCGCAACGGGCATCACGCTCCGGAACCCGGGCGACCGCCCGCTCTATGGTCAGGTGCGCGTGTATCGCTGGGATCAGTCGAATCACGACGACACGCTGACGCCAACGCAGGAAGTGGTCGCGAGCCCGCCGTTGATCCAGATCGCCGCGCAGGCTGATCAACTCGTCCGTCTGGTGCGCACCACGCCCACTCCGGTCGCGGCCGAGCAGAGCTACCGGATCCTCATTGATGAACTGCCTGCGCCGGATGCGACCGCTACCAGCGGCGTGATGATCCGCCTGCGCTATTCCGTACCGGTGTTCGTGGAACCGGCCGGCAAGATGGCTCAACCGGCGCTTTCCTGGCACCTCGACCGTGACGGCGAGGGCTGGGTCCTGCGTGTTGACAACACGGGTCAGAGGCGTGCGCAGATCGCTGCCGTTCAACTGGTGGACAGCACGGGCAAGGTCTATGAGATCAACAAGGGATTGCTCGGCTATGCGCTGGCCGGGCGTACCCGTCAGTGGACAGTGCCGCTGCCGGCCAACGCCAACATGAGCGGTTCCGTGAAGGTGCGGGCCGCGATCAACTCGCTGCCGGCTGAAGCTGTGGTCACCGTTGGGCAGCCGGGCTAGGCAACGGCATGACTTTATCGCTTTGTGACTACGTCCCTGCATGCCTGCGGGTGCCGGACGTTGACATGATGCGCCCCCATTCAATCGATGAGAATCCGACGACGGCCAATAGATCATTTGTACAGCCTCCGCATCGCGCTAGTCGCCACGGGGATGAACGCCGTCCTTGCCTGCGTGCAGGTCTACGCGCAAGTGCCGCCGCGTCCCGCACCAGTGAGCGCAACCCGGCCACATGATGTGTATCTCGAAGTGGAACTCAACGGCCAGCGCACCTCGGTGATCGCGCAGTTTCGTGAGTTGAACGGGCACCTTGCCGCAACGGGCAAGGACCTGGGCAACATCGGGCTCGCACTGGACCGGCTCGGAATTGCGGACACGGCTGAAGTGCAACTGGATGCCATTCCCGGACTTCACTACACCTACGACGCTGCGCGCCAGACGGTCTCCTTGCAAATTCCGGACAATATCCGCAAGCCCTATACCTTCAATACCCGGGCACAGGTCAAGACGCCTCCGGCAACTTCGTCGCGCGGGTTGCTGATCAACTACGACGCGTACGCGCAAAGCAACACGGATGCGCAGCTCGCGATCTGGAGCGAGGAGCGATACTTCGATCCCACCGGCGTATTCAGCAATACCGGCATCATGTACCTGTATCGCAACGATCGTCGTTATACGCGTTACGACACATCGTGGAGCATGTCCGACCCCGTTGCATTGAACACGACCCAATTCGGCGACACTATTTCTTCGTCGCTTGCGTGGTCGCGCTCGGTGCGCATCGGCGGATTTCAGTGGCGCAGCAATTTCGCGTTGCGTCCGGACCTGGTGACCTTCCCCGTGCCCGCGTTTGCAGGGTCGGCAGTGGTGCCGTCGTCGGTGGATCTCTATATCAACAGCGTCCGGCAGTACAGCGGCAACGTGCCGAGCGGACCGTTTATCGTTAACAACGTGCCGGGCATTACCGGCGGTGGACAAGCCACCGTGATCACGCGTGACGCGCTCGGCCGTAGTGTCGCGACGTCGCTGCCGCTGTACGTGGATACGCGCCTGCTCGCCGCCGGACTTTCGAGCTATTCGTTCGAGGCGGGTTTCCTGCGCCGTTCATACGGCCTGGATTCCTTCGACTACGACCCGCGGCCGGCGGTCAGCGGATCGGCGCGATACGGTGTCAATGATCTGCTGACGGTCGAGGCGCACACGGAGGCCACCAGCGGGGTCTATAACGCCGGTGGCGGGGCGCTGGTGCGGCTCGGCATGGCGGGTGTGGTCAATGGCTCGCTGTCGGCCAGCGCAGGGCGTCTGGCCGGCACGCAGGCAAGCCTGGGTTATGAACTGGTTGAACCGCATTTTTCCATCGATGCCGAGACCATTCGCGCGTTCGGCAACTATGGAGACCTGGCCGCGAGGGACGGTACGCCTGTGCCGACCGCGACCGATCGAGTGACGCTGGCGCTGCCACTCTTTGCCAGTCAGACCTTTTCGGTCAGCTATATCGGCTTCAAGTTTCCGCAGACACAGCCCTCGCAAATCGGCTCGGCGTCGTACACGGTGAACTTCGGCAATCTGGCATCGCTGAATCTCAGCGCATACAAGGATTTCAAGCAGCACGATTCGCGTGGCGTGTTCCTGAGCGTGAGCTTCGGCCTGGGAAACAACACGTCTGTCAACGCAAACGTTGGCAGACAGAACGGGCAGTCGAACTACAACGTCAACGCTACACGTCCGCCCGATTACGACGGCGGCTGGGGCTGGGGCGTGCAGGCCGGCGACGCGGGCTCCGCGCCGTATCGACAGGCCCAGGCGCAGTATCTCGGCAAGGGCGGCGAGGTCACGGTCGTCGGGCAGGATGTCAACGGGCAGGGCACAGCGTCGCTCGATGTGACCGGCACCGTCGTGCTCATGGACGGCAGCGTGCAGCCATCGCGACGCATCTACGACGGCTTTGCGCTCGTGTCGACCGATGGCGTGGCAGGGATTCCCGTGCTGCATGAAAACCGTGTGATCGGTGTGACCGATCACGGAGGCCATTTTCTCGTGCCGGATCTCAACGCGTATCAGGACAACCAGGTGGGGATCGACGGTATGAGGCTGCCCGCTGATGCGCGCATCGATACAACTTCGATGGAACTCGTGCCGCAGTCGCAGTCGGGCGTGCTGGCGCGTTTCGGGGTCACGCGTTATAGCGCTGCCTCGGTGATCCTGCAGGGACCCGACGGCAAGTTGTTGCCTCCGGGGGCGGTGGTTCATCACGAGGAAAGCAGCAAGGATACGATCGTTGGCTACGACGGGCTGACCTTCGTCGAGGGTTTGCAGCCCGACAATCATTTAGTTATCGAAAGTGGTTCGCTGCATTGCCGGGTGGAGTTCGCGTTCGAGCGACCAGGCGATGGTTCGCTCCCGACCATTGGACCGATGACCTGCCATCCAACTGCCGGGAACGCGCAATGAGACGAATCATGTTTCTCGTGTTCTTCGTGGCCCTGACGCTGGGCGTGCCGGCGCGTGTGAGCGCGCAGAGCTGCTCGGCCGTTGCATCGGCGATAAGTTTTGGTTCGGTGAGTCCGATCAGCGGCGCGGCAGTCGCTGCAACCGGCAATGTCAGCGTGACGTGCACGTGGCCCGCCATCACGCTGGTACCGAATGCGCAGGTGTGCCTCAACCTGGGCGGCACCAGTCCGCGCTCGCTGACGAACGGTACCCACCTTTTGCAGTACGACTTGTATCAGGACGCCGGGCACTCACTGGCGTGGGGATCAATCTATTCCGGCACTACGCCGATATCGCTCACCTTGGTCAAACCTGCGCTTGGGACCAGCGTGACCCAGGCCGTGACAATCTATGGACAGGTCACTGCCAATCAGCCGACGGTACCCACTATCGGCAACGGCAGCACGCTGTACAACCAGGATTTTGGCGGCAGCCAGACATCGATCAATGCAGGCTTTTACCTGCTGTTGGCGCCCGCTTGCGCATCGCTGACCGCTTCTGGAGGCACCTTTCCATTCAGCGCTACCGCAACGGTAGTGAACAACTGCAACATCAGCGCGACGAACCTAAATTTCGGAGCGACCGGCTTGTTAAGCCATGCGTTGAGCGCGACGGCTTCGATTACGGCGCAATGCACCAACGGCGATGCGTACCGGATTGCGTTGAACGGCGGCACGACCGCCAATGTGGCGGCTCGGCAGATGGCACGCTCGGGAGGAGGCGGTGCGGTCAACTACCAGCTTTACGTCGATGCAGGATTGACCACCACCTGGGGCGACGGCACCGCCGGCACCACTCAGGCGACCGGTACAGGCACTGGCAACTCGCAGGTGCTGACGGTGTATGGCACGGTACCCGTGCAAACCACGCCAGCGCCGGGCACGTATACGGACACGATTACCGCCACGATCAGCTTTTGAAACCGCATGACGGCAGCCCCGCATTGGGTCTGGACGCTTGCTCGAACGGGTACTTAGAATCCCACCATCCACACTGTGGATTGCTTGCCGCTGCGATCGGCGTATTGCACCGTCGAGACGGGCAGGGCTGGATCGAGCGCCGTGAGTGCGATGTCGTAAGGCTGACCATGCAGGCACGAAACGCTGGGCTTCACCGCGACCGCGAGGTCGGCGGCCGACTGGATCACACAGCTTTCCTGCACGATCAGGTTGACCGACAGCGTGGCCAGTTCAGTGGGTGAGACGTCCGATGCACACGCGCCCAGCACGATTGCCGCGAGTGTAAGCGTTTTATTTTTTCGCAGCATATGAAAATGGAATGATGATGCCGTTGGTGCGCAAATATCCTGTTTGCAGCACGCCGAAAGCGGCCCGGATGCGCCCTGGGAATGCACTCCCGCACTCCCCGAAACCGCTCTCCAGTTCTATCGGCACGTGGGCGCGAGACTTTAGCGACATTGCGCAGAGTAAGCGTTCAGAGCGGCTACGGCGATCATTTGACCCGTTCGTTTCAGGCTGCTCATCAGGCTGTCCAGCCAGACGCATCTCTTGCTCCCGAACCTGCAACACGCAGAGGCAAGCATCAAAAGACCATGGTTTTTTCGGCTCAGCTATAGTCGCGGCTTGACTACCCGTCAACCTATTGACCCGACGCCGGAGTCCCATGAGCCTGTCACTCAGAAGCGTTCGCTATTTCATCGCTGTCGCTGAAGCTGAATCGGTAACCGGCGCGACCCAGTCGCTCAACATCTCACAATCGGTCATCACGGACGCCATCAAGGGGCTTGAGACCGAAGTCGGCGCGCAGCTCTTTGTACGCCACGCCCGCGGCATGGTCCTCACGCATGCGGGGCACCAGTTCCTGCGTCATGCGCACCAGATCCTCGCTGCGGTGCGCAATGCTCAGCAGGCCATGTCGTCGAGACCCGACACCATGACCGGGCGGTTGAACATTGGCGTCACGACCATGATGACGGGCTACTTCCTGCCGTATCTGCTCGATCACTTTCGCCGCGTGTTTCCGAAGGTGGAGGTCAACGTGATCGAGGACCAGCGCGACTACATCGAACATCTGCTGGTGAATGGCGAACTCGACGTGGCCGTGCTGATCGTCTCGAACATAGAGAACACGCAAGCGATTGAAACCGAGTCGCTGATCACGGCCGCCTGGCGTTTATGGCTGCCGGCGAACCATGCATTGCGCGGGCTTGGCAGCATCTCGCTGCGTGAAATTGCCGACGAAGCGATGATCATGCTCAAGGTCGATGAGCTCGAGGACAACACCAATACCTACTGGCGCGCGTCCGGGTTCAAGCCGAACGTGGTGATGCGCACGGCCTCAGTGGAGGCGGTACGCAGTCTTGTTGCGACCGGTGCGGGTTTGGCGATTCTGCCCGATGTACTTTACCGCCCGTGGTCGCTCGATGGTGACCGGCTCGAGGTGCGCAACATCATGGAAGAAATGCCGAAGATCGATATTGGCATTGCATGGCGTCGCGGGCTCACGCAGTCGGAGACAGCACAGAACTTTCTTGTAGTCGCGCGCGAACATACGCGTGGACACGCCAAAATCTCTATCTGAATTTCCGATATTACGCTGATCGCGTTCTGTTTTACGGAAAGCTAGGGGGTAGTGGGAGAGGGTCATTCTGTGCGGTCCATGCGGCCGTCATGGACCACACACACGGCTTTCGCGGTGTGACAGAAGCCGGTAATTGCGCCAGGACCGCTGCAACCTGCTTGTTTGGCTCCAGTCATCGCAGCAACGGTACGCCGTAAAACAGCGTAAATACGCCTCCCGTTCGGAATTATCGATAGCTCCTATCTGTGATGCTGGCTGGCGGCCAAAAAAATCGCAACCCTAAAATTGCTGCATGCCTCGACGCTTGCGCAAAGCGTACTCAGGAACACGGCGCCGAGTGCCTCGCATTCTTCTTCCAACAAGAGAGAGACAGACACATGGAACAGACCCTGCAAACCAGCCTTCTGATCGGTGGCGAATTTGTACCCGGGGCAGGGAATGTGGAGGATGTCCTGAACCCCGCGACGGGCGACGTTATCGCGCGGATTGCCGAGGCATCGCTGGATCAGGTTCAGGCGGCCGTTGCCGCTGCGAGCCGCGCGTTTCCCGCGTGGGCGAAGACCGTGCCGAAGGATCGCGCGAACCTGCTGCTCAAACTCGCCGATGCCATTGAGGCACGGGCAACCGAATTCGCGCGGCTCGAGTCGCTCAATTGCGGCAAACCGTATCTCGGTGCGCTCAACGACGAGATCCCGGCGGTGGCGGACGTATTCCGTTTTTTTGCCGGTGCTTGTCGCACGCAGCATGGGCAGCTTGCCGGCGAATATTTACCGGGCTATACCAGCATGGTGCGGCGCGATCCGCTGGGCGTGGTGGCATCGATCGCGCCCTGGAACTACCCGTTGATGATGGCCGCGTGGAAGATTGCGCCGGCGGTCGCAGCGGGTAACACGGTTGTCCTCAAGCCGTCCGAGCAGACGCCGCTCACCACGCTCAAGCTTGCTGAACTCATGGCCGCGATCTTCCCGCCCGGGGTGATCAACGTGGTGACTGGGCGCGGCGACACAGTGGGCGCACCGCTGATCGCGCAACCGGACGTGCGCATGATTTCGATTACCGGCGATGTATCGACGGGGCAGAAGATTCTCGAAGCGGCGTCGCGCACGGTCAAGCGCACGCATCTGGAACTGGGCGGCAAAGCGCCGGTGATCGTCTTCGACGACGCCGATCTGGAGCAGGTCGTCGCAGGATTGCGCACCTTTGGCTACTACAACGCGGGACAGGACTGTACGGCTGCGTGCCGCGTGTATGCGGGACCGAAGATCTACGAGAAGCTGGTGGCCGACCTCTCCAGCGCGGTGAGCACGATCCGCGTGGGTGAGCAGCATATGGACGGCGTGGAGATGGGGCCGCTGATCTCCGAGCGCCAGAGAAGCCGCGTGGCGAGCTTCGTGGAGCGGGCTGCGAGCCAGCGTCATATTGAAGTCACCGCAGGCGGCAAGGCGGGCGCATCGCGCGGATTTTTCTACGAGCCAACGGTGATCGCGGGCGCGTTGCAGACCGACGAGATCGTGCGGCGTGAGGTGTTCGGGCCAGTGGTGTCGGTGACCCGTTTCGACGATACGGCCCAGGCGATTGCGTGGGCCAACGACTCCGACTTCGGGCTCGCGAGTTCCGTGTGGACGGGCGATGTGAGCCGCGCGTTCAAGGTGGCCGCCGAGCTGCACTACGGTTGCACGTGGATCAACACTCATTTCATGCTCGTGAGCGAAATGCCCCATGGCGGCATGAAGCGCTCCGGGTATGGCAAAGACATGTCGGTCTACGCGCTCGAGGACTACACCTGTGCGCGCCACGTGATGGCGAAGTTCGAGTAGCACACCTGCTCAACGGCTCGCAGCGATCCGGAAAATTGCCGCGAGCCGCTTGTGGCAGATGTTTTTTTCATGCGTTCCAGCCGTTCCCGTTTTTAGCCGGGCTTCTTGTCCCTTAGCAGTCCCTTCGACGTTCTTCAACCCTTTGAAGTCAAACCGAGCAAGAGGAAAAACATGGAACCAGTCAATCTGCCCGACGCCTCCGCCGCGCTGGACCACGACGCCCGGCAACTCAAGAACATGGGTTATACCCAGGAACTTGCGCGCCGCATGAGCGGCTTCTCGAACTTCGCCATATCGTTCTCGATCATCTGCATCCTGGCAGGGGGCATTACCGCGTTTCCGCAGGCGTTGAGCGCGGTGGGCGGTGCGTCTATCGGCATCGGCTGGCCAGTCGGCGCGCTCTTTGCGATGGTCGTTGCCGCTTCAATGGCGCAGATTGCGTCGTCTTATCCGACGGCCGGCGGCCTGTATCACTGGAGTTCGATTCTTGGCAACAAGGGCTGGGGCTGGGCGACTGCATGGTTCAACCTGCTCGGGTTGATCTTCGTGGTGGCGTCGGTGAATTTCGGCGTCTACGATCCGTTCTTCAAGACGCTGATCGCGCCGCTGTTCGGCATCAATCCCGACTCGCTCACGTTCTGGCACCAGACCGCGTTCATCGCAGCGGTGACGTTGACTCAGGCGTGGCTCAACCATAGCGGTATCCGCATCACGACGATCCTGACCGATCTTTCGGGCTACCTGATCTTCGCGATAGCGCTGCTGCTGACGCTGGCGCTGCTCGGGTTTTCGAAGACGCCGTTCGATTTCGGGCGGCTTATCGACTTCAGTAATTTCACCGGTTTCGATGGCGGCGCGTGGCCCAAGCAAGGCATGCTGGCGGCGTTCCTGTCGGGCCTTTTGCTGACCATCTACACCATCACCGGTTTCGACGCTTCCGCCCACACCTCGGAGGAAACGCGGGATGCCGCGCGCAACGTACCGAAGGGCATGCTGCGCGCCGTGCTCTGGTCGGCGTTATTCGGCTACATCATGGTCTGCGCATTCCTGCTTGTGATGCCGGACATCAAGGAAGGCGTGAAGCAGGGCAGCGGATTCTTTAATGCGCTGCTCAGTACCTTGCCGGCATGGTTGCGGATATCACTTGGTATCGGGATTTTCTTGTCGAACTATTTGTGCGGTCTGGCTTGCCTCACGTCATGTTCGCGGATGATGTATGCGTTTGCACGCGACGGTGGACTGCCGGCGTCGAACTGGCTCAAGAAGGTCAACAATACTCATTGCACGCCGGGCGCCGCGATCTGGGTATCGGCACTTCTTGCGATTGCAGCGACGTTATATGGCGACGCGTTCGCCGTGCTCTCGACGGGCAGCGCGGTGTTCTTGTACGTCTCTTATGTGATGCCGGTAGCAGCCGGGTTGAGCGCTGAAGGCAAGACATGGCTACGCAAGGGTCCGTTCAACCTGGGCATGTGGTCGAAACCCATTGCGACGCTGGCGGTGCTCGGCGGGGCCGTGCTTGTTTATGTCGGGATTCAGCCGCCGAACGAAAAGGTGCTTTACATCAGCCTGTTGCTCATCGCGATCATGGCCGTGTTCTGGTATGGGTTTGGCGTGAGGACGCGGTTTGCAGGACCCCCGGAGGTCAAGAACGAGATGAACGCGGAAGTGGAAGCGGTGAACGGTTGATAGATATGCTTATTAATGGGTCAGATCGATTATAAGAGATCGTTCGCACCGGACCGATCAGCAGCGGGAGCATGGGAAGACCTCAATCCATGCTCCCGCGGCTAAGTTCGACTAGAGGATTGCTTGTCCACCTGACACAAGCGGCGGTTCATCCGCGTGACTTTGCAAGTTGCGCAACCAGTCGGCAATCGCCTTGCTGGTCCAGACCGGATCGTCGTGAGGCAGATCGTGGCCAGCCCACGCATGCACCGCGTGGGCAGCACCCCAGCGAGCCGCTATGCGCGTAGAGCAGTCCGGATTGACCAGCCGATCCGCCTTCGATGAAAGCAGCAACGTAGGGCAAGCGGGCGCGTGACTGTCGGCGCGAAAACGCGCTGCTGCCCACAGTTGACGCAGACCGTTCGCAGCGCTCACTGGGGCGCTTTGCCTGATCGCAACCCATACGGCAATGTCGTCAGCCTGGGTGTCCAGCCGGTTGCACGTCAGGTCGTGGATGATCGTTTCGCACTTCATGGGGGCCGCCCATGAAGCGGCAGCGCGCATGAGCGCGGGCCAAACCTCGGGCCGAAGGCGCTCGCTCATGGCGCTGAATGGCCGCATGCTGGTGTTGATCAGCACCAACCGTTCGACCTCTTCCGGATGACGCTGTGCCCAGCCGGCCGCGACCATACCGCCCAGCGACATGGCAACCAGCCGATACGGCGGCAACAACCCGGCATCGGCAGCGCGCGCTCGGACGAACTTCACCATGTCCGCTACATCGAGCGGGGCGTTCAGCGCGTTTTCACGGCCGTTTCCAGGCAGGTCGAGCAGCGCGATGCTGTTTGCATCGCCATTCAAACCTGCTTCAACGCGCAGTTGCTCCGGAAATGAACCCCAGTGACGGCCTTCGCGTGTTAGTCCGCGCAACAAGATCCACGTGCTCATTGTGAGGATTTGCGCTGCCAGTGTTCCATGGCGCGCTCGAGGATCTGTTTTCTCACGTCGCCCTTGGGGAGCCATCTATTCGATGCAAACGCCGCGCGTGTCAGGAAATCCAGGAAGTTGGCGTGACGGCGCAAGACCCGTTCGACGCGGTGCGCCTTGATCGGGTTGAACATGCCGAGGCGGGAAAAGATCTGGCTGGGATTTTTCCGGATCCAGCGCCATGAGCCCAGTTCAAGGGTCATCGGCAGGAACACGTTCGGTGCCGGCGTCTGGTCATAGGCGCAGTCCCAGAGATCGCCGTGAAGCAAATATTGATGACTCTGCGGTTCGAACGCGTAGCCGTGATGCGGATACGCCTGTTCGAACATGGTCTTGAGCTGGTACATCTCGGGGAGATGAGGCATTTGCTGCCTGGTTCGCGCGTAAGGAAACCAGATGCTGTCGCCCCAGCCGTAACCTGAGTGACAGTCGAGTGCAAGGCTGAGTGGGCGTGTCATCAACTCTTGCTTCACGACATTGAGCAAGGCGGCGCTCTCGAGTTCCAGAGAACCTTGGGCCGGACCGCGATACCACGGCAACCATGAACCTATACGCTGGCCGCCGGCAAGGAAGGGGACGCGTCCTTCAGCACTTTGGGGGGCATTGCGCATAAGGTCGACGCCGTTCGGATTCGAGCGGGTTTGTGCCCACATGCCGCCCGGATTCACGATCGGCATGAAAACAAGCCGTACCGAGCGCAATTGTTCGTGCAGCAACTCGTCCCATTCGAGACGCCGTAGCAGCGCGCGCATGTAGTCGAGGATCAACTGCGTACCGATGCGCTCCAGGCCGTGCACGCCGCCAAAAAAACCAATGGCAGGTGCTTCCGGATCGTTCGATCCGATCGCCGCGGTAAGGATCGGGAAGGAGTGTGCGCCGGCGCGTACTTCGCCCACCGTGCGCGCCTCGAAGCGCGCGCCGCCGGCCGCCAGAATGGCATTGAGGTCATCGAACTCCGCAAAGCTTGCAGAGGCTACGCTTAATGGTCTCATGCCCACGACCTGTTTTTGGATGCATCCTGGGGCGGCCGGAAACACAAATGACCGTTTCAGGATGCCTGGTACGCTCAGGACTTGCCTGGCCTTCCTGTTTTGACTGTCTCGACAGCGGCGACAGCCGCAGTGAGTTGTTCGATATTAG
Organism: Caballeronia sp.; assembly: GCF_028292365.1. Classification (GTDB taxonomy): domain Bacteria; phylum Pseudomonadota; class Gammaproteobacteria; order Burkholderiales; family Burkholderiaceae; genus Caballeronia. The sequence goes on from NZ_JAQGMM010000250.1 coordinate 12,662, forward strand.
CGCGCTCAAGTATGAGCAATCCCGCCCGCAAGAGCTCGCCTTTTTTGACGTGGACGCCATTGGCGAGGCATTTTTGCTTCAGCAGGCCGATTTTGTCGTAATCGGACTTGGGCATTGTAAAGCTGTCACGAACGACCTTCTCTTTTTTCGGCCGCTTGACTTTCTCTTCGGCGGCGACGGGTACAACAGGCGCCGTTTTAACCTTCGATTTAGCCGGCGCTTGCACTGCCTTGCCTTCGGTTTCCTTTGCCGTCTCGACCACTGCTTTAGCGATTGATTTGCGTTAGCTTACTGCCGGTTCGGCAGCAGCCGTTTCTGCGGTCTTGGGGAAATGAAAAGCCTTCTTGCTAGGGGCCTTCGTAGCGGGTCCGGGCATGGAGTCTCCAATTAGGTAAAAGTATAAACAGTATATACTCTTTTTGAGACAGATCGCGCGAGGGTTTTCGAAGAGTGGTTCTATACACGGTTTGCCTGGGTTTGCTTGAGCTTGCGCTGGCGGAACCCTTGATTTATAGGCGCGAAACAGGCGTCAACTCCAGCGCTACCCCTAACGGACGGCGATCACGAACAATCGTGGAAACGGAAGCAGCACCGTCCCGTCCGGCAACGCCGGATAAGCTTGCCCAATCGCTGTCTTATAACGCTCCAGAAACGCCAGCCGCTCGTCCTCAGTAAGTGGTTCCAGAAACGGCCGCAGACCACTTCCCTTGAACCACTCGACGACCGCGTCCGCACCGCCGGCCAGTGCATGATGATAAGTAGTCCGCCAGACATCGGGTTTCGCGCCGCAGGAACGAAGCAGTTCGAAATACCACGCGGGACTTGCCATCGGCGTCCGGGCCTTCGTGACCTCGGACAACTTGCCGGCCCAAGGGCCGTCGGCCGCAACCTCACGCATCAGCCGATGTGCGGGTTCCTCGAGATTGTCCGGCATCTGGACCGCAAGACAGCCGCCAAGTGAAAGCTTCGCGACGAGTGCAGGAAACAAGCGGGCGTGATCGGGCAACCACTGGAACACAGCGTTGGCGAGGATCACATCGAACGGGCCGGCGACATTCCAGGCTTTGATATCGGCGATCTCGAAGTGAACGTGCGGCAGGCGCTTGACGGCCGCTTCGATCATGTCCGGCGAGCTGTCGAAGCCGCTTGCCGCAGCTGTAGGAAAGCGCGCCATAAGCGCTTCGGTCGAATTGCCGGGACCACATCCGATGTCCACAACCGTGCGTGCTTCGATGTCCGGGACGGCAGCGAGCAGATCGCGGATCGGACGGTTACGCTCGTTTTCGAAGGTTACATACTGCTTGGCAGACCAGCTCATTGTGAAGCTCCTCAATAGATGAATGACAGAACAATGCTGTTCTGAAAGGTTTGACGAGTTCGAAACCGCAGGCCTCAATGTTCAAGCGTCTACGCGATTCAACTAAGGTACAGCATGCGTGCAACCGGTCGCAGGTACTGACCGGGTGAACGCGCGTTTCCGGTTATGAATTTATTGGCAATGGCGTAGGGATTGCGAGGGGATTGTGCGTGTGCCGTCAGTTTGCGCATTGCTGATGTCTGAGTAAAATGAATTTATTATTCTGATTGATCAATATTTCTTATGAAGATCGACATTCTTGGTGTTCAGGCGTTTGTTGCCATCGCCGATAAAGGCAGCTTTCAGAACGCAGCGGACACATTGCATGTCACGCAGACGGCGATCACGCAGCGCTTGCGCAAACTCGAAGATTTTCTTGGCGTGACGCTGATCGAGCGCACCACGCGTTCCATTGCGCTCAGTCTGATCGGCCGGGATTTTCTGCCGCAAGCGCGGCGTCTGCTGGAGGAGTTGGGGGACGCGCTGCTGGAGATACGCGAGACGGGTAAGGCTGAGCGAGGCGATGTGTCTATTGCCTGTGTGCCCACGGTCGGCGTGCAGTATTTGCCGCGCATCATGCAGGAGTATTCGGCGAGGTATCCGAACAACCGGATCAAGATTCTCGATCACGCGTCGTCGGCGGTGGCCGATGCAGTGCTGCGTCGAGAAGCGGAGTTTGGTATCAACATTGCGGGCGCGCATCATCCTGAACTCATGACGATGCCGTTGCTTGAAGACCAATACGTGCTGATCTGCCACGAAGCTCATCCGCTTGCCAAACGCCGGCGAGTGGCGTGGAAGCAATTGCAGCCATACCCGTTGATATTTGCCGGACAGGTCAGCGGCAATCGCGCGTTGCTTGATACGGCGTTGGGCGCGAATGGGCTGGGGTTGCAGTCGTTCTACGAAGTGCAGCGGAGTTCGACGGCGGTTGGGCTGGTGGCCGAGCGTATCGCCACGGCGGTGGTGCCGCGGCTTGCTGTGCAAAAAGGCGCTTATCCGACTATCCGCACGATTGAACTGGTGGATCCGGTGGTGTCGCGGGCGCTGGTGCTGGTAGTCCGTAAGTCCGCGCGGCTGTCGCCCGCCGCACAGGCGCTTTACGACATGATCAAGGTGCGGGCGGTGCGGCCGAAGGGATGATCAGAGTTAATTGGATTTTCGCTCGCCCCGTGGGTGATTTTTGGGTTATCGGTCCTCGATCGATCCGGGTTATTGCTTTCAGAAAGAGCGATCTGCTTGAATCGGATCTACTCTTTAATACTATTAACCACTTACAAGTAGGCTTGCAATTATTTCATCCTGTCGATCGTGCTGAACTTCGGGTTACCTATGTGGGGAAGGATATCCAGCTTGCAATATCAGACCGACGAGTCTGCGTTTGAAGATACGGTTGACCGCTCAGGACGACACTACAGCGCCGCGTCTACATTGAGACGATCAGCGCGCACCAATACCGGCATGATGAAGATCAACTTTCGCTGAGCTGCCGGCGACCCATGCGCCTGCATGCGAAAGTGTCCGCGCGGCCAATGCGCTCGCATCTCACGGTCGGGGCCGTCGCCACTGCCAGACGTGCCGGACTGCTCGGGAAGTACAGCCGGTCCGACGACGTATCGGTCGTAAAGGCCTTCGGTTGCTTCAAATTGCTCAAGGCGTTTGCGTTTCCCCAACGCCGCGGGCTTGCGCGGGGCCGTACTATAGGAACGCTCGTGAATAACGGGTGCGACGTCCAGCGAAAGATAAAGCAACACCTTCACCACGCAGTCAAGTACGCGCCGCCAAGAGTCCATCGAGAAATCGTCCGAACACTGTTGCGCGGACAGTTCGCCGACGATCCAGTCAATCGATACGTCGTCACCGTCCGCTTCAATACTGAAGAACGTCACGGGTAGTGCTAGCTGCGGCGAATCCTCGCCCGGCCAAACACAAAACGTGAGGCATCTTGAGTTCTTGTTCCAGCCATCCGGAGAGGCCTGATTAAACACCATCACGGCTTCGAAACCGTCATGGCGGTCACGCACAGCGGGTTCCGGCACGATACAGATTGCTGGCGCGGGCAAGCGCAGCAGCGACAACGGTTAGCTCGCAATATCGCTCACTTCCAGCAAGCGATGCAGTGCGGAAGTGGGTTCATAGAGCGCGCCTTTCCTGAGCCAAAACGCTTGACTGATCGCGCTTTTGGTGTAGATCTCCGGAAGGTTGCGTTCATCCTCGCCAAAGGGGGCTTCGCCTAGACAACGAGCGACGAAACCATCCAGTTCATTTTGCAGTTCCATGACCGGATGATTTGGATCGGCAAGCGCGGCCCCTAGCTTCGCACCATCACGGCCCGCCAGGCGCCGGGCAATTGCCCACGATTCAATCGCACCCGAAGCGCGATAACGCACGGGGATCGGCAGGCGATCGAACCGATGACGCGTCGTCTCCAGACACGCCATCATCGCATCCCGGGCCGCCACGTTGAGCGGCGAGACATCCCGCTCTATCTCTTTCTTGGTTAAACGGTGATGCACTGGTGGGTCAAACTGATCGTCGTGCGGGATCAAACCAGTATTTCCAAATGTGAGCTTGATTGTCATGATCGGTCAAACGAAATAAGGGGTCGTACGGTGTTGCACGTTGGATCGCCGATGTATCAGCGTCCGGGATCATCCGGGCCGCGCCCAGTCGTCTTTTGCCGTCGCGCCTTTCGCACGCGGATTGACCGGGCTTGACGTATTAGGGTGTGTAGCGCTCGGCTGCGACCTGTATCGCTTCACCGCGTTCGCATTCGTCCCCGCCAGTTGCAGCGAGTTATCCTGCACCTCCACCTTCACGGGATCGGTTGTCTTCCATTGCTTCTTGGGAATCACCAATCGCCATATTGAATCGGGCCCACCGTCCCTAAAGAACGCAACGATCCCAACGAACTGTGCATTCTCATCCATCGGCTCGCTAATGCTGGCACTCGCATTGGGTCGAAGCACGACATCCGTCGTACCGAGCAGGTCGGGTTTCAGTACATCCAGATCATTGCCTTGCAACTGCGCATAGTCCAGATGCTCGAATGCCTGCGGCGTCTTCAACTGATAGACCCGGAGCACCGTCGACAGCGATTGTCCGGCGCCGCTTGTATTCAACGACGACCGGCTCACGAGGTCGAGGTTCATAGTCTTGATTTGCGTTGTGAATGCCCACTTCGCCGCGTCCACTGTTCCGGTTTTCACGGACTGGACCATGCCGCAACCCGCGATAGTAAGGGTGACACACACGGAGGCGAATAGAAGCGCGGGGCGTTTGATTTTGTTGCTCATTGGGTTCGTCCATTTTCTCAATGCTTCGTGCGAGTGATCTCGCTTTGACCATTCCACGTGCCGAGTTGCACACGCGTGATAGCGCCCGTTTCATAGGGCCGTGCAGTTTGATGCAACTGGCTTGTGTAGCCGAGACGAACTTGATCGGAAGCGATGTCCGCTCTCGGCATCAAGTCCGGCGAGACATGCATTTCCAGATGCGCGTTCGATTCGTAGCCGAGATAGAAGCGCAGTAGCG
>NZ_JAQGMM010000252.1 GCF_028292365.1 Caballeronia sp.
CTGGTCGTGCCGCATGGTTCATCGGTCTACAGCTATCACTTCGTGGTGACGCGGCACAATTCGCCGTTCGCGGAGTTCCTGATGATGGCGCCGAAAGCCGACGAAGTCGTGCCCATGTTCAATCCGCTGCTGCTCGATGAACCCGTGCCCGTGAATGGCCGGATGAAGGTGCCGGAGACACCGGGTTTTGGCGTACGGCTCAATCCCGAATGCACCCTTGTGCGTCCCTATACACATTGAACATTGAAGCATTGAAACACTGAGGCTAAATCGTGCTGCTAGATAACAAAGTAGTGATTGTCACTGGCGGATCGCGAGGCATTGGCCGCGCGATTGCCGTGGCGTGCGCGAAGGAAGGCGCGGACGTGGTGCTCAATTATTGGGGCGATAACGACCGCTCGTATGGACGTCTCTCGGCCGTGCAGGAAGTAGTCGGCGAGATTGAGGCGCTTGGCAGGCAAGTGATTGCGGTCGAAGGAAACGTCGCGCAGCGTGAGACGGGGCTCGAACTCGTGAAGCAGGCAGTCGATGCGTTCGGTCATGTCGACGTCCTCGCGAGCAACGCCGGCATCTGTCCGTTCCACTCGTTCCTCGACATGCCGGCATCGGTGTATGAAGCGACCATTGGCGTCAATTTGAACGGTGCGTTCTACGTGACCCAGGCTGTCGCTAACCAGATGAAACTGCAGGGTACCGGCGGTTCGATTGTCGCGACGAGTTCGATCAGCGCGCTCGTTGGCGGCGGCATGCAAACGCATTACACGCCGACCAAGGCAGGCGTCCATTCGTTGATGCAGTCGTGCGCGATTGCGCTCGGGCCTTACGGCATTCGTTGCAATTCGGTGATGCCCGGGACCATCGCGACAGACCTGAACGCGGAAGATCTCGCCGATACCGAGAAGCGCGCGTACTTCGAAAAACGGATTCCGCTCGGACGCCTGGGCGAACCCGATGACGTTGCGCAGTGCGTGACCTTCCTTGCATCGGATCGCGCACGCTATGTGACGGGCGCATCGCTGCTGGTTGACGGCGGCCTGTTCGTCAACCTTCAGTGAATGAGCCGGCCGAGTATTTGCGTAGCAGCGCGATGCAGTATTCGGCGGGTTCGCTGAGCGTTTCATGTTTGCGCCGTAACAAGCCGAAGCCCGAGAGGCTTTTGCCGATCTCGATGGGCAGTTCGATCAGCAAATGCGCGCGCAGGTAATCGCGCACCACAGACTCCGGCAGCATGGCGACGGCGTCGCTATTCTGCAGAAGCTGAAGCGTGGCAAAGATCGATGCGCACTCGACCACGTTAGAAGGCGAAGCAAGTCCGGCCCGTGCAAGCTCTTCTTCGAACAACGCGCGTGCGGGGCTGGTGATCGGTTGCAGGATCCACGGCCAGGAAATCAGCGCGTCGAGCGAGAGCGTGGTTTCATGGGCGAGCGGATGTGCGGCGCGCACGACGAGACGCATGGCTTCGCGCGAGAGGGGTTCGAAGTCGAAGTCGTTGTGCTGGAGCGGTGTGGTGAGACGGCCGAGCGCGAGATCCACTTCGCGGCGGTGCAGCAATTGCACGACCTGGTCGCTGGTCTCGCCAAGAATGCGTACGTTGAGCAGCGGCCGTTCGCTCTTGAGTTCGGCGATGGCCATGGCAAGCACGTCGGGCGCCGCACCCATGATCGCGCCAACAGTGAGTTGACCATGTCCGCCGCGCCGCTTGCTTTCGAGGTCGGCCGCGAAGCGGGTGAGGTCGGCCAGCGACCGGCGCGCATAGGCGAGCGTGGCGACACCGAGCGGGGTGGGCTGCATGCCGCGGGCGTTGCGCTCGAACAGCAGGAAGCCGAAGGCTTCTTCTATGTCGCTCAGCATGCGGCTTGCGCTCGGCTGGGCGACGTTGATGGCCTCGGCGGCCTGGTGCAGGTTGCGGGCGTCGTCGAGGGCGACAAGCAATGCGAGATGCTTGAATTTCAGGCGGTTGACGAGGGCAATCTGGGAGACGTTCTGGGTCATCGGGCGTCCTCGTTCGTCAATTTTGCGTCCGTCATGCGATTCGGTTTTGCGATCGGCTGATCCTGACTTCGGATTGTCATGTTATCAGTCGGCGAATTATAGTCGTAACGCATAAGCCGTAAGTCGGACTACGACCCAACCGGTTCAACACCTATAAAAGGCAAGCCGCAATGGAGACGATTGCGTTCAGGATGACCCTCAAACCGGGCCAGCGCGATGAATACGAGCGGCGTCATCGCGACATATGGCCCGAGCTGGCCGAGGCGTTACGCAACGCCGGGGTCCGCGACTACTGGATTTTTCTCGACGAAACCACCGGGGACCTGTTCGCCACGCTCAAGCGCGAGCGCGACCACACCATGGCCGCGTTGCCCGACTTGCCCATCATGCGCAAATGGTGGGACAGCATGGCCGACCTGATGGAAACAAACCCTGACCGCTCGCCGGTTCAAACCGCGCTCGTGCCGGTCTTCCATCTACCCTGACGCTTTTGTTTCAGCCTTTGCGGCACGAGGACATATTCATGCAGGTTGTCGATCCGCACATTCACCTTTGGGATTTGAATACCCATCACTATCCGTGGCTGGCGAACCCGGGTAAGTCGTTCGTCGGTGATGCACAAGCGCTGAAACATGACTACCTGATCGGTGATTTGCTGCGCGATGCCGGGCCGGTCCAGGTGCTCAAGCTCGTGCATGTGGATGCCAATCACGATCCCGCCGATCCGGTGGAAGAAACGCGCTGGCTGCAGCATGTTGCCGATAATGAAGGTCACGGGTTGCCGAATGCGATTGTCGCGGGCGCGGATTTATCGGCGGATAACGTGCAGGAAGTGCTCGAAGGGCACGCAGCATTCGCCAACACCCGGGGTATTCGGCAGATACTCAACGTGCACCAAAATCCACTTTATGACTACGTGGGCCGGCACTATATGCGTGAGCCGACATGGCGCAAGAACTTCGCCTTGCTGAAGAAGTATTCGATGTCATTCGATCTGCAACTCTACCCATCGCAGATGAGAGAGGCGGCTGAGCTTGCACAGGAACATGCCGACACGCAGTTCATCGTGAATCATGCCGGCATGTTTGTGGATCGTTCGTCGGTGGAGGGGTTTCGAGCATGGCGTGAAGGGCTGCGTGCGCTCGCTGCCTGTCCGAATGTGGCGGTGAAGATCAGCGGCCTTGCCATGTTCGATCATCAATGGAGTGTCGAAAGTTTTCGACCGTATGTGCTGGAGACAATTGACGCGTTCGGTTGCGAGCGCGCGATGTTCGCGTCGAACTTTCCGGTGGACCGTTTGTTTGCCACGTATGAAGGATTGTGGAACGCGTATGCGTCGATCGTAGAAGACCTGAGAGACACAGAAAAAGAAGCCCTCTTCAAAAGCAACGCAGAACGTATTTATCGCATCTGAAGGAGACAGTATGGGCAATAACAATCCGCCTCGGCTAGAGCTAAGGCACGCGAGCAAGTCATTTGGACGCGTGCGTGCGCTTGGAGACGGCAGCCTCGCTTTATGGCCGGGTGAAGTGCATGCGTTGCTTGGCGAGAATGGCGCAGGCAAGTCGACCCTCGTCAAGCTGCTTGCCGGCGTATATCAGCCGGACTCGGGCGAATTGCTGGTGGATGGGCAGGCGCGGACGTTTGCGAATCCCGCAGAAGCGCGCGATGCGGGTCTTGCTGTGATCTATCAGGAACCTACGTTGTTCGCGGATCTGTCCATCGCGGAAAACATCTACATGGGACGTCAACCACGCGACCGGATCGGCCGGATTCGCTATGACGAAATGAATCGCGAAGTGGATGCGCTGTTGCAATCGCTTGGCGTCAATCTGCGCGCGGAGCGCCTGGTGCGGGGTCTGTCCATCGCCGATCAGCAAGTGGTCGAAATCGCCAAGGCGCTTTCCCTGAACGCGAATGTGCTGATCATGGACGAGCCCACGGCGGCGTTGTCGCTGACGGAAGTGGAGCGCCTGTTTTCGATCGTGCGCGCGTTGCGTGAACGCGATGCCGCCATTCTCTTCATCACGCACCGGCTGGACGAAGTATTCGCGCTGACGCAGCGCCTGACGATCATGCGCGACGGCCTGAAGGT
>NZ_JAQGMM010000279.1 GCF_028292365.1 Caballeronia sp.
CAACCACTCCACATGTCCCGACACCTTGGCGGCCGTCGCGGTCAACGCACCATCGATAGCGGCATGAACCGCGAGCCACGCAATACCGATCAGCGCGATCCCGAACAACTGTCCGACAAACGGCGGCTGCACGGTCACGAGATGCATCGATGCCCACAAGGCTGTCCATGGCGTGAGCAGAAACAGCACGCCGAAAGCCAGGAAAATCAGTGCATTGATGACAAGAACAGCGCGCAGCAGCGGTTTCATGGTCAGTCCACGTGGTAGTTGGGCGCTTCCTTCGTGATCTGCACGTCGTGCACGTGCGACTCGCGCATGCCGGCACCCGTGATCTGGACGAATTCGGCCTTGTCGTGCATTTCGGCGATATTGCGGCAGCCGCAATACCCCATGCTCGCCCGAACGCCGCCGACCACCTGGAACAGGATAGCGTTGACCGAGCCCTTATAGGCGACCTGACCTTCAATGCCTTCCGGCACGAGCTTGTCGATATTCGCCGAGTTGTCCTGGAAATATCGGTCCGCGGCACCGTCCTTCATCGCGCCGACCGAACCCATGCCGCGATACGCCTTGAACTGGCGGCCCTGGAACAGGAACACGTCGCCGGGCGATTCTTCCGTGCCGGCCAACATGCTGCCCATCATCACAGCGTCCGCGCCGGCTGCAAGCGCCTTGCTGACATCGCCGGAAAAACGCACGCCGCCGTCCGAGATTACCGGCACGCCCGAGCCGCGCAACGCGTCCGACACGTTCGCCACTGCGGTAATTTGCGGAACACCGACTCCCGCCACGATCCGCGTCGTGCAAATGGAACCCGGGCCGATACCGACCTTCACGCCATCCGCGCCGTATTCCACGAGCGCCTTGGCCGCCGCAGCCGTGGCGATATTCCCGCCAATCACTTCAATGTGCGGATAGTTCTGCTTCACCCAGCGCACGCGTTCGAGCACGCCCTGGCTGTGACCGTGCGCCGTATCCACCACGATGATGTCAACGCCCGCCGCCGACAGCAGCTCGACGCGTTCTTCGTTCTCCGGACCCACGCCCACTGCCGCGCCAGCGCGCAGCTTGCCGTGTTCGTCCTTGCAGGCATCGGGGTGTTCGGTTTGCTTGGTGATGTCCTTGACCGTCATGAGGCCGCGCAATTCGAACGCGTCGTTGACGACCAGCACGCGTTCCAGCCGATGGCTGTGCATCAGCGCCTTGGCTTCGGCGAGCGGCGTGCCTTCCTTGACCGTCACGAGACGTTCACGCGGCGTCATGATCTTGCGCACTTCGTCGTCGAGACGTTCTTCAAAGCGCAGATCCCGGTTCGTCACAATACCGATCAGTTGCGGCCCTTCCACCACCGGAAAGCCGGAAATGCCGTGCTGTTGTGTGAGAGCGATCACGTCGCGCACTTTCATGTTCGGCGGAACGGTAATCGGATCGCGCACCACGCCTGATTCGAAGCGCTTTACTTTCGCGACTTCGCGGGCCTGTTCGGCTGCGGTAAGGTTCTTGTGAATAATGCCGACACCGCCGAGCTGGGCCATCGCAATAGCGAGCCGGCCTTCGGTGACTGTGTCCATGGCCGCGGACAACAGGGGCATATTCAGGGAGATCTTGCGGGTAACCTGTGTTTTCAGGCTGGTGTCGCGCGGGAGAACGTTGGAAAACGCGGGCACGAGGAGCACGTCATCGAACGTGAGTGCTTTCTGGATCAGACGCATGGCAAATCCTATGGGCGCAAAACCGAATTATACCGATAGTTCCCCGGATTTTCACTGCCCGAACAGCAGCTTAGGCGGCGTTTCTCGTTTTTCACCGCAATTTACGGGCCTCGTCCGGGTCGACGATTTACGCCGCCGTTTCGGTTTTTCGCTCGATTTACGTTCGATATAAGTTCGGTTTTGCGGATGCCGGCAAGGAGGCCGGAAAGATCCCGACAACCAAGCGAATCGCCCTTACCGCGCTTTTTACAGCACTTTTTACCGGGCTTCCTTACGCGTCCACCGGCGCCCTTCAATGGACCCGCCGCGCCGTGTCTTCTCAACCCGCCTTTGCCGCGCCACCTTCGGATCAACCTTTAGCGGCCGATAAATCTCCACCCGATCATGATCAGCAAGCACGGCATCCAGTGCCTGGATCTTTCCGAAAATGCCCACTTTCTGCACGTTCAGATCGATCTCGGGAAACTGTGCGAGCAATCCACTGGCGTCAATCGCTTCCCGCACAGTCACGCCTTCGCCCAGGGAAAGCGCACACACCGCGCTCTTCCCCTCCGGCAACGCATAACAAACTTCAACGGAAAGCGTCATCATTTTCCATACCGCTGATCGGCGCGCTTCACGAACGAATCCACGAACGTGTGCGCAATGTGACTAAAAACCGGCCCGATGATCTTCTCGAGAATGATGTTCGAAAATTCATAGTGCAACGCGAATTCGATCTTGCAGGCATCGGCCCGCAACGGCGTGAACCGCCAGTAACCGGTGAACTTCTTGAAAGGGCCGTCCATGAACTCCATATCGATGGTGGTCGGCCGCGTATGCACGTTGCGCGTAGCGAAATGCTGCTTGATGCCCTTGAAATTGATGTGGATCTTCGCTTCCATGCTGTGTTCGTCGTGGCGGCCTACTTCCACGCCTCCACACCATGGCAAGAAATTCGGGTAATCGGCGACATCGGTGACGAGGTCGAACATCTGCTCTGCAGAATGGCGAATCAATACAGTTTTCTGGACATCTGCCATAAAGGGCGCAACGCGTGGCAAGAGTGGGAAGCTTTGCGGGCTTTACCTCGCCCGCGCTGCTAAAATCAGGATTTTAAACGAGTTAGGCACTTTTCATTCATGAGCATCATCGACAACAGAAAAGCCTTCTTCGATTACTTCATCGAAGATCGCTACGAGGCCGGGCTCGTGCTGGAAGGGTGGGAAGTCAAGGCGCTCCGGGCCGGCCGCGGCCAGATCAAGGAAGGCTACGTCATCATTCGTGACGGCGAACTGTTCCTGATCGGCGCGCACATCAGCCCGTTGCCCGAAGCATCGACCCACATCCACCCGGACCCGGTCCGCACACGCAAGCTGCTGCTGCACAGCGAAGAGATTTCGAAGCTCATCAGCAAGGTCGAGCAGAAAGGTCACACGCTCGTGCCGCTGAACTTCCACTACAAAGGCGGTCGCGTAAAATGCGAAATCGGTCTCGCGAAGGGCAAGAAGCTTCACGACAAACGCGAAACCGAGAAAAAGCGCGACTGGGAACGCGAAAAAGCGCAAATCATGCGCGGTGCCAAGCATTGAGCACCACCAGCATGATAGTGAGCATAGCCAACATAAAAAGGGCGTCGACCAGATAGTCGACGCCCTTTTTTCTTGCGGTAAGCTGGTTCAGCGCGCTGATTCAACTGACGCCACGTTTCAGCTCTTACGAATCACGCCGCCACCCGTTCCATCGGCCTTGATGATGCTCAGCGCCGACGCGATCATCGAACTCATCTCCGACAAATTCCCCGGCACGATCAGCGTATTGCCCTGCTTCGCGATGTTCCCGAACGCAGTGACATATTGCTCGGCGACCTTCAGGTTCACCGCTTCCATGCCGCCGGCTGTTTGTATCGCTGCACCGATCTTCTCAATTGCCTGAGCATTCGCTACAGCCACCGCCAGAATGGCCGACGCCTCGCCTTCGGCCTGATTGATCTGCGCCTGACGCTC
>NZ_JAQGMM010000319.1 GCF_028292365.1 Caballeronia sp.
CGCGGGTGCTCAAACGTGAGAGCACCAAGGCCGCTTCGCACAAGTCGCTCTCGAAGCAGGCGCATGCGAGTGCAAGCCGGCGGTCTGCGGCCGATCGATCAGCATCGGCGAAGAAAGGCTGGCAGACGCGCCGTAAGGCGGCTGCGAAGGCGGGTACGGCTCGGCACGCACGTTAGAACGCTAGCGTACCGCTCGCGGCGCGTTTGCAGCGTCGCAACGAAGAAAGGCCGTTCCGGAGCAACCAGAACGGCCTTGAGACTTGCACTTAGAGCTTGCATACCGCTTACTTTGATGGACCGTAAGCGGCTATCTAAACCACGTTATTTCACTGTTTCGAGCACCTTGCGAACCGTGCTGAAAATCTGCTCGATCTGGTCATCTTCAATGATCAGCGGCGGTGAGAACGCGAGAATATCGCCTGTATAACGCACTAGAACGCCTGCCTCGAAGCATTTCACGAACGCTTCATAGGCTCGCGCACCCGGCGCGCCATCGCGGGATTCCAGTTCGATACCCGCCACCATCCCGAGATTGCGCACGTCCTTCACGTAAGGCGCGTCGCGCAACGCATGGGCGGCGGATTCGAACTTCGGCGCTTTCGATGCAGCGCGTTCAAACAGTTGATCTCGCGCATACAGGTCCAACGTGGCGATCGCGGCGGCGGCGGCCATCGGGTGCGCGGAGTACGTGTAGCCGTGGAACAGCTCGATACCGTTCACCGCACCCGCATTGATGATCGTGTCATGTACGTTACGATGCGCAGCCACGGCGCCCATCGGAATGGCCGCGTTGTTGATGGCTTTGGCCAGCGTCATCAGGTCCGGCGTCACGCCGAAATACTCCGCGGCCGTCGCTTTGCCGAGCCGGCCAAAGCCCGTGATGACTTCATCGAAAATCAGCAGGATGCCGTGCTTCGTGCAGATCTCGCGGAGCTTTTGCAAATAACCCTGCGGCGGCACGAGCACGCCCGTCGAACCCGCCAGCGGTTCCACGATCACGGCAGCGATGGTCGAGGCATCGTGCAGCGCGACGATGCGTTCGAGTTCTTCGGCGAGATGCGCGCCCCACACCGGCTGGCCCTTCGAAAACGCATTGTGCTCGGGCGCGTGCGTGTGCGGCAGATGATCGATGTTCGGCAGCAACCCGCCTGAAAACGTTTTGCGGTTCGGTCCAATGCCACCGACCGAAATGCCGCCGAACCCCACCCCGTGATACCCGCGCTCGCGGCCGATCAGCTTCGTGCGCTGGCCTTCGCCGCGTGCACGGTGATAGGCAAGGGCGATTTTCAGCGCGGTATCGACGGATTCAGAACCCGAATTCGTGAAGAAGATGCGGTCGAGGCCTTCCGGCATGATCGCGGCGACTTTCGTGGCCGCTTCGAACGCGAGCGGATGGCCCATCTGGAAGGTCGGTGCGAAGTCGAGCGTGGCGGCCTGTTGCTGGATCGCGGTGACGATTTCATCGCGGCAGTGGCCCGCGTTCACGCACCACAAGCCGGCGCAGCCGTCCAGAATCTCGCGGCCATCGGTTGCGCGGTAGTACATGCCTTTGGCGCCCTCGATCAGGCGTGGTGCAGCTTTGAACTGCCGGTTGGCGGTGAAAGGCATCCAGAACGACGAGAGGTCGTCGATGACGGGGCGCGAAGTCATGGGAAATCTCCTGTTAGAACACGCAATGTAGTCCTCGATAAAAACCCGCGGCATAGACAGTTGTCCTGTCGCGAAGAGAACTGTGCTGGCAAAATGGTGCAAACTGTATTGGTCGTCTATCCTGGATGACTCACTCTTATCATCCTATTCCTGCTGATCCATGATTGAACTTCAACTGGACCGCGACCGCGCGCAAGCCACGCTCGTCGAACAACTGGTGCGGGCGTTTTCCGGCGCCATCGAGCAGCAGGCGCTGCGTGCCGGCGCGTTGTTGCCTTCGGTGCGCCAGCTTGCGCAGTCGGAGCGGCTGAGCACCTTCACGGTAACGGAAGCGTATGGACGCCTTGTGTCGATGGGGCTCGTGGTCGCGCGGCGCGGCTCGGGGTACCGGGTGGCGGCGCAGGCCCCGGCGGCCCACAGGCGAGCTGTAGCGTGGCAGCCGCCGAGCCTCACCGCGACCTGGCTGCTGTCCGATGTATTCGCCGATCATTCCGTGCCGATCAAAGCCGGCTGCGGCTGGCTGCCCAATGAATGGGTCAACGAAAGCGGTTTGCATCACGCGTTGCGCTCGATCAGCCGCGTGCCGGCGGCGCGTATGGCTGACTACGGGCACCCGTACGGTTTTGCGCCGCTGCGCGAGCGGATTGCCGAGCAACTTGACCGCTACGGTTTGCCCGCCGACCCTGCCGCGAACGTGTTGCTGACCGCTGGGGCTACGCAGGCGCTCGATTTGATTGTGCGCACGCTGCTGCGTCCCGGCGATACGGTCATCGTCGAAGATCCTGGTTACTGCAATCTGCTGCAGATCCTTCAACTGGGTGGCCTGATTGTGCGAGGCGTGCCGCGCACACCGGCGGGTATCGATAACGACGTGCTTGAGCAACTGGTGATCGAGCATAGTCCCAAGGCGATCTTTCTCAACACGACGCTGCAGAACCCGACCGGCGCGACCTTCGGCATGGCGGCGGCGTTTCGTCTGTTGCAGATCGCGGAACGCTATGGCTTGTGGGTCGTGGAAGATGATGTGAACCGCGAGCTCGCGCCGGCCGGTGCGCCGCTTCTGGCCGCCATGGAAGGCTTGAACCGCGTGCTGTACGTCGGCGGATTTTCGAAGACGATCACGCCAGGATTGCGCTGCGGTTATGTGGTTGCCGAGCGTGACGTACTGCGTGAACTGGCGCGTACGAAGATGGCGGTGGGGCTGACTTCATCGGCGGCGACGGAACGGATCGTTGAAAAAGTGCTGACCGAAGGGCGTTATGCGCGTCACGTGGAATCGGTCATTGAAAAACTCAAGGACGCGCACGTGCAGGTCGAGGACCGGATGGATGCGCTCGGCGTTGAGCTGTTTCATCGGCCGCGTGCGGGTTTGTTTGTGTGGGCACGATTGCCAGTCGAGCCTGAAGAGGCCAACGAACTGGCCACGCAGGCGCTGGAAGACGGCATCTGGCTCGCACCGGGTTCATACTTTCGGCCCGACGATGCCGCGAGCAACTGGTTTCGCTTTAACGTGCCATATTCCGCTGAGGACGCGTTGTGGGGGTTTATCGAGAAGTGGAAGGGGCGTTAGAGAAAGATGATCTTTCGCAAAGGATTGTTCTGTTTGTTTACTGTTTAGGAACAATCGTGTGGTTTGTTTTAGTTCATAAGGACAGACTCGCCCTCGCGAACTGAACTGGCGGCATCCAGCCGTCGTCAATTCGCATCAATGCGCGACCGTCGGATTCCAAGCGGTGTCGCGCAAGTTGATTCCCATAAAGAGAGGGCCAGCATGGCAGTTTTTTATAACGTTCCTTCGAAAGCAATCATCACGTCCGTTGGATCCGCAAGCAACGGCGGCACGTCAGGCGAAGCATTCCCGGTCATCATGGGTACGGCTGACGCCGGCACCGCGGTGACCGTGTACGACGGTGTTCGATGGCTCGGTACCACCATCGTGACGAGCGATGGTCTGTGGTCATTGACGCCGCCTGCCGCGCTCAAGGCTGGTCTTCACAAGTTCACGGCAATCTCCATGAACAGTGAAGATCAATGGGGTGCATCGTCCAGGCAGCTTTCCGTCACTATCGACACGTCGACGCCCGTAGCGCCAGTCATCACCGAGGTCATGGATAACGTCGGTCCGGTCCAGGGACCGGTCGCTCGAGATGGCACGACCGACGATGTGCGTCCGGTCATCAGCGGCACTGGCAAGCCGGGTTACATGATCAACCTGTACGATAACGGGATGTTGATGGCTACCACTCAGGTTGACGCACATGGCATGTGGTCGATTCAACCGGCCAATCCGTTGCCCTCAAGCATGCACGACCTGATCGCAATCCAAACAGACATGGCGGGTAAAGGTGGCATGATTTCAGAGCATTTCGCCTTCCTGATCGAGCTGTCACTGTCGGTTGTATCGTCCGGTCACGCTTGGGCTTCGCAAGACGGAGGCCATAATATTGACAGCGCGCACGAGAGCAATGGAGTGCCGCACGCAACGGGCCATCACCCCGCTATCGACTTCATCCCCGTAGTAGGAAAAACCGCAACGGCGGAGAGCCGGGGTGTTGAAATAATCGATGTCAATGAGCAGCACAACGCGCTCAAACTCTCGCTCGATGACGTTTTAAATCGTGCCGAAAGCGACTTGTTTCTGAATGGTGATAAACATTCCACCAGGATGGACGGCAAGACGAGCGACGCGATCGCATCGCCGGATGCGCATGTTACGGGTCTTGTGGAAGCAGAATGGCGATTGAACGACGCGTTGATAGCAGGCGGCGATGTGAACCCTCTGGCCGGGCACTCGAGTGCGCTCGCCGAGCAGTTGGCTCAACAAGGCCTCGAGCAAGGTGTCGAGCTTGCGATGCATTAATTGCGATGCATGAGTAAGCCGGCCGGTTTGCACTGCGGGACGGGGGTAAGCCGAAAGCATAAAAAAGCGCGAGCATGCTCGCGCTTTTTTTGCATTTCTTCAGCGGTGTCCATTGAATCATCGACACCGGGGCTTCATCGCCGGAATACGCCCAGCAACAACGTTGCCAAAAAGATTACGATGAAGATGAAGAACAGGATCTTCGCAATTTCGGTTGCACCGCTCGCGATTCCGCCGAAGCCAAAAAACGCCGCGATGATCGCGATGATGAAAAAGATGACAGCGTATCGAAGCATGAAGCCCTCCAAAGGGGTCGATTATCGGATTGGTTTGCGTGCTGGCTTGACGCCTTCGCCGCCTTGACTGCTTTACATGACCATGTGCCGCTGAATGCAGCTGGATCCCGCGACGCCCGAACTTAGAGCAACCGTCGTGCCCAGAACTCGCCACCCCGGAAAATAGGGCGCAAAACGATTCGCGCACAAAAAAGCCGCACTGCATTGCGCGAGTGCGGCTTTGGAAGACGCGCCAACGGGCGCGGGAATGGAGGAGAAATGTTATCGGCGGGGCTTGCCGGTGTCGGGTTCGTCGTCGAGGTCGTCATCGTCGGCGTGGTTTAGCGCATCCGGCAGTTGGTTCTCGAGTTCATCGCGTTCAATTTGGTCGGCGAGATCGAGGGACTTGCGTGTTGCGGGACCGGACGGGCGATTTGCTCCAGACATGGCGTAACTCCTTGGGAGGTTTCAAAGCCGCGCCAACAGGGCGCGAGTTGATCGGGCAGCAAGCTTCGTACATGCCTGTCGATTCCCCCAGATAACGGAGTGCGCATTTCTTGCCGCTTTCTACGGCCAAAGTTGCAATCAGGCTGCATATTTTGCGCGACGGCAGGCATGGACCAGTATGCGCCGCCTACGAAAAAATAGGCTGGATCTGAACTCCGAACCACCAAATCAACTCGCCACCAATGTAACGACGACAGCATTGATTACGCTGTCACGCCATGCCCATCACTACGTCATCACGCCACCGCGCGCTCGACGATCGGATACAAAGACAACACGAGCAGCGTGGCCATTGTCCAGTTGAAAGCACGAAGCCAGCGCGGTTGCGTGAGAAGCCGGCGCATGGACGTGCCGAACGCGGCCCACATCGTAATGCAGGGCAATCCAACCACGATAAACACCACCGCCATCAATACGGCATTCAGCGAAAAGCTCGAATGCAAATGGATCGTGGTCGCGGCTGTCAGCACCATCATCCATGCCTTCGGATTGATCCACTGAAACGCGGCTGCTTCGATAAACCGCATGGGCCGGCGCTCGCCGTCGCGAACCTGCATGGTCGACGAGGTCGCGATCTTCCACGCGAGGTACAGCAGGTACGCCACGCTTAATGTTTCAAGCACCGTGTAAGCCCAGGCGAAGCGCGCGAACGCCTGCCCCACGCCGAGACCGACCAACACCATGAGGATGGCGACGCCTACGCTGATTCCGAGCACGTGCGGCACCGTCCGGCGCAATCCGAAGTTCACCCCCGACGCGAGCAGCATGGTGTTGTTCGGACCGGGCGTGATGGTGGTAACGAGCGCGAACAGCACCGCGGCCGGAAGGGCAGTCAGTAGGGCGGCAGTGTCCAGATGCATGGTGTTTCCTAGTGTGTCGTCAAGGCAGGAACTGAATCGGATCGATAGTCCGTGAGCGCCAGTGTATGAGATTGGATCTGTACAGTACCGGTACAGATAATCGAATCATTTCCTGTACGGTGCGGCATGATTTTGCGCAGCGCGGGGAAGTCGGGGCAATCGGACACAGCGTTTGCAAAAATCGTCATACGAACCCTGACTTCACCGGAACGGTTCATCACACGGTCCGCGGTTTTAGCTCCCGGCGAATCTGTTCGGGCATCCGTTTGAACCGGTGGCCATATGAGTACCGAAACGTTTTTCCAACCCGGCCGTCATTGCGACAGCGTTCGGTATGCTGATCGTTTTAGTTCGCTGATCGATGGCCCGGATTATTTTCGTGTCCTTCGGGCGAGGATCACGCGCGCGCGGTGCGCGGTGTCTGCGCTCGGTGACTTTCTCCATGAAGTTGTGGCGACCCGAAAGACGGCTGTGCATTTAAATTCTCGCGTGGGATTTCCCAATGCTTTGCGCGTTCGAGCGCGAGTGATTGCCGGTCTACAAGATGGGATGGAAAGCATCCAATGAAGGCATCGCGTCGCATAACCACGGGTGGCTCCAGGAAACGACTATGGACGTGCTGCACGAACTGCTCAAGCAAGCGGATGTGCACGACCGGTATCGCCTGATGCCGCCGAGCGTGCCGGAGCGCGAAACGGGTTGCGTGAACGTGCACAGCATGAACGACGCGACTGCCGTCTTGCCGAAGGACCCCGCGCAACATCACACGCTCGAGCGTGTGAAGCCACCCTCTCTCCCGATATCGACCGGCTTGTGCCGCTCGAAGCGTTGATCGATCCCGAGAAACCGGTTGGGCCGGCCGAACTTGTCGACCTGTTTGTGCCGGTCGAAAAGCTGCGTTGTTTGATTGGCCGGTTTGCGTGGCTGGAGATGCGCGTACTCGCGATCGCCGATTTTGCGGCGGCCTGGCATTGGGCGCTGCTTGGGCGATGTCCTCAACCTGAAGGCGCTCTCACAAGCGGCTTAGCGTACAAAGTCTTGCCGCTCGCGCAGCTGCAGCAGGTGCCGATTGGAGACAGCACCGCGCCCGATGCGCTGGCGATATTACAGCGCATGACTGGCCTTCAGGCAGTCGCCGACCCCACTCTCGATACACCGGCGCGACGCTACGGCAATGCGGTGGTGATGCGCTTTCCGGTATGCGTGGTCCGCACGCTCGACCTGTCGTTCAGGAGCCGCGGGCCGCGGGCGCGCTGGATGACGGACATTGATTGCGGCGCTGAGACGTGACGTGTTGTCGCAACGAATCCAGGGCTGGCATCGTGTGAAAGACGGGTACAGGTCGATCAAGTGTTGCAACGTTTCGATACCCCGGCCATGCCGGTGATCCTGCCCGGCGACCTCTACGAGCGGTTTATTTACGGCCAAACGCGGCGCCGGCTGACCTCGCATTTCTACCGCGCACGCTTTCACGAACCTCTCCAACACGCTTGTCCGTCGTTTGCTTTGGACCGCGTCTGAGTGCA